>NZ_JAFCTU010000001.1:0-437520 GCF_049896185.1 Massilia sp. TSP1-1-2
TAGTGTGTTTCGAGATACTCACATCATATCAAGCACTTACGGCATTCTTGCCCTTTTTTATGCAAAATCCAGGCTAGGTAACTTCTCGCTAGGCAAAAAAATATTGGACAAACGATGAAAATAATGATGCTGATGTTATCTGTTTTGGTTTTGTCGGCTTGCGGCAAGGGGCAGACGCCGGCCGATCCGCTGCGCGCGGCGGCAACGGACACCTGCAAGGCCACGATCGAGGCGCGCGCCGTCAATCGCAAGACGCTCGATTACCGCACCATCAACGTGACGCCCGCTGATAAAGGGCAGTTGAACGTGGCGATCGATTTTTCGGCGAAAAATGAGATCGGCATGGCCTCGGCCATGCTTGCCAACTGCACCGTCAGTGCCGACGGCAAGATGCTGGTGGCGATCAACGTCAAGGAAACGCGCTAGTCCGTTCCCTGACGGGCAACGCACTCACGGGAGCTTTTCCATGCTCACCTACGTCATCGCCACCGGTATCCTGTTCGCCTTGCTCGCAGGGGCGCACGTCGCGCGCATGGTGTTTGAAAATCCATCGCTGGCCACCGATCCGGTGTACCTTGCCATTACCGCCTGCGCGGTGATGCTGGCGGCGTGGGCCCTGCTGCTCGTGCGCGGCGAGCGCAAGGCTTGACGGCGCCGACCAAGCCGCTCAGAACAAGGTTTGCTGAGCGCTCGTGAGCGCGTTGAAGTCATCCTGCACAAACGGCAAAATCGCGTCCGCCACCGGCTGCAGCTGGCGCGTCAGGTAGTGCTCGTAGTCGATCGGGGCGCGCCGCGCTTCCAGCGGTTCGGGCCCGGCGGTCGTCATCACATACTGGATCCATCCGCCGTTCTGGTATTGCAGCGCGCGCCCGTGCAGGCGGTTGAATTCGTCGGCCGCGCGCGCGGCGCGCACATGCGGCGGCACGTTGCGCACGTAGTCGCCGAGCGGGCGGCGCAGGCGCTTGCGGTACACCAGCAGCGCGTCGAATTCGCCGGCGGCGGTGCGCCGGACGTACTCGCGCACGTAGTCCTGGTATGCCTCGCCCTTGAAGATGCGCAGGTACAGCGCCTGCTGGAATTGCTGCGCCAGCGGCGTCCAGTCGCTGCGCACCGTTTCCAGGCCCTTGTAGACCATTTCCTCGCTGCCGTCGGCGCGGGTGACCAGGCCCGCGTAGCGCTTCTTGCTGCCTTGTTCGGAGCCGCGGATGGTCGGCATTAAAAAGCGCCGGTAGTGTGTCTCGAACTGCAGTTCGAGCGCGTTGTCGAGCTTGAATTGCTCGCGCAGGTACTGGTCGAACCAGCGGTTCACGTGGCCCACCAGCGCGCTCCCGATTTCGCCCGCCTGCGCATCGCTGTGCGCATGGCGCAGCCAGACAAAAGTGGAATCGGTGTCGCCGTAAATGACTGGGTAGCCCAGGTCCTCGATCAGCTTGCGCGTCAAGTGCATGATCTCCTGGCCGCGCAGCGTGATCGACGAGGCCAGGCGCGGATCGAAAAAGCGGCAGCCGCTGGAACCGAGTACGCCGTAAAACGCATTCATGATGATCTTGAGCGCCTGCGACAGCGGCTTGTTCTGTTCGCGCTTGGCCGCGTCGCGCCCTTGCCAGATCTGGGTGACGATCGCCGGCAGGCAGTGCTTGTGGCGCGAAAAACGCCCTCCCCGAAACCCTGGCACCGTGGCCGCGTTGTCCTCGTCATTGTCCTCGTCCTCGTCCTCGTCCTCGTCGCGCGTGCCTGCCACCAGCCCCACCGGGTCGATCAGGAAGGTGCGGATGATCGACGGGTACAGGCTTTTGTAGTCGAGCACCAGCACCGAGTCGTACAGGCCGGCGCGCGAATCCATGACAAAGCCGCCCGGGCTGTCTTCGCCGGTCACGTCGCCCAGATTCGGCGCCACGTAGCCCTGGCGGTGCATCATGGGCATGTACAGGTGCTCGAAGGCGGCCACCGAGCCGCCGCTGCGGTCCGCCGCCAGGCCGGTCACGCTGGCGCGTTCCAGCAAAAAGGTCAGCAGCTCGGTCTTGGCGAAAATGCGCGTGACCAGCTCGCAGTCTTTCAGGTTGTAGCGCGCCAGCGCCGGTTTGTCTTCGGCAAAGCGGCGCTCGATTTCGGCCATGCGCTGGTAGGGGTTGTCGATCGCCTTGCCTTCGCCCAGCAGCGTTTGCGATACATGCTCCAGGCTAAAGGACGCAAAGCTCCACGTGGCCGACTTGAGCGCTTCAATCCCGTCGATGATCAGGCGCCCGGCAGCGGCGGCGAAAAAATGCTGCTTGCCGCCGTGCTCGCGCCACTCCATCGCACTGCCGTCGCGGCCTAGGCGCAGCGGCACGCCATATTGTTCGGCGTGCTTGTTGAGCACGCGCAGGTCGAACTGGACCACGTTCCAGCCGATGATGGCGTCCGGGTCATGCCGCGCCATCCACTGGTTCAGGCGTTCGAGCATCAGGGCGCGGCTGGCGCAGTATTCAAGGTCGAAGTCGAG
This sequence comes from Massilia sp. TSP1-1-2, assembly GCF_049896185.1. NCBI lineage: Bacteria > Pseudomonadati > Pseudomonadota > Betaproteobacteria > Burkholderiales > Oxalobacteraceae > Massilia > Massilia sp. TSP1-1-2. The sequence goes on from NZ_JAFCTU010000001.1 coordinate 2,483, forward strand.
CGCCCCGCCGCCGCCGTTTGGCGGGCCAAGCATGTAGACCTGGCGCTGGCCGCAGCCTTCCAGCGCGATCGAATACAGCTCGCCGTGGGCGGTGGTTTCGATGTCGAGCGAGGCCAGTTTGAGCTGCGGGCGGTACAGCGGCGCCGGTTTCAGCGCGCCCTCGCCAAACGAGACGGGCGCGGTGATGAAGCGCTCCATCAGGTAGCGCTCGGGCGGGCGGATGTCGGCTTCATACACATCCACGCCGTGCTCGCGCAGGCGCTTTGCCAGCTTGAGCAGCACCCGGTACTGGCTGCAGTACAGCCCGAGCACGGGCCGGTGCTGAAAGTCGCACAGCGCCAGCGCGCGCAATTCATACCCGCGTTCGTCGCCCAGCACGGCGTCGGCCTGCTCGCGCTGTTCGGCGGGGATAAAGGCGACCGACGCTTGCACGGGCAAGCGCACCAGGCGCGCGCCGTCATCGGTCGCGAGCCAGAAATCGACTTCGGTGCCGGCGCTCGTGTCGCGCCAGTGGCGGGTCAGAAGAAAGCCCTGCGGTAGTGGAGGCACGTGCACCCTTGAATGCCAAAGCGGCATTGTAGCGCGCCCTTATCTGTCGTGCGTAGCCCTTTGGAAATCCTGTTCACACTAGGAATCTTGGTAGACGTTTTGAAGGACCTGGACAGTGCATTCCAATTTTTCCAACTTGCAAGAGCGCGATGGCGCCGCGTACGCCGTGTTGGAAAGCATCACGGACGCGTTTTTTGCGCTTGATACGGAATGGCTGTTTACGTACATCAATGTTCAAGCCGAGCATGTGTTGGGGTTTTCACGCGAGCAATTGCTTGGGCGTGCAATCTGGAGTGTCTACCCGGGCTTGGCCGGCAGCGAATTTGAAACCCAATACCACACGGCCGCGCGCGAGAAAAAGGCGAGCACCTTCACTGCCTTCTATCCCGATCACCGCCGCTGGTATGAAGTGCATGTCTATCCGGCCGACATCGGGCTCTCCGTCTATTTTCGCAACGTCAGCGAGCAGATTGCCACCCGGCAGGCGCTAGACGAAAAAGTGGCCAGGCTTGAAGAAGTCGAGCGCAGGCAGGCGTTCCAGATCGCACTGGGCGAGCTGGTGTGGGCGATTGGCGATCCTGACGAGATAGCGCAAGCGGCCAGCGCGATGCTGTGCGAGGCCTTGCACGCCGACCGCGTCATGTTCCGCGAAGCGGGCCAGATTGGCGCCGCGGCCGGAGTCGGGGCCATTGCCGCGCCCGAGGCTTTTAGCGTGCCCTTTGTGCAGGCCGGGCAGGTGCTCGCCGTGGTCGAGTTGTACCAGGCAGGGCAGCGCGCATGGACGGACGACGACATTGCGCTTGCGCGGTCAATGGCCGAGCGCACCTGGACCGGCATGCGCTACGCGCGCGCCCAAGCCCGCCTCAAGGCCGAGCGCGACCAGAGCCAGCATATTTTCCAGAGCATGACGGAAGGCTTCGCCATCATGGACAGCGACTGGAAATTCCGGCAGATGAATGCCGTCGGCCTGCGCGTGGGCCAGCGTACGGAAAGCGACGTGATGGGCCGCACGGTGTGGGAAATCTGGCCGGAGATCATCGGCACCGAAGTCGAGCTGCGCTACCGCAAAGCGATGGCCACGCGCGTTCCCGACTCCTCCGAGCAGTTGATGGCGTTTTCAAACGGCGTCACCTTGTGGCTTGAAATCCGGCTGCTGCCGGTGCTCGACGGCGGCCTGGCGGTGCATTACCGCGACATCTCGGAGCGGCGCGAAGCGGACCGCCGCAAGGATGAATTCCTGGCGATGCTGGCGCACGAATTGCGCAATCCCCTCGCGCCCATCAGTGCGGCGGCCGACCTGCTGCGCCTGACGGCGAACGATCCGAAGCGGGTCAGGCAGAGCAGCGACGTCATTGCGCGCCAGGTCAGGCATCTCACCAGCCTGGTCGACGACCTGCTCGACGTCTCGCGCGTCACGCGCGGCCTGGTCTTGATCGACAGGCAGGTGCTCGATGCGCGCCGCATCGTCGAGGATGCACTCGAGCAGGTGCAACCGGTGATCGACGCGCGGCGCCATCGGCTGGCCGTGCAGTTGCCGTTTGAGGCGGCGTGCGTGCTCGGCGACCACAAGCGCCTGGTGCAGGTGCTGACCAATCTGCTTAACAACGCCGCCAAGTACACGCCGGACGGCGGGCGCATTACGCTGCGCATGGAGGTGGACGCGGCGATGGTCCAGATCATCGTCACCGACAACGGAATCGGCATGTCGCCGGCGCTCTCGGCCAATGCCTTCGAGCTGTTTGCGCAAGCCGAGCGCACCGCCGACCGCGCCCAGGGCGGCCTTGGCATCGGGCTGGCGCTGGTGCGCAGCCTGGTGCAACTGCATGAGGGGAGCGTTGCGGCCCATAGCCAGGGCCAGGGCGAGGGCAGTACCTTCACGGTGCGCCTGCCGTACGTGGCCGGGCCGGCGCCAGGGGCCGGCACAGCGTCGCACTTACGGCTGTAGGCGGCGCAGCTGGGCGGCCTGGTAGGCGCCAAAGACATCGTTGAACAGGCAGCGGATCAGCGGGTCGTCGATGATTTCGGCGCTGGCGATGTCCGCTTCCACGGCGGCCTCGAACACCACGTCGTTGATGCGCATGTACATCGAGGTCAGCGATTCGCCCAGTTCCAGCGCCGCGTACAGTTTTGCAGCCGGGATCTCGGTGGTCCACGCCAGCGGTTCTGCGATAGCGCTTAGTGCGCTGATGGTGTCGCCTTCGACCCGGTAATGAAACTCGGTACCCTGGCCCGCATGGTCGTAGATGGACAGGCGCCACACCCGCGGCGCTTCAAAGTAGCTCTCTTCGGGCAGTTCCATGGCGCGGTATGTGTCTAGCAGGCCTGCCTGGCAAAAGTCGATCACGCGCGCGTTTTGTTCGGGCGTGAGGGGCGCAAAGCGGGTGGCGATGAGGGCCGTGGGCGGGGGCGCGGTGCCGGCCTGGTAGCGATAGTCGACGTCCTGCTCGCCGACCGGCAGCACCCAGGGCAGCGGTTTGCTTGGGCGCAGCGACGTCGCGTCGAGCAGTACCGACACCGACGGATTGAGGCGCACCACCTTTGTTCTCGGCAGCGCGGCTTCAATCTCGTGCTGGAACTGCAGGTAGGTAATCGGGAAAAAGGCATGGTTGTACCAGGACCACGGCTCCTGCAGGAACTGGCAGGAACTTGGCACCACGTAGCGCGGCGCCAGTACCTTCAACTGGTCGATCCAGTCGGGCGGCAGTTGCGGCGCGGCGGGCGCCGCCCTGGAGGGCGAGAGCACTTCCAGCTCGCGCATGGTCTGGAATGGCCACAGCACCATGTCCCACGGCCCCTGGCGCGCCAGTTCGGGCAGTGCCTCGGGGTCGATCCAGGAATCGACGACGTTGAGCACATTCAGGCCGCCAGCCTTGACCTGAAACATGGAGTCGACTTCGGCGTCGAGCGCCACGCGCGCGATGACCTCGAACGGGCCGACGGTGACGGGCGTATCGATCGCCAGCGCATGGACGCTGGAAAAGCCCAGCTGGCGCACCATGGCGAACAGTTCCTCGTACAGGCAGTAGATGTACAGGGGCGTTGCCCGGTCCAGCAAGGCGAGGCTTTCGAGCGAGCAGTGGTCGTCATGAAAATGCGAGATGAAGACGGCGTCGAACTTGAGCTGTTCGATCAGCGCCTGGTCGAAGCGCACGTCGGGAAAGGCGTGGCAATTGCGGCTGAAGGGGTTTTCAAAGATGGTGTCGAAGGCGATCTGCGCGCCGTCGCATTCGAAGACGTAACCGGCGTGCAGGATCCGGGATATTTTCAAACTCATTGGTGTCTCCAGGTAGCGACCGGTGCGCGCATTGTACGCGCACCGGCCCCATGGCGACTTTTACAGCGTGGCCTTGGCCAGCAGCGTCAGCACCGCCTTGGCCGCTTCTTCGGACGATGCGGGATTCTGGCCGGTGACCAGGTTGCCGTCGGTGAGCACGTACGATTGCCAGTCCGGTCCCTTGGAATACAAGCCGCCGTTTTCCTTGAGCATATCCTCGACCAGGAACGGCACGACCTTGGTGAGCCCGACCGCTTCTTCTTCGGTGTTGGTGAAACCGGTCACTTTTTTATCGCTCACCAGGTACTTGCCCGCCACGCCCTTGGCATAGCGCAGCACGCCCGGCGCGTGGCACACCAGGGCCAGCGGTTTGCCGGACGCGAAAGTCGCTTCGATCAGGCCAATGGACGCGGCGTCGTTGGCCAGGTCCCACAGCGGCCCGTGGCCGCCCGGATAAAACACGGCGTCGAAGGCGCCAACGGCCATCTTGTCGAGCCGCTCGGTGGACGCCAGCGCGCCCTGCGCGGCAGGGTCGGACTTGAAGCGCGCGGTGGCGGCGGTCTGCGACTCGGGCGCATCGCTTTTCGGGTCCAGCGGGGGCTGCCCGCCGGCGGGCGAGGCCAGCGTGACGCTGGCGCCCGCGTCCTTGAACACGTAATACGGCGCGGCGAATTCTTCCAGCCAGAAGCCGGTCTTGTGCCCGGTGTCGCCCAGCTGGTCGTGGGAAGTCAGTACCATCAATACGTTCATGTCATTCCTCGGGTAGGTGGAAAATGGATCACAAACAGGGTAGCACTTTTGTCGATTTCCTGTCCCTGGCGCTATTTCTGCGGAGCGGGCCTGGTCACGTTTTTAAGGCGTCCATCGGGGCCGATGGCGATCGCGATGTCGTTCTCATTGGTGGTCAAGCGGAGCGTATTGCCGCTCTTTTTGAGGTTGAATTTGCCGCCTTCATCCGGATTCATGTAGGCCACGTCCACGCTGGAGAGCTCCTTGGCCGCGCTTACCGGATGCAGGAAAATCACGTGGCCGCCGCGCTCGGACATGATGTCGATCGCCAGGCTGTCGCCCCCGACCACGGTGTAGTTATTGTTGTCGTCGCCCATGCCGTCGCCGGCAAACTTGACCATGGATGAAAATTCGTGCAGCTCGCTGTCGCGAAATTCAACCTGAAAATACAAGTCGGTATTCTTGACGCACTCCATCACGCGCCAGCGGCCAGTGCTGGCGGTCTTGTCGAAGACCCGCTTGTAGCAGGCGTCGCCCGCCTTGGGCGCTTGGGCGCCGGCCTGCGCGCCGGCCAGCAGGGCCGCGGCCACCAGCGCCGCGCGCATGCATAAGAAAATCTTGGTCATGGAATGCTCCTTGTCAGACGGCGCCGTCGATCACCACGGTGGCGCCGCTCATGTAACTGTTTTTATCCGATACAAAAAATGCAGCCGCTTCGGCCACTTCCTCGACCGTACCCAGCCGGCCCAGCGCGCAATGGCGCAGGTATTCCTGCTGCTTGACGACCGGCACATTGCTGCTCACGCCTTCGTCCAGCACGCCCGGCGCCAGGCAATTGACGGTGATGCCGTAACGGCCCACTTCCTTGGCCAGCGCTTCCGTCATGCCTTTCAGCGCCGCCTTAGCCGCGCTGTAATGCACCGGCGCCTGCATCATTTTAACCCCGGCGAGCGAACTGATATTGAGGATGCGTCCGCGCTTCTGGTGGATCATCCCGCGCAGCACTGCCTGGGTCGTCAGAAAGGCGCCCTTGACGTTGGTGTTCATCATGCGGTCCCAGTCTTCCTCCTCCATCAGCGCCAGCGGCACCACCTGGCCGATGCCGGCGTTGTTGATCAGGATATCGATCGCGCCCGCTTCCTTTTCAATCGTGCGCACCATCGCGTGCAGGCCCGCCTTGTCCAGCACCGAGACCTGGAACGCCCATGCCTTGACGCCGATTTCCTTGAGCTGTTCCAGCACCAGGGCCGCTTCGGCGCTTGAGCGCGAATAGTTGAACGCCACGTTGGCGCCTTCGCGCGCCAGGGCAAAGCAGAGCGCGCGCCCAAGCCCGCGCGAGCCGCCGGTGACCAGTGCGGTACGGTTGTCGAGGATGCCCATTATTTCAGCTTGTCCGTGAGCACCACCGGCTTGGCGCCGCCAAGGCCGATCGAATGCGGCGCGCGCGCGGGCGTCTCGTTCACGCCGATGCCGGTCAAGGCCTGGCGCGTGTCGGTACGGTGAAACTGGATGATCTGCGCCGGCGCGTCCGTAGTCCATGGCTTTTTGCCCCAGGCCGCCAGTTCCGTCTCCGGCCCCTTGGCCGCGCCCCGGTGGAACATATTGAAGCCGCAGGCCGGCATGATCCTGCCGTCGACCTGGGGATAATGGTGGCAGCACTTGCGCAGGCGTTCGAGGTCGAAATCGTGGCGGTCCATGTAATGATGCAAAAAGATCGACTTGGCCTGTTTTTCGCCCAAATGGATCGCTTCCTTGGCGCTCACCGGCCGGTTGGGGAACATGACGTCGATTGCGCGCCGCAGCGCACCGAGGATCTCGTCCGAGCGTTCTATCTCGTTCTGGCGGGCAAAGACGTCATGCACCACGTCGCTCATGGCGTCGTGGATTTCGGGCGAGGCGCCCAGCGTGGCCGACGAGCGCAGCAAGGTGCCATGGGTGCGAAAGTCCACAAAGCGGCCGAAGGGAATATGGCTGCCGTCGTTCATGCGCAGCAGGTAGGTGAGCGAGACGCACTGCGGGTGCGAGCAGGGCAGGGGCGCAAAGTCGCTCGCCAGCAGGGCGCCGCCGGTCTGCTCTTCGATGCGCTTGATCACGCCGGGAATGGTCAGGCGGTCCATCGGGTCGTGCGCGAACTGGCCACCGCCGGCGCCCGTAAAGGCCACCGGCTGGAAGTTCAGCGACAGCATGTGGTCTTCTTTCAGGAACATTTCCACCACCTGGCCGATCTGGTGTTCGTTGACGCCGCGCGCGGCCACGAAAATGATCTGGGTCGGAATGTCGAGTTCCTTGAGCATCTTGAGCGCGGCGCTCTTTTCGTCGCACAGGTCGCGCCCGCGGATCTTTTCGTGCGTGTCGGCGGTAAAGCCGTCGAACTGCAGCGCGACGTAGGCGCCGCTGGCCTTGATTTTTTCGGCAAAGGCGCGGTCGCGCCCCAGCCGCAAGCCGTTGGTGATGATGACGATGCGCCCGATTTCCTCGCGCGTGGCAATCGCGACCAGCTCCATCAGGCGCGGGTGGCTGGTTGGCTCGCCGCCGGACAAGGCGATCGACTCGACCTGGCCTTCATTTTTTACGAGCGTGTCGATCATGCGCGCGAACGATTCGTTCGACAGGTGGTTGGCGTTGGTATTGTTGACGATGCAGACCGGGCACTCCAGGTTGCAGTAGTCGGTAATTTCGATGATCGGCAGGCAGGTGTGCTGTTCATGGTCGCCGCAGGTGCCGCAGTCGGTCGGGCAGCCCTGGTCAGCTTCGGTTGAAAACACCAGCGGCTCGGTGCCGGCGCGCGCGAACGAATAGGCGTCCACGTAGTATTTTGCGTCTTCGGACACCAGCGCTTCGGACGGCCCGCAGGTGGCGCAGTTCTTCAGGAAGTAGACCTTGCCGTCGCGGATCACCACGTCGGCCGGCAGCAGCGCCAGGCATCCGGGGCAGGTCGAGGTGGTGTGCTTGAAGACGTGGTCGCCCTCGTGGCCGGGCGGGACCTCGCCACGCGCCAGAAAACTCGCCACGTAGGCCTTGGCATCGGTGGACACAAGCTGCTCGGACCGGCCGCACTGGGCGCAGTGAATCAGCTTGACCACCTGCTCGTCGCGCAGCACCACGCGCGCCTCGATCGGGGTGGCGCAGCCGGCGCAGATGGCCATCTCGTGCATGAAAAAAGTGTGGGTACGGTCCTTGCGGACGGGGCTCGTGTCACAGCTTGTGCATTCCATCTGAACCTTTCGACAATGATCTGCTGGTATAAAGTGTTGACTTTAGGATATCCTAACCTGAATTGCATCATTTTAGTGAGATTAGCAATTCAACCTGGGCACAAGGGCGGCGCCGATGCGGTACATACTTCTCGATAAAATCACGGCGCTCGAGCCGCCCCACATGGCATCGGGAGTCAAGTGCGTGTCGCTGTCGGATGATATATTTGCCGACCACTTTCCCGGCCACCCGGTCATGCCCGGCGCGATGATCATCGAATCGATGGCGCAGCTTGGCGGCGTGCTGGTCGAGGCCAGCATGCGCGAGCGCGGGCGGCACGACCTGCATGCCCTCTTGGTGACCGTGGACCGGGCCAAGTTCCGCCACCAGGTGCGCGCCGGCGACAAGATGGAGCTCGAATGCCTGGGCATCGTGGTGCATGAAGACGGTGGCCAGGTGCGCGCGCTGGCGCGGGTAGACGGCAAGCTGGTGGCCGAGGCCGAGCTGGCGTTTGCCTTTGCCAAGGTCACCAACCCCAAGCTGCTTGCGCGGCGGCGCGAAGTGCTCAATGTGTGGCTCACCGGCTCGGCCGAAGAGCCATGAGCGCAGCGCGCGTGTTTGTGCGCGGCGTGGGCGCCATCACGGCGCTTGGCGCAAGCTGGCCGGCCTCGCTCGGCGCCCTGGCCGATGGACGCGCTGCGGTGGGGCCAGTGCGCGCGTTCGACGTCACCAATTTCCCCTCGACCGTGGCGGCGGCCATCGACGGCTTTGTCCATACGGGCGACCGGCGCCTGGCGCTGGCGCGGGTTGCCGCGCGCGAAGCCTGGACTGACGCCGGGTTCCATGAAAACGCGCCGCCGCCGCAGCGCACGGGCATTTTCCTGGGCGCCGAATCCGGGCGCGCGCCATTTGCCACCTTGCTCGGCCTGACCCGCGCCGCAGGCGGCGGCGCGCGCTTCGACCATCGGCAATTTGGCGCCAACGCCGCACCCCTGGCGGCACAGTTCGACGCCTCCATCATTTCACCGGCCGCCGTCACTTCGGCGCTGGCGCGCGAATTCGATGCGCAAGGCCCGGCGGTGACGATCTCGCTGGCCTGCGCGTCGGGCGCGAGCGCCATTGCCGAGGCGGCGCGCGCGATCCGGCTGGGCGTGTGCGACGTGGCTATTTGCGGCGGCGTCGGCGCCGACGTCGATCCGATGATGCTGGCCGGGTTCGGCCGCATCGGCGCGCTCACCGCGCGCGGCTTGTCCTGCCCGTTCGACGTGCGGCGCGACGGCTTTGCCGTGGGCGAAGGCGCGGCCATTGTGATCCTGTCGCGCGAGCAGGGCGCGGCCAGCGTCGAAGTGGCCGGCGAGGGCCGCAGCCTGGACGCCCATCACCTGACCGCGCCTGATCCGGAAGGCGAGGGCGCGGCCCGTTCGATGCGCGCCGCACTCAAATCGGCGGGAATCGATGCGGTCGATTACGTACAGGCGCACGGTACCTCGACGCCGCTCAACGACGCGGTCGAAGCGCTCGCGCTGCAGCGCGTGCTGGGGCCGCACCTCGAGCGCGCCCATGTCAGTTCGGTCAAGGGCGCGCTCGGCCACTGGATCGCCGGCGCCGGTGCGCTCGGCTTCCTGTGCGCCCATGCAGCCGTTGCCCACGGTCTGGTGCTGCCAACGGCGCACCTGCGCGAGCCCGATCCGGCCTGCGCGCTGCCCCACGTGTTCGGGCGCGCGCTGCGCAAGACGGTGGACGCAGCGCTGGTCAATGCGTTTGCCTTTGGCGGCGCCAACTGCAGTATTGTGGCGAGGCGCTGCGCATGAACGATGGCATGAGGGATGTCTATATCAGCGGGGCCGCGGCGGTCAGCGTGCTCGGTTTCGACTGGCGCCAACTGGGCCAGGCCATCATGGACTGCGCTCCTGCCTGTGCCGCCGCCTTTGCACCGTCACGGCAACTGGGTGAGACCCATGGCCCCGTCATCGGCGCGGAGGTACCGGCAATTCCCGCACAGATCGATGTCGATGCGCGCTCGCGCAAGCTGATGTCGCACCCTGCGCGGCTGGCGGCCGTGGCGCTGCGCCTGGCACTGCTGGACGCCGCATGGCCGCAGCACGGATGCGAAGAGACGGCGCTGTACCTGGGCGTCGGCGCGTCGGGCTGCGCGATGGATGAACTGAACCGCATGCTGGCCGAAAGCATCGCCGAGCGCAAATTTTCGCAAGCGCGCTTCGGCAGCGCCGGCTTGGCTGCCTGTAACCCCTTGTTCGCCTTTCAGCTGATGAACAACTTCACGCTATGCCATGGCGCGATCCTGAACGGCACGGGCGGCGCCAACGGCGCCTTTTATTCGCGCGGAACCGGCACCGTGGCGGCGCTGGCCGAAGCGCGCTGGCATATCGCCGCCGGCGAATGCGCTCGCGCGCTGGCCGGTGGCGCCGACTCGGCCATGCACCCCGTCACGTGGGCGCAACTGGTGCGCGACGGCTATCCGGCCAAGGGCTTCATTCCCGGCGAAGGGGCCGGCGTGCTGGCTTTGTCCGCCAGCGCCGACGGTGCGCTGGCGCGCCTGGAAAAGACCGCTTTCCATAGCGTCCGCGCCTACGCCAAGGCGCCGCTCAAGCTGACCGGCGAAGAGCTGGCCGATGCCGGCAGCGACGATTTAATCGTGCTGGCGCCGTGGGGGAACGGCGCGCGCGATCGACTGTATGGCGCGCTGCACGGCACGCGCGCCACGGTTGTTGACGCCAGCATTTTTCTGGGCGACGCGCTGGCCGCCGCGCCTTCGCTCGCATGGTGCGCGGCGCTCGACCTACTGCGGCAAGGGCACTGGCGGCGCGCGTTCGTGCTCAATGCGGGCATCGACGGGGGCATCGGCCTGGCCGTGATGGGGCGCATGGCATGACGCGTGCGGTCATCACCGGCGCCGGTGCGGTCTGCGCATTTGGCGTGGGACTGGACAAGTTGTTCGGCGGCCTGGCGCAAGGGGGCAGCCGCATCGCACCGATCCGCTCATTCGATGCGAGCGCGTTTGAAACCAAAGTCGCGTGCGAGGTGGACGTGAACGCCGTCGGCCCGGACTGGCTGCATGCGCACACCGGTGCGCAAAGATCGCTGCTGGACCAGTATCACCAGGCCGGCGCCTGGCGCGACCGCAAGTGCGCCTTTGGCCTGCTGGCTGCAGTCGAAGCGTGGCGCATGGCCGGTTGCGGCGCGGGTGAGCGCGAAGCGTCGCTGGTGATGGCGCTGGGATTGGAGCAAGGCTTCATGGACGACTTTGCGCCCTATTTTCACGACGGGTGCATCGACTGGCGGGAAGAAGCGGGGGACCGTCGCGCGGCGCTTCGCTTTCGTTCCGACGTTGACCTCGGTTCGCGCATCGTCGCCGACTTTCTGGCGCTTGACGGCCCCGTCATCGTCAACGCCTCGGCCTGCGCTGCAGGCACGCTGGCGCTGGCGCACGCGGCTTCGCTGATCGAACGCGGCGCCGCCAGCGTCGTTCTGTGCGGTGGTGCCGATTCGATGGTCAACCCTTTCGGGCTGGGCGGCATGTCGCGCCTTGGCGCGCCGTCGCCGCGCGCTGCGGCCGATGCATGCCGGCCCTTCGATCGCCGCCGCGACGGTCTGGTCATCGGCGAAGGCGCGGCGATGTTCGTCATGGAGTCCGAGGAACGTGCCGCGCGCCGCGGCGCCCGCGTGCTGGCGCGCGTGCTCGGCTACGGCAGCACGCAGGACGCGTACCGGGTCACGGCGCCGCGGCCCGACGGCGCCGCCGCGCAGCGCGCCATGCAGCTGGCGCTGGCGCGCGCCCAGCTTGACCCGTCGGCGCTTGGCTACATCAACGCCCATGGCACCGGCACGCCGCTCAACGACGCGGCAGAGGCGCGCGCCATTCGCGCCGTGTTCGGTGCGCACGCCGACATCCTCCCCGTCAGTTCCATCAAGGGTGCGATAGGACATCTGATGGCGGCGTCGGGGGCAATCGAAGCGGCGTCCTGCCTGCTGGCGTTCGAGCGCGGTTTGTTGCCGGGCACCGCCAACCATCTTCAGAAAGACGCCGCCTGCGACGTGCTGGTGATCGGTGAAGCGCCGCGCGAGGCACGCGTCGACGCGGTGCTGAGCAACTCCTTCGGCTTTGGCGGGCAGAACGTGTCCTTGATACTGGGGCGGCCATGCTGAAAGCGGCGATCATTGGCTCGGCGTGGCGCACGCCGCTCGGCTCCAACGTTGGCGAGGTCGTCGACCGTCTGTTGGCGGGCGAGCGCGCGGCAGCCGTCAACGCGCGCTTCGACGCCAGCGCCTACACCTGCCAGCTGGCGGCGGCGATGACGCAGTCTGTAGCCCCGTCGCGCAACGCGCGCTTCTTGCGCCGCATGGGCCTGCACGCGGTGGCAGTGGCGGCCGAGGCGCTTGACAGCGCAGGCATCAAGGGCAGCGACCGGGTCGGCCTGTTTTTCGGCTACGGCGGGCTGCGCGCCCACTGGGACGACCTGATGCCGGCCTTTGAACGGCAGGAGGCAGGCGGCGCCAACGCCTGGAACTGCGGCCTGGACCTGCTGCATCCGTTCTGGATGCTCCAGCACCTGTCCAACAACGCTCATGCGATTGCCGCGCAGGAGCTGGGCGCGCGCGGTGAAGGGGCAACCTATGGCGGCGCGAACGCCGGCGCGCAAGCGCTGGGCGCGGCCATCCGCGCGCTTGCCGCCGGCGCGGTCGATGTCGCGCTGGTGGTTGGCTACGATTCGCTGATCGAACCGGAAACGCTGGTGGAACTGGCCGCGCGCGGCGCGTGCGTGGCCGGCGCGGCCAGCCCTGCTACGCCGTATGATATTAACGCGGCCGGCTTTGTACCTGGCGAAGCGGCAGCCGCGCTGGTGCTGCAACGCCCCGGCGAAGGCGAATGCATCGCCTGCGTGCAAGCGCAAGATGCCGCCGACGGCGAGAAGGGCGAAGCACTGGCCGGCACGCTGGCGCGCCTGGTGCGTGCCGTTGCGCAGCCCGGCGACGTGGTCGATGGCGCCGGACTGGCGCGCCCCGAGTACGATGCGCAAGAGCGCCTGGCGGCGGCCCAAGTGACCGGCGACGACGCTGCGCTGTGCTGTATCATGAGCGCCATGGGACAAATTGGCGCGGCTTCCTCAGTTGTTCAAACCATCGCGCTGGCCGAGCTGTTGCGGCGCCGGATGCTGCCGCCAATTGCAGGCTTGCAGCGCGCAGCTGGCGGCCCTTTGCGGCCATTGATGCAGGCCGAAGCCACCACTGCCCGCTCCGCCATCGGCCTGTGCGCCGGCGCGCCCGGCCTGGCCGGCATCATCCGCGTGGAGCTGGCATGAGCGTCCCGCAAAAAACCGCGCTCGTGACCGGCGCTTCGCGCGGCATTGGCGCGGCGATTGCGCTCAACCTGGCGGCCAAGGGCTTTGCCATCGTCATCAATTACCGTAGCGACGAAACGGCGGCGCAAGACGTTGCGCGGCAAGTGCGCGAGCTTGGCGCCGAATGCCTGCTGCTGCGCGCCGACGTGGCCAACGCCGGCGAGGTTGGCGCCATGTTCGCCGCGATCGACGCCAGGTTCGGCCAGCTCGACGTCCTGGTCTGCAATGCCGGCGTGCTGCGCGACACGCTGCTGGGCGCGAGCGAAGCGACCGACTTCGACGCTGTTTTCGCGGTCAACATCGGCGGCGTCGTCAACTGCTGCCGCGAGGCGTCCCGGCGCATGGTGTCGCGCCGGCGCGGCGTGATCGTCAACCTGTCGTCGGTCGCTGCCACGCGGCCCGGCCGCGGCCAGAGCAATTACGCCGCCTCCAAGGGTGCGGTCGAAGCATTTACGCGGGCGCTGGCGGTGGAGCTGGCGCCGCGCGGGGTGCGCGTGAATGCCGTGGCGCCAGGCGTCATCGAGACCGACATGACGCGCGATATTTGCATGCTTGCGCCTGATGAACTAAACAGGCGCATTCTGCTCAAGCGGGTCGGAAGCGCGCGCGAGGTGGCGGCGGTAGTGGGCTTTTTATGCAGCGACGAAGCGAGCTACGTCACTGCCCAGGTGTGGAATGTCGACGGAGGCTTCAAGGCAGAATGAATGAACAGACGACATTGGACTGGCTGCTCTCCAGGCGCAGCACGCGCGAGTTTTCGGACCGTCCGGTCACGCGCGAAACGCTGGAAAAATTGCTGCTGGCGGCAACCAGCGCCCCGTCGGCGACCAACCGCCAGCCGTGGCAGTTCGCGGTGGTGCGTTCCAGCCGGCTGCGCGCGGCCATCGTGGAGGCGGTCCGCGTGCGCGCCGAGGAAATGAAGGCGGTGATCCAGCGCGGCCACCATGCAGAAGACTTTGGCAACTACGGCGACTTTTTCCACGAACCGCTACTGAGCGCCGCCGTCATCATCATTCCCCAGTACCGCCAATACCCGGACCTGATCGCCAACCTGCTGGCTTCGGGCGGAGCCGATCCCGCCGCCTTTCACACGGCAGGGGCGATGCAGGCCGAACTTTGCTCGACCAGCGCCGCCGTCATGAACCTGCTGCTGCAGGCGCACGCCAGCGGCCTGGGAGGCTGCTGGATGGCCGGGCCGATGATCGCGCGCGACCGCATCTGCGCGCTGCTCGGCATTGCCGAACCGTGGCAGATGGTCGGCGCCATCGCGCTGGGCTACCCGGCGGGAGAGCCGCCTGCACAAAAGCCGCGCAAACCACTGGGGCGCGTAGTGCGCTGGTACGAGGACGAACTTACCGAGGAAGCGACGCAATGACAAAGGATGTACAGCAGCAGGATATTGAAAACGCCATTTGCGCCATCGTGGCCGAATCGCTGGCGATTGACGTGGCCACGGTCTCGCCGACGGTCAGCCTGATTGAAGGGCTGGGCGCGGAGTCGCTCGACTTTCTCGACATCGTCTTCAAACTTGAACGCGCCTACGATATCCAGATTACGCGCGGCGAGCTGGAACGGGCCGCGCGCGGCGACATGTCGGACGACGAATTTGCGCCGGGCGGCGTGATTTCGGAAGCGGGCCTGGCGCGCCTGCGCGAACTGATGCCGGAAGCGGCGGCGCGGATCAAGCCCGGCCTGCATCCGGCGCAGATACTGAGCCTGTTCACGGTGCAGACGTTTGTTCACCTGGTCGTCGGCAAACAGGAACAACGGAACCGTGTCCCGTCCTGAAGCGCGCTGGATCGGCGCTCCGCTGTTCGATGCCTGCTTCTTTTTCGGCAGCGCCGTCGTGGCGCTGGCCGCCGGCCTGCTGATGCTGGCCGCTCCCGCGACGGTGCTGCCGCTGTGGTTTGCCTGGATCTGGCTGGTAGAAGGCCCGCACCTGTGCGCGACATGGCGGCGCACCTATATCGACGCTCCATTCCGGCGTGAGCGCGCGCGCCTGCTGGTCACCAGCCTGCTGTGGTTCGTGCCGGGGCCGACCTTGCTGCTGGTGTCGTGGCTGTCGGGCAGGCCGGAGCCGTTTCAGCTTTTTTTGGGCGCCGTGGCGCTGTGGTCGTTCCATCACGCTGTGCGTCAGCATCATGGCATCATGTCTGTCTACCAGCGCCTTGGGCAAGTGAACGCTGCCGAGCGCAGGTTCGACACGCTGCTGCTGCATGGCGTCCTGTGGGGTGCTTTTGGGCTGTTCCTGGTTGCGCACCCGACCAACCGCCAATTGCTGGGCATCGACGCGCTGCCGTCGGAAATGCTGCTGATTCCCGGCGCGCTGCTGGCGCTGGCCATGGTGGCGTGGGCGGCGCGGCTGATTGCGCGCTGGCGCCGCCACGGTGCGCTCGCGCCCGGCATGTTCGGCCTGCTGGTTGCCGCCGGCAGCACGCTGTTTGCATTGTTCGTGGTCGGCTTGCGCGAGCCGCTGCTGGCCAATCCGCTCACGCCCGAGCATGTCTTCATGGCCGCCACGCTGGTCAGCGGCACGGTGCACGGCTTGCAGTACATCGGCATCGTGATCGCGACCGAGCGCCGGCGTACAGGTGGCTTGGGCAGGACGCCGCTGACAGTTTATGCAGTCATGCTCGGCGTCTCGCTGCTGTATGTGGCCATCAGCGTCGCGCGCGGGGGCGCCCCGCTGGGCGCGGCGCCAGGCAGCATGTCGGCGCAGGTATTCCTGGCCATTTACTGGGGCCTGTTTTGCCATCACTTCTGGCTCGATCAAAAAATATGGCGGCCGTCGACCGATGCGCGCCTGCGCACCGAACTTGGCCTGGGAGCGGCATGAGGCAAAGCGAACACCCGGTGTCCATGGCGTACGCCAAACACGTCAATCCTTCGTTCATCCAGCTGCTCGGCGTGCTTGGATACGGGCGCGTGATGACGCGCGCCAGCGACGTGTGGGTGTGGGACAGCGAAGGACGGCGCTATCTTGACTGCCTGGCAGCCTTTGGGGCCGTCAACCTGGGTCACAACCATCCCAAGCTGGTCGCGCGATTGCACCAGCTGCTGGACGAACAAGTCATGCATTTTTGCCTGACTGGCCCGGCCGCCGGCGCCGCGGCGCTGGCCGAAGCGCTGGCCAGGCGCCTGGCGCCCCCTTTGGAAATAAGCTTGTTTGCCAGCAGTGGGGCCGAAGCGGTCGAAGCGGGCTTGAAGCTGGCGCGCGCCGCCACCGGCCGCACGGATTTTGTCTATTGCGACGGCGGCTTTCATGGCACCACCCTGGGCACCTTGTCGGTGATGGGCGCGGCGCGCTTGCGCGAGCCGTTCGAGCCACTGCTGTCAAGCTGCCACCGGGTGCCTTTTGGCGACCTGGCTGCGCTCGACCGGGCGCTCAAGGCGCACAAACCGGCGGCATTCGTGCTCGAGCCGCTGCAGGCGGAAGGCGGCGTGGTGCTGGCGCCGTCCGGCTACCTGCGCGCTGCGCAAGAGCTGTGTACGGCGCGCGGCACACTGCTGATCCTTGACGAAATCCAGACTGGCCTCGGCCGCACCGGCACGCTGTTCGCGCACCAGGCCGAAGACATGGTGCCCGATGTGCTGTGCCTGGCCAAGGCGCTCTCCGGCGGCATTGCGGCGGTATCGGTGGCGGTCACGTCGCGCGCCTGGTTCGACAAGGCGTACGGCAAGTCGGACCGCTTCGACCTGCATGGCTCTACCTACCAGGGCAATGCCTTTGCGTGCGCCGCAGCCCTCAAGACGCTGGAGGTGATCGACGAAGAGAACCTGGTCGCGTGCAGCGCCGAACGCGGCGCGCAACTGCTGGCCGGGTTGAAGGCACGCCTGCATGGCCATCCGCTGGTCAAGGACGTGCGCGGGCGAGGTCTGCTGGTGGGCATCGAGTTCGGGCCGACCGGCAGCTCGTGGCTGGACAAGCTGGCGCCGTCGCTGGTCGACAAGGTGTCGGAAGGGATGTTCGGCCAATGGGTCGCGGTCAAGATGCTGGAGGCGGGCATCTTGTGCCAGCCGTCGTCGTCG
The DNA here is from genome assembly GCF_049896185.1 of Massilia sp. TSP1-1-2. Taxonomy (NCBI): domain Bacteria; kingdom Pseudomonadati; phylum Pseudomonadota; class Betaproteobacteria; order Burkholderiales; family Oxalobacteraceae; genus Massilia; species Massilia sp. TSP1-1-2. Next base: position 19,619 of record NZ_JAFCTU010000001.1, read on the forward strand.
CGCTGGAACGTGCTGCGCCTGGAGCCTGCGCTGACGATCGGCGCTAAAGAAATCGACATGGTGATCGAGACGCTCGGCGCCATCCTGGACGAGTACCGCGGCATTGCGCCCATCGTGGCCGACGTCACGCGCAGGGCCGGCAGCCAATGGAGAGACAAATGGCGATTTTGAAGGGTGCCCAGGGACCGGGTTTCATGGCGCGCGCCGGTCGCGACCTGCGCTTTGTGGGCGGTATTTTGCGCAAGCAGCCGTTCCAGGTGCTGGTCCAGGTCACCAACCGCTGCAATATGCGCTGTTCGTTCTGCGGCTTCTGGCCCAACGGCGTGGCGCCCAGGCTTGAACTGACGGTCGCCGACTACCAAAAGGTGGCCGCGCAGCTGGCGGAAATCGGCACCTTCCTGGTGTCGGTTGAGGGCGGCGAACCATTGCTGCGGCCCGACATCGTCGAGATCGTGCGCGCTTTCGGCCAGCACCACGCGCCGGTGCTGTACACCAACGGCACCTACGTCACCGAAGAAAAAGCGCGCGCCCTGTATGCGGCCGGCGTGACCCAGGTCGGCGTGTCGATCGACTTTGCCGACGCGGCCCGGCACGACGCCAAGCGCCGCCTGGAAGGTGCGTTCGAGCAGGCCTGGCGCGCGGTCGATATTCTCAAGGCACAGGCGCCGCACGGCGGGGCGCAGGTGCACGTGATGACGATCCTGATGAAGGAAAACCAGGAGGACGTCGAGCCGCTGTTGAAGTTGAGCGCGGCGCGCGGCGTGGGCCACTGCGTGACGCTGCTCTCGACCGACGGTTTTCGGCGCGGGAAGAGTGATGGCGACCAATTGCCCGACGAATCGCTGAGCGCCAAAATGCTGGATTTGTGGCAGCGCTACGCGCATATGCGCACGTTTCGCGACTACCTCGAACGCATGGACGCGTTTGTGGAGCGCGGGCCGATGCCAACCTGCCATGCGGGCGAGCAGTCATTCAATATCGACCACTTGGGCAACGTCTCGCCGTGCATTGAACGCATCGATTCCGTGGTCGGCAATGTGCGCGACGAGCCTTTGACAGCGATCATCGCCAAAATGAGCGGACTGGCGTCAGTGGCCACCTGCCAGGACTGCTGGACCTTGTGCCGCGGCTTTTCGCAGGCGCTGGGTAACGGCGCCACGACGCGCTCGCTGATCGACCTGAGCACGCGCATGCGCTCTGAATAATCAAGGACCGAGATTGACATCAACATCAACATCAACATCAACTGAACCGACTTCCCCCGCGCTGCGGCTGGCGGGAAAGCGCTGCCTGGTGACGGGCGGCTCGCGCAATCTGGGGCGCGCAATGTGCCTGGCGTTTGCCGCCGCCGGCGCGCGCGTGGCGTTTACCTACGTAACTGACGACGAGCAGGCCGACATCACGCGCGCGATGCTGGTTGAACTGGGCGCGCAGGTGCTGGTGTTCAAGGGCTCGGTGACCGACAGCGCGCACGCCAAAGCGGCGGTCGACGCCATCGTCGCGGCCTGGGGCGGGCTGGATGTGCTGGTCAACAACGCAGGCATCATGCAGGTGCTGCCCATTGCGCTGCTGGAGGAAGACGACTGGGACGCGGTACTCGACACTTGCCTGAAGGGCCCGTACATTTTTTCGCGCGCCGCGCTGCGGCCCATGCTGCGGGCTAAAAAAGGCCACATATTGAACATCGGCTCGGTGGCGGGCGAGCGCATCGTGGAGGCGCCGGTGCACTACGCCGCCGCCAAGGCGGGGCTGCAAGGACTCACGCGGGCGCTGGCCAAGGAAGTGGGGCGTTACGGGATCGCCGTCAACGACCTGTCGGCCGGCTTGCTGTCCGCAGGCCTGGGCCAGCAGGCGCCCTTGCACCGGCGTGAAGACTACAACAAGCATTGCCCGCTTGGGCGCCCCGGGTCGATGGAGGAAACCGCCGCCTTTGCGACCTGGCTGGTGTCGGACGAAAACAGCTTCATGAGCGGCGCGCGCCTGACCTTTGACGGAGGCCTGTAATGGACGCGCAGCTGCGCCAGGGTTTCCTGGAATTTCGCGCGTTCGTCAATCCGCTGGTGGCGCTGCGCGCGCAACTGGTGGGCGAGCCTTATCTGCTCGACCAGGTTGTAGACGGTCGTTTGGTAGACGCCGAGGGCATGGCCTATACCGACCTGCTCTCCGGCTGGGGGACGCAGGCTTTCGGGCACCGTTCGCCAGCGGTGGAGGCGGCGCTGATTGCTTACCTGCAGGGCGCCTCGCCCTCGATCTACCCGTCCGGCATCAGCCCGTTCGCCGGCCTGCTGGCGGCCAGGCTGGAGCAGCGTTGCGGCTACGACGCGGCGTTTTTCGCCAGCGGCGGCAGCGAGGCGGTGGAGGCCGCGCTCAAGCTGGCGCGCGGGGTCACCGGCAAGCCACGTATTGCCTGCATCAAGGGCGCCTACCACGGCTGCACCTTCGGCAGCGTAGCCATGATGCAGGCCGGCCCGTACCGCGACATTTTTGGGCCGCATCTGCCGCAAGTCGATGCGCTGCCCGCCGGCGACATGGATGCGCTCGAACGCGCGCTGGCCGACCCGCAACTGGCGGCCATCGTCATCGAACCGATCCAGGTCGAGGCGGGCGTGCGCGTGCCCGATCCGGCTTACCTGGAACGGCTGTGCGGCGGCACCGGGCCGGATGGCATCCTGCTCATTGCCGATGAAATCCAGACCGGCATGGGACGCACCGGCCATTTTCTCGACAGCGGCGCGTGGCCGCGCCAGCCGGACGTGGTCACGCTGGGCAAGGCGCTGGGCGGCGGCGCGATGCCCTTGTCGGCGATGCTCACGCGGCGCCCGATTTTCGACCGCGTGTACGGGCAGTTGGCGCTGGCCGAGGTGCATGCGTCCACTTTCGGCGGCAACTCGCTCGCGTGCGTGGCGGGGTTGGCGGCGCTGGAGCTGCTCGACGACGCCATGATCGATGAAGTGGCGCGCAAGGGCCATCTGCTGCGCGCCGCGCTCGACGAGCATGTCGCGCCTTCGCCGCTGGTCGGCGCGATCCGCGGCAAGGGCTTGCTGCTCGGGATCGCGCTGCAGGCGCCCGACCATCCGTGCTACCAGTTCGATTACCTGGGCGCGCCGGAACTGGCCGCGCAACCGGCCATCGGGATGATGCTTGTGCACCGGCTCTACAAGGCCGGCTTCATTGCACAGATTTGCGGCCACGCGTGGCAGGTGCTGCGTCTGCAGCCACCGTATACCACGCCGGACGCCGAACTGGCCGCGTGCGCGCGCGCCATTGGCGAGGCGCTCGACTATCTATGGGACCTTCAATGACACGCGTACTTGTTTTGGGCGGCAGCGGCGCACTTGGCGCGGCGCTGCTGCGCGAATTGCGCGCAGTCGGCGCGCAGGCGGCGTTCACCTATCACCGCCAGCAGGAGGCCGCAGCGGCGCTGGGCTGCGAACTGGACTACCCGGCGTATGCGGCCGATTTCGAAAACGCCGACGCGGTCGCCCTGCTGTTCGACGCCCTGGCGCGCGACGGCCGCTTGCCCGACGTGGTTGTCCACTGCGCCGGCGTGGCCCCGGTGGCGCTGCTGGGGGCCATTACCGCCGCCAGCTGGGATGCGGTCAACGCCGTGCACGGCCGCGCCGCCTTGTTATGCGCGCAGCAGATGGAGCGCCGCGGCCTGCGCGGCGCGCTGGTGCTGGTGGCGGCCATCGACGGCCTGCATCCGGTCCCCGCGCCCGCCCACTATGCGGCCAGCCAGGCGGCCATGTGGGGGCTGACGCTGGCGCTGGCCAAGGAGCTGGGGCCGAAAGGCATCCTGGTCAACCTGGCCGTGGTGGGCGTGCTCGATGGCGGCATTTCGGTGGCGCTGGACCCGGCGCTGCGCGACTCGTACCGGCGCTATTCGGCGCTGGGCCGCACCGGCACCTGCGTGGAAGCGGCGCGCGCGTTGCGCTGGCTGGCGCTTGAGAACACGTATTTGAATGGGGCCCAGTTTCCGCTGACCGGGGGGCTGGGATGAAGCGGATAAGCGGCGTTATTTTGCTGGCGCTTTACCTGCTGCTGGTGTTTCAGAAGACGCAAGCCGGGCTGGCAGCCGAACTGCTATGGCTTAGTCATGTGACCAGCGCGGTGCTGGCCATCGGGCTGCTTGTCGACGTGCCCCTGATGATCGCGGCGGGATTTCTGTTTCATCTTGCCGTGGCCTTGCCGGCGTATCTGTTTTACCTGGGGACGGGCGGCGAGACGTCGCTGATGTCGTTTTTGCTGCATGCGCTCTCGCCGCTGTTTGGGGCCATGGCGTGCCGGGCGGCGCCGCTACCCAGACGTGCCCTGATGCTGACGTATGCCATTTATGCGGTGGTGATCGGCTCCACGCTCGCCTTTACGCCGGCCGCCATGAATGTGAATTCTGCATTCAAGCACTGGGCTTCGCTCAATGTGCCGGGCACCTTGCCGCTGCTCGCGGCGAATGCGGTGCAGATGCTGCTGCAAACTGGCGCCGCCTTCCTGGTCTGGAACCGCCTGTCGCGCAAGGCGGCCTGAAAGGCGCTGCGGGCAGCGCGACGGGTGCGCCGGAAATGGCTGCCCTGCAGGAGCCGTCGACGGCGCTTGTCGGAATGCGCGCTGCGCGCTTTTCCGACCTACTGCCCGGGGCCGGTCAAGTTGCCGCCGTCACGCGCTTCAACAACGGTTTTTTTCTCCATCGGCCTTTGTCCAGCGCGCGTTGGCGACAACCTTAAGTGCGGACCAGGCGCCCGCTGCCGAGCGTGGCGACCAGACGGCCGCCGCCCAGCGTGTCGAGCGCGGCGCCGGGAGCGACGTTGAAGCGCGTGTCGCGGTCGCGGTACAGAATATTGTAGGCGCAGGAAGGAATGTTGCTGCCGTCCGGCTCGCGGATGCCCACGCAGCACTGGCGGATCCGGTCGGTGTCGAAGGTCTCTTCATCCATGTGCGAGTGAACGTAGATCGCCTTTGAGCTTTGTTCGCCGATGCGCGTGCGCTGCTCCGTACTCAAGCCGGGCGCGAACATGCGCGCCAGCAGGCCCTTGAGCGTGGCCAGCACGATCTGGCTGTCGTCGCAGGCGATTTCGCCCGTCCACAGGCGCGTGATCACGTCTTGCAGGCGCAGCTCAACGGCCGGCGTCGGCGCCAGGTACAGGCTGCCGGTCAGCAGCTCGCGCAGGTCGGAGCGCTCCATGAAGCGGGTGAAGGGCAGCCAGCGCCCGTCATCCAGGCGCAGCATGTAGGTGACGAGGTAGCACATCGGGTGCGCGGCAGGCGAGGGCACGAAGTCGGTGATTCTGAGGGCGCCGTCGGTCTGCTGTTCCAGGTCGGCCAGCACGTCGTAGGTGGTGTAGCGGCCGCGCCGGTTGAACTGCGATCCGCCCTGGCCGGTGAAGGTCATGGTGTGCAGTTCGACGCTGCGGATGAAGTCTTTTTCGAGCCCGAGTTTGACGAAGGCGCCCACTTCGTGGTCGTTGCTGCCGCGCGAGAGGACCGGCAGCAGCGTGGTGTCGACTGCGTGTTTTTCAAGCAGCGCCAGGACGCGCATCTTGGCCTGGTAAAAATTACCACCCAACATTTCGACGTTGGTGCCGGGCGTGAAGGAGTCGAAGGAGAGCACGATGCGCGCCTCAAGGGCGGCGAGCTTTTCGAGCAGCCATTCATCCTTCAGGAAGCGCAGGCCATGGGTGGAAACGGTGATGCGGTTGACGCCCTCTTCGCGGCACAGTTCGACCAGCCGTTCAAAGTCCGGGTGCTGGGTGGGCTCGCCGCCGGTCAGGTTGATCATGCGGTTGTCGGGATCGGCGCGGCGGATGTGGCCAAGGATGGCGCGCAGCTCCGCTTGCGACATGTGGAAGGCGCCGTCGTTCTTGTTGTGGGTGTAGCAGATCGGGCAGTCCAGGTTGCAGGCCGACGTGATCGGCACGATCGGCAGCAGGACCTGCTGCTCGTGGGCCGTGCACGGGCCGCAGTCGAACGGGCAGCCCTGGCTGACCGGGCGCGCATTCTCGGGCGGGGTGAGGACGGGCTGCTCGAGCATCATCGCGTCGTACCACTGGGCGTGGGGCGAGACGATGACTTCTTCGGCGCCGTGCTGCGGGCAGCGCTTGCGCATGACGATGCGGCCTTCGCTGCGCCAGATCGATGCGTCTAGGCTGCGTTTGCAGCGCGAGCACAGGCTTGTCGTTTCACGAACCAGTTCATCGTTCATTGGCATCCAGTTGAGCGTTGCCGGCAGGGCGCGGCAGTCGGGTGATTGTAATGGCAATCATGCGAACCTATCAATAGCGTATTTTCTGTCGCTTTTGATTGTGTTTGACGGGCAGGCGTGTCAGCATGCGTAGCTTATTTACTAACATTGCGTGCGCCGGATGGACAATCAAAGCAGCACCCGGGAGCAGCTGCCCACGCGCGTGGAGGCAGCGGTATTTGGCGTCAAGGCCAGCTTGCTGCGCTTGAAACGCACATTGACCGATGCGCTGTACCGCGATGTAAAGCGCTGGCGCGCGGGCCGGGGCCGCGAGAGCCATGGCGCGCTGGTACACCTGTGGAGCGAGTCGGTTTCAACGCTGGACGCCAGTGGCGGCAGCGAGCGGCGCGCTCTCGTATTGGGCAAGATCGAAAATCTGCGCGTGGCCCTGCGTTCGATCGATGGCGTGCAGGTGCCGGCGGGCGGCCTGTTCAGTTTCTGGGCGCAGGTGGGCAGGGCGCGGCGGTGGCGCGGCTACGTGCCGGGCCGCGAGCTGCGTGAAGGCTGCATCATTGCGGCCATTGGCGGCGGCTTGTGCCAGCTCTCCAATGCCCTGTACCAGGCCGCGCTCGATGCGGGCTTGACGATTGTCGAGCGACATGCGCATTCGCAGGTCATCCCCGGTTCGGCCGCGCAGGCAAACCGCGACGCCACCGTCTTCTGGAACTACATCGACTTGCGTTTCAGCGCCGATGAGCCGTTCAGGATGGAAGCCGAACTCGATGCGGGGCAGCTCAAGGTGCGCATTTTCAAGGCGCATGCACGCGCGCCAGTGCGGGCAGCGGCAACGTCAACCATTGTTTTCGCCAAGGGCGCGGCCGCATCCGCGCGCAGCTGCCACAGTTGCGGCGAGAGCGCGTGCTTTCGGCGGGTGAATGCACCAGCCACTCTAGCTTTGCGCTCGGTCTTTATGGTCGATGCACTGTGGCCCGAGTTCGACGCCTGGATCGCGGCCACGCGTCTGCCTGGCGACTGCCTGATGCTGCCGGTCGATGGACGCGCGCGCGGCAAGGCGCAGTATGGCTGGTCTACCGAGGGCTTCGCCAGGGTAGCAACGTTCCCGCTGCTGGTCTTGTGGCGCGCGTTTGCTTCGCGCCGGCTCGCCACCCAGGGTGCGGCACGCCAGGCCAGCGCGCACCGCTTCAGGCGCCGGCTGGCGAAGGCTTACGTCAAGACGCTCGGTTACATGGACGAGCATGTCGTGGTGACCCAGGAACTGCTGCCCTACGTGTGGCAGCTTGGCGCGCTGCAGGGCCGCAGCTTCGACGTGCTGATGACCGGCCTGCCCATGGTGCAGTTGCAAGCGGTGCTCGACGAGGCGTACGGGCGCCATCCGCACAGCAAAACGCTGGCGGACTTCCGGGCGCCGGCAGGACTGGCGGAGCTAGAGCGGCTGGCGTTGGCGCGCGCCAGGACCGTCGTTACGCCGCATGCGCAGGTGGCAGCGCTGTTTGCCAATGCGCGTTTGCTCGAGTGGGCGCCGGCGGCAGCGTGCGCGCCGCGCAAGGGAACAAAAATCGCGTATCCCGCAGCGACATTGGGGCGCAAGGGCGCCTATGAACTGCGCGCCGCCGCGCGCGAACTGGGGCTCACGCTTACGCTCATGGGGCCCGTGCTCGAAGCGCCCGGCTTCTGGGATGGCGTGGCAGTCGAGCGGTCGGACGACGCGCGCGGCCTTGACGACGTTGCGGTGATGGTCTTGCCGGCCTGGATTGCAAGCCGTCCGGGATTGCTGCTGCAGGCGTTGGCCAGCGGGATTGCCGTGATTGCGACGAGCGCCTGTGGCTTGCCGCCGCAAGCGAATCTGACGCTTGTTCCGGTGGGCGACGTGGCCGCGCTCACCGATGCGTTGCGACCCTTTGGCCCGCGTAATGTAAAAGCGTAAGGGCGATCCGGCGCGCGCCGTCGGCCAGCACCAGCGCCTTGTCCTGGAAATAGGCGGCGCGGCCGCGTTGTTCGAGGTGGCGCAGCAAAATCGGGTTTTCAGGGTTCATCGAAAAGTAAATGCGCTCGACATCGGCCCCGATATACGATGGTCTATTGCCACGCAGCGGTGGTCGTCGGCGTTGAGCACGACGGCGTCGGAGGCGGCGCGCGCGAGTACGGCAAAGGCTCTTGCCAGCTCGCCCTGCGTGTCAATGCCGTCCAGGTTGCACGCACTGCCTGCGCGAAAAAAGGTTAGGGCCGCGCAGGACGCGCCGTTCGATCGTCTGCATCCTCATGCAGCTCGTTTCCTCACGCCAGCAGCCTGGCGAACATGCGGGTTGCCATCAGCCCGGCCGCGCTGTGGTGTCGCGCCGGCGACATCTGTTCGATCAGCAGGGCCATGGCGTCGGCCTTGGTGCTCGCCATGGCCACGGCCCGTTCGAGGCTGCGCAGCTGGTCGCTTTCGGCGGCGTGTTCGCCGGACAGGCCTGCGTACGGATAGCGGATTAGCGTGCGCGGCGGGTGCGACGCATGCGATCTGGCGCCTGGCGCGGCCAGCGGCTCGAGCGCGCGCTTGCGCGCGCGAAACGAGGCGACGCGCGCCGTAGCAGAAGCTTGTTCCGCAGTTTCGATCCAGTCCGAAAGAACTTGCTGCTCGTAGGGCGAGAAAACGCCGAACATTTCAGCGCGTTCGCCCTGAATCAGACGCCAGAAACGGCTCTCGGCGGCCGGCGCGCCGCGCTTGATCCAGCCGGTGCTTTCAAAGGCGCGCAGCAGAGTGGGGATTTGCGCGGAGTCGGCCAGCCAAGTGTTGATGGTCTTGCCGGCCACGCGGCAGTAGTCGCCATGCATGTCCTGGCCGACAGTGGCCTTGTCGCCCAATATGCGCACCAATTCAGCTTCAAGGTCAAAGGCGGCGATGATGGCGTTGGTGCCGGCGCCCAGCTCATTGAGCCGGTAGCCGGCGCGCACGCGCTGGTAAAAGGCCGCCGGGTCGCGCGCGTTGGCGAGCAGGCGCGTGAGCGCGTCCACGGCGTCGTGGGCGTGCCCGGTGGCGGCATTGTCGACCGTGACGTGCAGCGTGAAGTAGTAAGGATCGATGCCCAGTTCATTCAACTCGTAGGAGGTAATGAGCAGATGCAGCGGCAGTTGTTCGTAGCCCAGGTTGTAGCCCACCATTTCCGGTAGATAGTCGGGCAAGTACTCGGCGCCCGCATAGGCGAGGGCGAGCTGGATGGCGCCCTGGTTAAAGTACGTGTCGTCCAGACCGCGCCAGTCATTACAGGCATGGTTGTCGAGCAGGCGCTGATAGAGTACCACGTGGTTTTTGGCGGGCAGGCCGTCGCCCAGTTCTTCGATGTAGGTTTTGATTAAGGGGCGAAATTCATTTTCGTGCCAGCGGCGCAGGGCGCCGAACAGCCAGGCGCCGTCCACCAGTTTTGTGGGCGCGGCGCAGCGTAGAAAGTACAGCGCGTGCGCGCGGTTGCTGAAGTAGCTGCGCGGCGCCCCTTGCTTGCGTTCGGCCAGGTAGTGGCGGTACTGGCGGGCGACGGCGGCGCTGCGCGGCGCGGCCCAGCCGGCCAGCGCGGCCGGGTCGGCGGGCAAGTCGCAGGGCAGGGCTTCGGCCAGCGCGAGCTGACCGTTGAGGTAAGCGGCACTGGCGGCTGCCGCGTCGTCGCGCGGGCCGTTTTCGAGTTGCGCATACAGTGCGCGCGAGGATGCCACGGCGGCGCTGGTGCGTGCAGCCGGGTCGAGCGTTGTGAGGTCGGGGAGGCAGTGGATCAGCATGGATGGACGCGCTTGCATAATCTAAAAATTCATTATGCGCGCAACAACTTGTGCCCGATGTCGGCAGCTAAGCTGCGTCCGTGTAAGAAAACGATTACCGGCGATGTAGGCCGGGGTGCCAGCGTTAGCCGCTCGCTTGCTGGCAAACGTCAACAGTGCGGCGCCTGGCCGGCTCCGACAGCACCCGCAAGATGACGTCTTCGGGCACGTCGTTGGCGGCGAGAAAGCGCCACGCCTTGACCGCTCCGTGCAGGCTGTCATGGACGATGCCCTGCTCGACAATGATCATCATCGCGGTATTGTTTCTGGCTTGCTGGTGCACGCGGCATCCCTCTTTCAGTAGGTCAGCGGTGGTGTTGGCTGAACAATGGAGTGTGGCAGGGACTGCGGCGCGGGGGCGGGGCGCTTGGGTCTTGTTGCTGATTAAAAATCTGGCACGCTTACGATAGCACTTTTTGGTGCCGTGACGCCTTCCACGGCCCAAATAAAAAATGTTATTTGCACGGGTGCATCTGTTTCCCGCACTTACTTTTCGCCGATAGCGTCCACTTCGGGCGCCAAGCCGTTCTGCTGCGCAAAATGCAGTGCAACATCGAGCGCGTCCATGAATTCGACGACCTTGATCGGCTTGGTCAGGTAGCGGAAAAAGCCCGCATCCATGCCGCGTTCTATGTCGCGCGGCACGGCGTTGGCCGACAGGGCGATGACCGGTATGTGCGCGGTGGCGGGATCGTTCAGCAAGATTTTCAGTGCGCCAAAGCCGGACAGGCCGGGCAGATTGATGTCCATCAGGATCACGTCGGGCTGGTAGGAGCGCGCCATGACGATGCCCAGGTGGCCGTTGATGGCGGTCAGCAGCTTGAGGTCGCTGCGCCGGGCGATCAGCATCTCGACCAGTTCCATATTGGCCGGATTGTCTTCCACATACAGTAGCGTGCGCAGTTTGCCGGTGGCGGTGTCGGGCGCCGCGATGATTTCGCTGGCGTTGGCCGACGGCATCGCTTCAATCAAGGATGGCGCGCTGGCGATGGGGAATTCAACCCAGAATTCGGTGCCGATGCCCGGCTCGCTGGTCACGCCGATGACGCCGTTCATCAGTTCCACGAGCTGCTTGGTGACCACCAGACCGATGCCGGTGCCTTCTTCGGTACTGTCTTCCTGGCCCAGGCGGTTAAAAGGCTGGAACAGTTGCCCGATCTGGGACGCGGTCAGGCCGTTGCCGCTGTCGGCCACGAGGATGCGCACGCTGTCGGCGCCGCTGCGCTCGTAGCGCACGGTGACGACGCCGCCCGGACGGTTGTACTTGATGGCGTTCGAGAGCAGGTTGATCATGACCTGCTTGACGCGCGTGAGGTCGGCATGGATGTACAGCGCCTCGTCAAACGAAGGGAAGACCAGGCCGATGCCGCGGTTTTGCGCTTGCGGGCCGATCAGTACGTTGCAGTCGAGCAGGACTTCGGCGAGCGACATCGGTTCGGAGGAAATGGTCACCTTGCCCGATTCGATCATGGCCAGGTCGAGGATTTCGTTAATCAGGCGCAGCAAATACCAGCCGCCCTTGAGAATCTGGCTGATCGAGCGCTGCTGGGCAGGACTTGGGGGCGGCGTGGCCGACTCCATCAGTTGGGCAAAGCCGAGCACGCCGTTGAGCGGGGTGCGCAGTTCGTGGCTCATGCTCGACAGGAAATCCGACTTGGCCAGGTTGGCCTTTTCGGCAGCCGCTTTCGCGCTTTCCAGTTCGACATTGTTTTCGTTCAGAGTGCGTTCGATCTGCTTGCGTTCGGTAACGTCGCGGGCGGCGGCGAACACGCCTTTCAGGTTGCGGTCGCGGTCGTAGAACAGCGTGGCGTTGTAGGACACGTCGGTCTGGGTGCCGTCGCGCGCTATCGCGGTCAGTTCGTAGTTGGTGACCTTGCCTTCGCGCAGCACGCGCTTGATGCCGGTTTCGGCGCGCTTCTGGTCGGTGAAATAATTCTTGAACGGGGCGCCGATCATCTCGTCCCGGGTGCAGCCGGTGAGCGCGACCATTTGCTGGTTGACGTCGGAAATGATGCCGCGCGGGTCGGTCGTCATCAGCGCGTCGATATTCGATTCGATCAGCGAACGGGTGTAGAACTGCTGGTCGCGCAGGCTCTGGTCGAGCAATTCCTGTTCGGCTTCGACTTGCTTGCGGGCAGTGTTGTCGGTGCCGATCAGCAGGTAGCCGATGATCGCGTCCTGGGCGTCGCGCAGGGCGGTGACCGAAACAATGGCGGGAAAACGGCTGCCATCCTTGCGGATGTAGGTCAATTCGTAAATGTCTTCGATGCCGCGCGAGGCCTTGAACACCAGCGCTTCGAAGCCGGGGGCGATGGCCGCGTCCAGTTCCAGGCTGAGCGACTCGGCGCGCTCGATCACTTCTTGCGGGTCCGAGATATTCGCGGGGGTGATCTTGTCGACCACGTCGGCGGCCGTGTAGCCCAGCATGCGCTCGGCGCCGACATTGAAAATCTGGATCACGCCCTGGGCGTCGGTGGCGATGCTGGAAAAGTTGGCGCTGTTAAAAATGGCGCTTTGCAAGGCGCCGGCGCGCAGCAGCGCTTCTTCGGCTTCCTTGCGGGCCGTGTTGTCGGTGCCGATCAGCAGGTAGCCGATGATGGCGTCTTGCGCGTCGCGCAGCGCCGTGACCGATACCACCGCCGGGAAGCGGCTGCCATCCTTGCGGATATACGTGAGTTCGTAAATGTCTTCAATCCCGCGCGAAGCCTTGAACACCAGCGCCTCGAAACCGGGCGCGATCGGTTCTTCGAGCTCGTCGGACAGGCTCTTGGCGCGCGCGATGACTTCCTGGGCGTCGGAAATGTCGGCCGGTGTGATGCGGTCGACGACGTCTTGTGCCAGGTAGCCGAGCATGCGTTCGGCGCCCACATTGAAAATCTGGATCACGCCCTGGGCGTCGGTGGCAATGCTGGAAAAGTTGGCACTGTTGAAAATGGCGTTTTGCAAGGCGCCGGCCTTGATCAGCGATTGCGACACCGGATGCACCGATTCGCCGTCCGCGCTTTCCTTGCGCGCGCCTGCGAGCACAACGAAGCCGGCCAGCAGCACCGCACCGGCCACCAGCATGGGTACCGCATACAGGGCGCCGACGCCGGATGCGGCAGCAATACCCCCAAAGAGGAACAGGACGGCAAGTGTGGCGCCGTAGCCGACCAGCATTAGCTGATCTGACCGGCCTTTTTTTAGAATGAACATGTGGGGACGTGGGCAGATGGGCAGGTTAGCAATGAGCAAATGAGCAGGTGGGGCTGAGCGCCGGCGCCGGGCCAGGCGCAATGGAACGATCGGTGTAGCCGCAACGGTATATGCGTGTGAGAAAGCCCGGCTGAACGGCCCCTGCTTCAGGGTAACACAGTTGCTTGCCCGCATCCTGTTAGCTGCATGAAATGCAACTAATTTCCCAAAGGTTGACGGTTTTTGATGCGATAGTACAGTGTTGACAAAGGGGTATACAAAGTTGACGCAAGGTTTCCCCAGAAAACTCTTGACCGAGATCAAAGCCTGATTCGTGACAGACCGTAACCTTACAACTCGGCCACAAAGTTTGACGGCACTGACATTTGTTGTCGTAAAGGGAAAATATGCGTTCAATCATCACAATCGCGATGCGCAAGTCCGCAGGTCCGCTCTGATGCGGCGGTATACGATTACCCTCGGCGCCCCCACCAGCAGCGGGGGCAAGGTCATTTCGGCCAGCAGCGAGGGCCGGATCGACGGCGTGCCGATCGCGCTCGAGGGGGACCTGGTGAGCTGCCCGGCCTGCCAGACGGCGGGCAAGATCCAGTGCGTGGGCCCGCGCATTCCCGAATCTTGGAACGGCAAGAACGTGGCGCTGGAAAACGACTTGTGTGTTTGCCGCTGCGCGGTGGCGCCCAAGCTGATGCCCAACCAGATGCTGCGCAGCCAGGTCATCAAGGATACCGGTCGCGCCTTGTCGACGCCGGCGTCGGACGCGTCGGTGCGCGGGCCGCGCGGCCAGGTGTTTACGGAGCGCTTCAAGCTGGTCGACGACCATGACGGCCGGGCGCTGGTCAACCGCGAATACGCGGTGGTGCGCGCCAGCGGCAAGCTTGAATTCGGCACGTCCGACGAGTGCGGGCACACCCATTTGCTCTCGACCACGGCGCAGGCCGAGGCGGTTGAAATCTATGCGCAGGGGCCGATGATGACGGCGGCCCTCATTTCGCCGTCGGGCGCGGTGCTGCACCACCGGGCGCGCCGCTGCACCACGCCGGCGGCCGAAACCGGCGCCAAGGAAGTGCGCCTGCATTTTTTGCACCTGGCCCAGGAAGCGGCCGCGCAGGCGGCGGTGCGCGACGCCGAGCTGGTTGTGTTTTTGCCCGAGACGGGCAGTTAACAACTACACCGGCAGCTGGTTGAGCAGCGCCGCTCCGTACGAATTGTCGACGATGCAGCGCCACTGGTCGTCTTCGCCGCGCTTGAAGACGTAGTTGGCGTTGCGCGTTTCCATGGTAGGCGCACTCGACTTCATGTTGGCGCGCACATTGACCTGCGCGATGACGAGCGCACTGTCGCCCCCTTCGATAACAATCATGTCCCCTTGCGTGACGTACAGCGTGTGCTGGAAGTGTTCTGCGAGCGCGACGAAGGCGCTGCGGATTTCCTCCTTGCCGTTGGCGGCCCGGCCCGGGACCACGACGACGGTCGCGTCGTCGGTGTAAAACTCCATCAGCGAATCGAAGTCTTCGCGGTTGATCGCATCGTGGGCCGCGCTGACCAGGGCGTTGATTGGGTGTGTTTGCATTGCCGCCTTCAAGGTGTGGGGGAGCTGCTCGCTAGCAGTGTAGCAGGGCTTCGGTTAAGCTTGCGTCTCGCAAACGGCAGAGGCAGGTGAATGGTTTGAAAATGAAGAAAACCCGGTTGGCCGCAGCGGGCGTGGTGCTGGCGATAACGGCGGCGATCCTGGTGGCAGCAGCGGTCGTGGCGGTGTTCGGCGCGCCGAGATGGCTGATCGGCACCGCAGGCCAGGCGCCCGGTGCGCGCCTGGCGGGCAAGCCGGCGGCCACGACCATGGGGTGGCCGGCGACGGTGTCCGACGTGGCCGGTGGCTTTGCCGATCCGTTCGGCGTGGCGCTGGACCGGCAGGGCAATGTGTACGTGGCCGATGCGGGCGAACATAACCGGATTGCGCGCGTCGGCCTTGATGGCCAGGTCACCATCCTGGCCGGCGGGCGCGAAGGGCGCAGCGACGGCAGCGGGGCCGCAGCGGCCTTTCACACGCCGTCGGGCGTCGCGTTCGACCCGGCTGGCAACCTGATCGTGGCCGACACCGGCAACAACGCCATCCGCAAAGTTACGATGCAGGGCGTGGTGACGACGCTCGCCGGTGACGGCACGGCAGGCTTTCGCGACGGCGCGGCGCGCCAGGCGCAGTTCAACGCCCCAATCGGCGTGGCGCTCGACAAGGCCGGCAATGTGTATGTGACCGACACCTACAACGACCGGATCCGGCGCATCGGCGTGGACGGCTTGGTGAGCACGGTCGCCGGCAGCGGCGTGCCCGGCGCGCTCGACGGCCCGGCGGCAAGCGCCATGTTCGACACGCCGACCGGGATCGCGATTGACGCTGCCGGCGCGCTGTACGTGGCCGACACCCGCTTCGGCGCCATCCGCCGAATCAGTGCGGACGGCATGGTGGAAACGCTGGTGCGTTCGGTGCCGGACGTGGACGACCCGCTGTTGCGGCGCCCGCTGGCGCTGGCGGTCACCGGTGACGGCTTTGTGTATGTGGGCGACATGAGCCGCGGGCGCATCTTGCAGGTGGCGCCAGGCGGACAACTGGTCGGGTTGACCGGGATCGGCATCGACATCGCCATCGGTGACGCGAAGTCGGTGCGCTTTGCGCGCCCGGCGGGCATGGCGATCGACCGCGAGGGCGCGCTGTATGTGAGCGACGCGCTCAACGGCGTGCTGCGCAAGGTGGCGCCGCGCGGCGTGCAGTCTGCGGCGCGGCCGGTGCCGGCGTCGGTGGTTACTGCCTCTGCTACCCCCGCTGCTGGCGCGGCGACGACGCCGGCGGTTTTTCCGTGGCCCTTGGCGCCGCAGAACGGCAAGCATGAAGTGGTCGGCATCGTCGGTGAAGCACGCGGCAGCTATGACGGCGAGAACCTGCATCACTTCCATAACGGGCTCGATGTGCAGGGGGCGATGGGCGCGCCGGTGCTGTCGGTGTCGAACGAAAAGGTGAGCAACCCTTTGCCCAACGGCGGCTTTGGCAGCGTCAGCGAAGGGATCGGCTTTGACGGCTTTTCGTACATCCACCTGCGGGTGGGGCGCACGCTCAAGAACGTTTCGGTGGACCCGGCGCGCTTTGCCGTGACCAATGACGACAAGGGCAAGCCGGAGCGCGTGCGCGTCAAGCGCGGCACGCGCTTTGCCGTGGGCGATACGCTCGGCACGGTAAACAGCATGTTCCATGTGCACCTGGTGCGCCACATGGCGGGCGGCGAAGCCAATCCCCTCGCGCTGCCGTTTGCGGGCTTGTCGGACCGGGTGGTGCCGCACATCGACGCCATCACGCTGCGCGACGCGAACGGCGTGGCGCTTTCGCGCAAGGCGGGCAAGCCGGTGCTGGTGGCGCGCGCCGGCGGGCCGCTGGCGATCGTCGCTGAAGCGTATGACCAGAGCGACGGCAACGCGGCGCGGCGCAAACTCGGTCTGTACAAGGCCGGCTACCAGATCCTGCACGCGGACGGCACGCCGCTGCCGGGCTACGAGCAGCCGCTGGTGAATATCGAATTCAACCGGCTGCCGCCGGACCGGGAAAGCGTGCAGGTGGCGTACGCGAAAGAGAGCGGCATCACGGTCTACGGCAGCGCCACCACGCGGTTTTTGTACGTGCTGACAAACGTGGTGCGCGATGGCGCCGCCAGGACCGGGAGCTGGAATCCGGCCTCGCTGGCGCCGGGCGACTACCTGGTGCGCGTATACGCGGCGGACTTTGCGGGCAATGTGGCGCTGGCCGGGCGCGACTTGCCGATCACGGTCGAATAGCGGTCTGCGAGTGGGCGGCAGGCGGTGGATAAAAATGTCCGACTCCACGTTGGCCTGGGCGTTTGTGGGCAGGGATGGTCACGCGGCAGTTGCGCGCGCTGTCGCTGTCATTGAAATAAATGATAAGAAAAACGGCGGCGATGAGAGGATATTTCACCTCTCGCAAGCCGCCGTCGTTGGTGGTTCGGGTTGGTCGTCCGGGTTGGACGTCCCGGCTGCTCAGGCGTTGGCGAGGTCGAGCGCGGTGCGCACGCCACGGCCGGCGTAGCGGCCCACCGCCAAGTCGTCGAACGGGATCGCGGGGCGCTTGGCCGACATCAGGTCGGCCAGCATTTGCGCCGAACCGCAGGACATGGTCCAGCCGAGCGTGCCGTGGCCGGTGTTGAGGAACAAGTTGCCCAGCGCCGTGCGCCCGACAATTGGCGTGCCGTCCGGGGTCATGGGACGCAAGCCGGTCCAGAACGATGCTTGCGCGACGTCGCCGGCGCCGGGGAACAGGTCGCCCACGACCATTTCCAGCGTGGCGCGGCGGCGCGGGTTCAGGCGCAGGTCGAAGCCGGCAATTTCGGCCATGCCGCCGACGCGAATGCGGTCTTCGAAGCGGGTGACGGCGATCTTGTAGGTTTCGTCAAGAATGGTCGACACCGGTGCCTTGGAGGCGTCGGTAATTGGCACGGTGATCGAGTAGCCTTTCATCGGATAGACCGGGATGTCGACGATGGACTTGAGCAGCACGGTCGAATAAGCGCCGAGCGCGACCACGTAGGCGTCGGCCACCATCCGCTCGTCGCCGCACTGCACGCCGGCGATGCTGTTGCCCGCCACGTGCAAGCGGTCGATGGCGACGTTGTAACGGAACGTGACGCCCAGCGCTTCGGCCAAGGCCGCCAGGCGCGTGGTGAACAGCTGGCAGTCGCCGGTTTCGTCGTTCGGCAGGCGCAGCGCGCCGACCAGCTTGGCGCCGGCATGGGCCAGCGCCGGTTCGGCGCTGCCCAGTTGCGCGCGCGTGAGCAGTTCATAGGGCACGCCGGAATCCTGCAGTACCTTGATATCCTTGGCGGCGCTGGCAAACTGCGCTTCGGTACGAAACAGCTGCATGGTGCCGCGCTGGCGGCTTTCGTACGTAATGCCGGACTGGTCGCGCAATTCCTTGAAGCAGTCGCGGCTGTACTCGGCCAGGCGCACCATGCGTTCCTTGTTGACGCCGTAGCGCTCGGCGGTGCAATTACGTAACATTTCCCACATCCACTTGAGCTGGAAGGTGGTGCCGTCCGGGGTGATGGACAGCGGCGCGTGGCGCTGCAGCATCCATTTCATGGCTTTGAGCGGGATGCCGGGCGCTGCCCACGGCGAAGCGTAGCCGGGGGAAATCTGGCCCGCATTGGCAAAGCTGGTTTCCATGGCGGGGGCGCTCTGGCGGTCGAT
The DNA here is from genome assembly GCF_049896185.1 of Massilia sp. TSP1-1-2. Taxonomy (NCBI): domain Bacteria; kingdom Pseudomonadati; phylum Pseudomonadota; class Betaproteobacteria; order Burkholderiales; family Oxalobacteraceae; genus Massilia; species Massilia sp. TSP1-1-2. The sequence continues at coordinate 38,046 of NZ_JAFCTU010000001.1, forward strand.
CACCGTCACCTCATGGCCAGCCTTGGCCAGGTAGTACGCCGTGGTCACACCGATAACGCCGCTGCCCAGAATCACGACCCGCATGCCTGCTCCCATTGATTTATAGTGGTGTTTCCAGAACTTCCGCTATATTATGGCCATTCACCTAGTGTTTGTTCACGTATAACCGCTTATATTTAGTGGATTTTCATGCGAATTCAAAAAGAATCAAGCCGGATGCTGGACAAGCTGGACCGGCATATTTTGCGCATCCTGCAACAAGAGGGGCGGATCTCCATGAAGGATCTGGGCGAGCGGGTCGGTTTGTCGGTGACGCCCTGCATCGAGCGCGTCAAGCGGATGGAACGCGACGGGGTCATCAGCGGGTATTACGCGCGGGTCGATCCGGCGGCGCTGGGCGCCAAGCTGCTGGTGTTCGTTGAAATTACACTGAACCAAAAATCGGCCTCGGCTTTTGAACAGTTCCGGCGCGAAGTGCTGCGCATACCTGAGGTGCAGGAATGCCACCTGGTGTCGGGCGATTTCGATTACCTGATCAAGGCGCGCATTCACGAGATGGCCGAGTATCGCAAGTTGCTGGGCGACATGCTGCTCGAACTGCCGGGAGCGGCGCAGTCGAAAAGCTATGTGGTGATGGAGGAAATCAAGGAAACGTTGGTGTTGTCGACCGAGTAAAAAATTGAGACAAGCGCTTGAGACGAGCGCCCGAGCCGAGCGCTTGAGCCTAGCGCTTGAGCCGGGTTGCCGGCGGCGCTTCAGCCGGGACGGCGCAGCGTCAGCACGGAGCGGATGTCGCCTACGGTGAGTCCCCGCGCATTTTTCAACGGGGGCTGGCGATACTGTTCGAGCATGGCGCGCCGCGCATTGTCCAGTAAGCCGAGCTGGTCCAGGACACTGAAGGTCGCGGTGTGCAGTGCGCGCGCGGCGCCGTCGGCGATCTTGACGGCGATGCCCAAGCCGGCGGAACGGATGCCGATCGTCTGCACGCCATCGGCCCCAACCTTGCTGACCCAATCGCCGGCGCCCGCCTGCATATAAGCGTAGTCGCAGCGCTGCGCGCCCGACACCATGTGCGGATGGGCGGTCATGGCGTCGAACAAATCCCCCATCGCCGCGCCATGCTGCCGGTCGGCGGCGCCGCTGCCAAGACGCGCGAACAGGTGAGCCAGGCGGTCCAGCGGCAACGCGTAATTGGGCGCCGAACAGCCGTCAAGGCCGGTCGGCATGCTCGAGGCCGGCATGTTGACCGTGACCGCCAGCGTCCGACGGATTTCTTGTTGCAGTGCGTGGGCTGGATCGACATAGTCGCGGCCAGGCACGTCATGCAGACGGCACCAAGCCAAAAAGCCGCTGTGCTTGCCGGAACAATTGTGGTGCAGGGGGCGCCACGCATACGGGGGCGGGGCCTCGCCCACCGTGTCGTAGTAGAGCGGCGTGCCGCAACCGCACTCGAGGTGGTTTTCATCGAGGCCGATTTTGGCGAGAATCGCCTGGACGCCGGCCAGGTGCGATGGCTCGCCGGAATGGCTGGCGCACAGCAGCGCCAGTTCGGCGCTGTTCATGCCGAAGCGCGCGGGACCGTCGGCCAGCACGAAGGGAAGCGCCTGAAAAGGCTTGAGCGCGGAGCGGGTGAAGGTCAGGGCGCTTGGATCGCCAGCGTACCAGAGCAACTTGCCGTCGGTGTCGACCACGGCAACCGAACCCATGTGGATGTTTTCGACCAGGTAACCGTGTGCGCTAAAGGTGTCCCGCGCGTCCGGCGCGCCCGATAACGCCGATATGTCCGATAAACCGGATAAGCCTGAGATGTCTGACAAGTCCGATAAGCCCGATAGGCCCGATAAGCCCGATGCGGGATAGCCGCGCGTGGTGTGGACGAGGGGGACTGGATGCATGGCAAACCCGGATCATGTCAATGCCGTCCATGTTAGCGAGATTGGTGGACGGCGTCAAAACGTGGTGGGCATGCGCACCGTCAGCGTGACGTCGGGCGTGTCGCGCGTGAGGCCGGCGCCGACCGCCACGTTCAGGCTGCGCGTGTCGTTGATGCGGTAGGAAAAGCCCAGCAGCAGGGTGCCGAGCTGGGTGCGCACGGCGCCGGGAGAAACGATGCCGTTTTGCCGGGTGCGCCCGATCGAACTGTGATCGTAGCCGAGGCTGAAGGACGCCTTTTCATTCAGGCCCAGTCCCATGCCAAAATTGAAGCCGACAATATCGCCCGGTTTGATTTCGCCCAGGAACTCGCGTTCGCCTCCCAGTACGGTGCGGCTGACGTCGCTGCGCTTGAAGTTGTGCAAGTAGCTGACGCTGCCGAAAAACACGGCCGGATCGGATGGGAACAGCCATGTCAGGCCAGGCTGGATGGAAAAAAAGCCCGAGCCTGTCGGCAAGTCGAGCGGCAGACCGGTGCCGCTGGCATTTGGGCCGATGCAGCGCTGGACGCAATCGGTGATGACGCTGAACGGGTCGCGCCCGGTACGCGATTTGAAGCGCAGCGAACCCACATAATAGGCGCTGTCCGGGCCGCCGCTGTTGAGTTGATAACGCATGCCTACTTCCGCGTCGCCGATCCCTTTGCCACTGGTGCCGAACACGTTTTCAACGGCGGTGCCGGTAAAAATTTCGCGGCTCACGGTGGCGTCGGAGCGGTAGACATAGGGAATCTTGGCATCGATTTCCAGGCGGTTGGTCAGGCCTAGTCGTCCACTGAGAATGGCGGTGGTGGTATTGCGCTTGACTTCGCGCACGTCGACCAGGCCGATCAGCAAGGCGGGAATGATGGTGTAGCCAACCAGCGCCACCCGGTTGCTCGAGGAATAGCCAAACTGCACTGCCGGCTCGAAGATGAACTTGCCGGTGGGGGGCAGTACGCCGGGTTGCTCAAATAGCGGCGCGACTTCCGGCGGGCGGCCGCGGCTGGCCGGCGGCTTGCCGACCGGGCTGGATGCAGGCGTGGTGGGTGCAGGCGTGGTGGGAGCGGGCGCGGTGGGAGCGGGCGCGGTGGGCGCGGCTGCCGCGTCCACCGCCGCATAGCCGGTGCGGGGCGCAGGCCGCCTTGGCGCAGTGGCGGCGTCAGGGGACGCGCGCGCGCTGTCCTGGGCACCGGCGTTGGGCGTCGTGCCAGTCGCAGCCGCTGGCCGTACCGCGCGCCCGTCGGCGGCCGTTGCAGGCGTGGTCGTGGAGACGCCTGCGGGCGCAGTGGCGGGAACGTCGGCGAGGCTGCCAGAGGGCTCGGAAAGGGCGGCGTTGCCGGTGCCGCGTTTGGCGTCGAGTTGCACTGCTGTCAGGACTGGCGCGTTGAGGGATGCGGGGGCAAGCGGGCTGGCGAGGATCGGGCTGGCGACAAGCGGGCTGGCGGAAAGCGGGCTGGCGGAAAGTGGACTCGCGGAAAGTGGGCTCGCGGCAAGCGGGCTGACGGCAAGCGGGCGTGGGACTCGTGAAGGCCCAACTGGTGAAGGTAGAACTGGTGAAGGTAGAACTGGTGAAGGTAGAACAGGTGAAGGCGCAACTGGTGAAGGCGCAACTTGTGAGCGTGCGGCAAGAGGAGGGGCTTCAGGCGCAGACACGCGACGGGCCTCGGCGAGTTCGCGCGCAAGGGCGTCGATGAGCAGTCGCTGCTCGGCCAGCTGGCGCTGCAGGTCCGCAAGCTGAGCCTGTACGCCGGCTGCGACGGCTGGCCCCTGGCCATGTGCCATGGGGCTGCACAGGATGGCGGCGAGGCCAGCGCCGCGCACGCCGTGAACGAAAATGGATCGCATGCTTCCTCCGGTCAGCGGGGAACGACTGCTTGCGCGATCGCCTCACTGACGTTGCCGTTGAAATTGATTGTCTTTAATAAACCGATGCTGTTGACGGACGCGTTGATGATGGTCTTGCTGTCGATCCGCTGGTCGTTCAGGGTGTTCTGGATGACCATGCCGGACAGCGTGTCGTTGGAAAGCCCGGCCAGCATCATGTTGTCACCGCCGTTCTGGATCAGTTTGATTGCGGACAGGGTAGCGCCGGTTTGACGCGCCTGTTCGGCGTCGAGCCTGCCGATGTCGGCAATGTGGAAACTAGTGCGCGAAACCACGCTGCCGTTGATCGATACTAGGCGTTCGATACCAAGCGAGACGGTCAGTCCGCCGGCCGTGATAAAACCGCCGCGCGAGCGCTCAAGCGTGGCGCTGTCGACCGCGATCCAGCCGGCGGGCGCGGCCTGGGCCGCGGCCGTAACCGCCAGCAGGCAGGCCGCGCAAGCGCGCGAGATGAAGGTGAACATAATATGCATGGCCGCTCCTGTCAAAAGTCGCCCGGCCCGAGCTTGGGCAAGGGCAGTATCGCCGGTGATTCGCGCCCGACCACGGCGGCCAGCGGGGCAGCCGGCGCGGCGCGCCAGTCGGCCGGAATATTGAAGCTCGGCGCGTCCCGGTAGCCGTGCACGACAAACAGCAGCTTGCTGGTCCAGATGGCTTCGAACGCGGTGCGCGTCAGCGCACGGGCGCCGCTTGCGGGGTCGCCCAGCAATACGCGCCCGTCGGCCACGCCCTTGACGACCACGAAATGGCTGTAGCCCTTGTCAGAGACGAGCACGATGGCGGGCAATCCGGCGTCCACAAGTTTTTGCAGCGGCAGCTGGAAGCCGTCCGCGCGCAGTCCGCGCGAGGCAAGGAAGCGCTGCATGTCGAGCATGGAAAAACCTTCTTTGCGAATTTTGTCCTGGTCCCCCCGCAAATACATGGCCTCGAACACTTGCGCTTCGCTGACGGCTTGCCCGTAATGGTGGGTCAGCAGCGTGGCCAGTGCGGCCGACCCGCAACTGAAATCGTATTGCTGGCGCAGCGTGCTGCGGAAACGAATCTCCTTCAGGCTGCTGGCCGGTACGTTGAAGCGCGCGCCGGACACGGCGAGTTCCAGCGCCGAAGCGCTGTCAGGCGTGCTCAGCAATAACGCCGCGCCCGGCAGGATCAGTCGCATCAGGGGGCGCAGCGGTGTTCGCGTGGGTTTTCGCCGCAGCTCTGGCGGCATCGCTGGCATCACGAATCTCATTGATTTGCCCACCAATTCGCGCACAATGTCGCGCATCGTGCTTTGCCTAATTGCCGGAACTGCAGGTTGATGATCGTTGCGTTCTGGATCAGCACATTCGCACCGGAGTTTTGAATCACGATGGGAATGCCGGTCGCTCCCGCGAACGAGCTGGCCTGGATTGTGTTGGCGCCGGTGACGACGTTGCTGGCGCGGTTGCCCGTGACCGCGCCGCGCAGGTTGGCGCTAGTGGCCATGCCGTCGCTGCCGCCGCGCGAACTGTCCAGCCGGGCGGGGGCGGCGGCAAGGCCGAAGCCGGGTACATAGTCCGGCGCTGCACGAGGCGCCGCAGCCGCCGGCGCGCCGCTACGGGACGCTTGCGCGTTGGCCGCGTCGGCCGCGTTGGCTTGGGCTGCCTGCACGTGTGGCGTCAGCGCAAGCAGCGTTGCCAGCGCGCTGCTTGCGCATAAATGGGTGGTCGATAGCATCAAGCTCCTCCTTGCTGGCGTAGAAAAAGCCGGTGCGCCGGGCCAGCAGGCACACCGGCCCAAGACTTAGCGGCCCAGCGTCAGGTTGGACTGCACGTTCACGCTTTGCTGGATCAGCGACGAGAAGCCATTGTTCTGCACCACCGACATGATGCCGGCGGCCGACTGGCCAACATTGCTCATGGTGTTCGACATGTCGAAGGTGCCGGCATTGACAGTGGCACTGCCGCCATTGCCGCCGGTGCCGGCTGCGCCATTGCCGCCCGTGCCCGCGCCAGCCGTGTTGGTGCCGCCGTCGCCGCCCGCGCCGCCGGTATTGCCGCCGCCACCCAGGCCGCCGGCGCCACCGGCGCCGCCGCTATTGCCGCCGCCGCCCAGGCCGCCGGCGCCGCCAGCGCCGCCGCTGTTGCCGCCGCCGCCTGCGCCGCCCATGCCGCCCGTGCCGCCGCTGGCGTCACCGACCGTAGGCGAACCGTTGGTAGCGGCGCCGCCGGTGGCGCTGCCACCAGCCGCACCTGCGCCACCTGCGCCGCCGTCACCCACCGTGGCGCTGGCGCCGTTGCCTGCCGTGCTGGCAGGCGCCGCGCCGGCGCCGCCGGTGCCGGCCGTGGCCGTGCCGCCCATGGCCCCGGCGCCACCTGCGCCGGCGTCACCGACCGTGGTGTCGCCAGCTGTTGCGCTGGCGTCACCCGTGGTTGCCGCGCCGCCGCTGCTGCTGCCGGCCGGATCGGAGCCGGGCGTGCCGCCCGCGCCGCCAGTGCCGCTGTTGGCCGAGTCGGCGGTCGAGCCCAGCGCCAGGCCGCCTGCGCCGCCTCCGCCGCCGGCACCGCCATAACCGCCCGCTGCCGCGCCGCCACCGCCGCCGTTGCCGCCGGTCGCAGCGCCGCTGGCGCCGCCATTGCCGCCCGCCGCCAGCCCGCCGCTGCCGCCGACGCCGCCGTTGCCGCCGTCAGCGCCGAGCGCGCTGCCAGCTAACACGGCGCCATTGGCCGCGCTGCCGTTGGCGCCAGTGCCGCCCGCCGCGCCGCTGCCGCCGCTGCCGCCAGATGCGCCCGCACCGGCCCCGCCGAAGCCACCGGCGCCGCCGTAGCCGCCCGCGCCGGCCGCACCGTTGCCGCCATTGCCGCCGCTGGCCGCCGCGCCAGCGCCGCCCACGCTTGAAGCGCTGCCGCCGCTGCCGGCGGCGCCGGCGCCGCCGGTGCCGGTCCCGCCATTGCTGTTACCGGCGAAGTTGGCGGTATTGCCGATATTGGTGATCGCGTTGCCCGTCACGGTGCCCACCAGCGAGCTGCTGGCGATGGCGGTGGTGGTGTTGAAAGCGTTTGAAAAGTTGGACGTTGCGGTGGCGCCATTGTTGGCTGCCGCCGCGCCCGTGCCCGCGCCCAGGGCGTCGCCAACGCTGTTGTTCTTGCCCGTGCTTTTGTCGTTGCCGGAGTCGGTCACCTGCATCGCCAGCGATTGTTCGTTCGCCTGCGGCGCGTCGCCTCCTTGCGTGGTGCTGGTGGTCGCGGTCTGGTTCATTTCGCCGCCGCTGCTGCCGGACGGGTTGGTAGCGGTATTGGCGGGATTGGCGAACGCGTTCATGCTGAACGCCATGGCGATCGCTGCGGCCAGGATAGTTTGTTTCATGAAGAACCCCTTTTTGTTGGTGAAATGTGTATGGTGAAATGCACCGGACTTGCGCAGCCCGGCCCAGTACCTAGTGCAAAGTTGGTGCCATGGCCGCGCCGCCGGCGCCAAGTCGTTGAAAGCAAACGAGCTTTTAAGCTGTTCTCCGGCGCGTGCAGGGCCCGTGCCCGCGCTTACGCCTGAAACCGGTCGGACAGTGTCACGCTGGTGCGACAGGGGCACTTGGCCGCCGGCGTGGCGCACCCTGCTGTACGGGGCGACGGGGGACGCGGCAGCCAGTCCCGGCGTTTGTCGCACGGTTGTGACAGTCATGGAGCGTCGGGCGCGATGCCGTGCTTGGCCATCTGGCGATACAGCGTCATGCGCGATATGGCCAGCTCGCGGGCAGCATGTGTCACGTTGCCACCGCTACGCTCGAGGCTGGCAAGAATGGCGGCGCGTTCGGCCAGGCTGCGCGAGTCGCCGAGCTGGACCGCGTCGGGTACGCCCGCCTGCGGCCCCGGCAGCCCGAGGTCGTGCGGACCGATCAGGCGTCCTTCGGCCAGCACCAGCGCACGCCGTACCCGATTGATCAGTTCGCGCACGTTGCCGGGCCAATCGTGCTCGCACAGGGCGCGCCGGGCGGCCGCGCTGAAGCCCTTCAGGCGCGGCGGCTTGTCGATCGCGTAGGCATGGAAGAACTGTTCAGCCAGCGCGACCAGGTCGTCGCGCCGCTCGCGCAGCGGGGGCACCGTCAGCGGCAGCACGTTGAGCCGGTAATACAGGTCTTCGCGGAATTGTCCGGCCAGCACTGCCTGCTGCAGATTGACGTGCGAGGCGGCAACCACGCGCACGTCGATGGCGATCGAGCGGGTCGAGCCGATACGATAAATGGTTTTTTCCTGTAAAAAGCGCAGCAAGTTCGATTGCAAGTCTTTGGGCAGGTCGGCGATTTCGTCAAGGAAGACAGTGCCGCCGCCGGCCGACTCGATCAGGCCGACCTTGTCGCGCGCGGCGCCGGTAAAGGCGCCGCGCGCATGGCCGAACAGTTCGGACTGGATCAGGGCGGCGGGAATGGCGCCGCAGTTGATCGGCACGAACGGCGCACCGGCGCGCGCCGATGCGCTGTGGATGGCCTGGGCCGCCAGTTCCTTGCCGCTGCCGCTTTCGCCCCAGATCAGCACCGGGGCGTCGGCCCCGGCGATCTTGCGGATCTGGACACGCAAGCGGGTGATGGCGGCGCTGGCCCCGGTCAGGGCCATGGGCCCGACGTGCGGCGCGGGCGCGGCAGAATGCAGCAGCGCCAACCCATGCGCATGGCCAAGGATGTGGCGCAGGCGCGGCGGATCGAGCGGCAGCGTGTGATAGTCGTACAAGTGCTCGGCGGCCAGTTCGCAAAAGCCACTTTGGCGTACCGTGGCGGCGTCAGCCACGCCCACCCACTGCACTTGCCAGTGGTGGCGCAGGAAACGGTCGATGGCGGCCAGGCCAGGCGCACCACCCTGGCGCGGCAGGAACAGCAAGCCGGTGAGAACGACGTTGGTGCGCAGTAACCGGGCAGCTTCGGCCAAGGTGGCGGCGGCGTGCAACTCCCAGTCGGGCAGCAGCGCGCAGCAGCCGTGCTCATCGCCAACGCAAAGTAATTTTCTGTTTGCCATGAAATCCCCCGGACGCGCGGAAGCGGCGCGCCCGCCAGCGTCAAGTGGTTCGATCAATCACGCCGAGCTTGGTTCGACGCGGGCACTTGACGCAGGTTCAGCTATCCGGGGGCGCCTGGGGTGGCGCGGCACCGCGCGGCAGCCAGGCCAAATGGTGCTAGACTTGTCCGTCAGAAATTACACACTCGACAAAGCGACCATTCATGCGTGAATACATCACCGTTTGCGCCACCGTTGCCAGCTTGCTGCTCGGTTTTGCCCAGGGCGCGAATGCGGCCCCCCACAAGCCGGGCCCGGCCGCGATCGGGGCGGCCCGGCATGCCGTGCGCGCTTATGGCGGCGCCGTCATTGACAGCCTGGCGGCGATGGTCAGTTTCAACACCGTGGCCGACAAGGACGTGCCATTCGAGCGCAATGCGCAGCACCTGGGCTTCAAGCACTATCTGAAGGAGCATGCGGCGCGTCTGGGCCTGGACTATGTTGATTACGGCTACGTGGTGGTCATCGGGCTGGGCCAGTCGAGCGAGCGGGTCGGCATTATCACGCACGGCGACGTGCAGCCGGTCGATCCGTCCAAATGGAAACAGTCGCCATTCCTGCTGGACCGAACCAGCGAACCCGGACGCCTGGTCGGGCGCGGCACCGAGGATGACAAAGGACCAATCGCCACCGCCATGTATGCGATGAAGGCGATCAAGGACCAGAAACTGGCCCTGTCGAAACGGCTCGAACTGTATGTCTACATGGCCGAGGAATCGGACTGGGCGCCGCTTGAAGCGTTTCTCAAGACGCATGTGCCGCCGCAAATGAACATCACCATCGATGCAGAGTATCCGGTCGTCATCGCCGAGAAAGGCTGGGGCGCCGTCAGCGTGACGCTGCCAGCCAGGCCGGGGCCGACCAATGCTCCCGATGCTCCCTTTATCAGCGGGTTTACGGGCGGCTTTTTCGGCAGCCAGATTCCCGAGGACGCGAGCGCGACCATCGAGCATGCCACGCCGGCGCTCGAAGCGCAGGTCAGATCGCGCGCGGCGCGCCAGCAGGGGATGCGCTACAGCTATGCCTGGCACGGCACGCAGCTGGGCATCAAGGCGCGCGGCGTCTCGGCCCATTCCTCCAAGCCCGAAGATGGCGTGAATGCAATCAGCATGCTCGCTGACGCGCTCAAGGTCCAGAATTGGCCCGACAACCAGGCGGGCGCGCTGGTCAATTTCCTCAACGACATGATCGGCATCGGGATCTACGGCGAACGTTTTGGCACGATCGCTTATCGCGACGCCTTCATGGGGCCGATGACGTTTGCGCCCACGGTGATCAAGCAGGCAGGCGACGGTTTGCAGTTGAGCATCAACCTGCGGCGGCCGCGCGGCAAGAGCGGCGCGCAACTCGAGTCGGAAGTGCGGGCGGCGCTCGACGCGTGGCAGAAGCGGCATGTAGCGCTGGACGAGATCAAAATACAGCTGAGCGATCCGTGGATCCAGGACGATGCGCCGCAGGTGCCCACCCTGCTGTCGGTGTTTTCCTACTATACCGGAGTCAAGCATGTGCAAGCCGTGGCGGTAGGGGGATCTACCAATGCCCGCCTGTTTCCGCATGCCGTCAGCTTCGGTCCCGGCATGCCGGGCAAGGTGTATTCAGGGCACTCCGAGCACGAATTCATCAGCACCGAACAGTTGCTGCTAAATTTGCAGATGTACACGGCGGCCATGGCCGAACTGGCCAAGTAGGACCACCCTGCGGGGCTCGGCGCCCTGCTGCGCTCCCGGAAATCGGGGCTCAGCTTGACACGGGGCGTTGTCGTCAACGGCGCCCATCAAAAATTTCCATCCGCCAGTGTCGGGCCATCACGCGTCAAGCGATGTGCCCGGCCGAGCTATGCTACGGCCTGCCATCAATAACCGGCTCGCACAGCCGTCAGGCGCGCGCTGCGGCGACCCGTCTGCCGCGATCCTCCAGTAAGAACGCCTCTTTTTTCTGTAGGTGGGCGCCTACATTATGTAACCTTGATTACAGTGAAACCGCTGCCTCCCTTACCTCCCCGCTATGGGAGAAAAAGGACGATGTCGTCGCGCATTTACCGGCGGTCACAAGCTCTTTTCGGCAAGAAATTGACTGCCCAAAAGGCCCGAAATCGGGCTGAAAACCGCGTGATAGCATCCCTCCCTTTGACGCGACTGCACCTGTTGTTCGCGCTGGCAACGTTAATGCTGGATAGATGATTTATGCACAGCCTCGACCTGATCAAGCCCGACGGGCGCAACATGACCTTGTACAGCAACCGGCCCATTTCGCCCGGCCTGAGTGCGCCTAGTCCCTTCCCGGAGCCGCAACATGCCGATCCGCACCTGCGCTGGCATCCGCTGCGCGGCGAATGGGTCACGTACGCGGCATACCGCCAGAACCGCACGTACCAGCCGCCACCGGAGTACAACCCGCTCGCGCCCATGCGCGACGCGGACCATCCCACGGAAATGCCGGCCGGCGACTACGAGATTGCCGTCTTCGACAACCGTTTCCCTTCGCTTGCGCTGAACGCGAGCGCGGCGCCGGCGCTGACGGTGCCAACCGCGCCGGGGCACGGGCATTGCGAAGTAGTCGTTTTCACCCAGGATGCGCTCTCGTCGCTGGGCGCGCTGCCGCTCTCGCGCATCGACCTGCTGCTGCAGGTGTGGGGTGAGCGCAGCGTGCGGCTGGGCGCCTTGCCCGGCATCGCATACGTGCTGCCGTTTGAAAACCGCGGCGCCGAGGTTGGCGTTACCTTGCACCATCCGCACGGCCAGATTTACGCCTATCCCGTGGTGCCGCCGGTGCCGGCGCGCATGCTGGCACAAGAGCGCGACTATTACGACAAACACGCCAGCAGCCTGCTGTGCGACATGGCGCGCGATGAGGCGGCCAGCGGCGAGCGCGTGCTGTACGTGGGCGAGCATGCGATCGCCTTCGTGCCCGCTTGCGCGCGCTACCCGTTCGAGGTCTGGGTGATGCCGCGCGCACCCACGCGCGACTTCGCCGCCCTGACAATGGCGCAGCGTAGCGACCTGGCGCGCGCCCTCAAGACCGTGCTGCTCAAATACGAACATCTGTGGGACCGCCCCTTTCCCTACCTGATGGCCTGGTACCAGGCGCCCACCGACGGCGCCGCGCACCCGGAAACCCAGCTGCATGCGCAGTTTTATCCGCCCTTTCGCACGCGCGAGCGCCTTAAGTTCCTGGCCGGTACCGAACTGGGAGCGGGCATGTTCGCCATGGATGTGCTGCCCGAAACGACTGCCTTGGCATTGCAGCAGGTAAAGGTGCTGTTCGACGTGACAGGTGCTGTGCAGGTGCAAGCATCATGAGCGCGCTGTCGATGGAACGGTTTTTCGGCGGTGCGCCACAGGTCCATGAGTCCGCGCCCGGGCGCGTCAACCTGCTCGGCGAGCATACCGACTACAACGACGGCTACATGCTGCCGGTGGCCACGCCCCAGCGCACCGAAGTGGCGCTGGCGGCCAGCCGCGACGGCCATTTCAATCTGTATTCGGCCACGCTTGATGCAAGCGTGCGCTTCGCCCCGGCCGAGGCGGCGCCGCCCGGCTTTGCCAGCTATATCGAAGGTTGCATCCGCATGGTCGAGGCCGAAGGTTTCAGCGTGCCGCCGCTGCGCGTGTATGTCAGCACCGCGCTGCCGGTCGGTGCCGGGCTGTCCTCGAGCGCGGCGCTGGAAGTGGCCATGCTGCGCGCGCTGCGCACGCTGCTCGCGCTGCCATTCGACGATGTGGCGCTGGCGCGCATGGCGCAACGGGCGGAGATTGCGTATGCCAAGGTCAATTGCGGCATCATGGACCAAATGGCCGCCAGCCTGGCCGACACCGGCCACATGCTGTTCATCGACGCGCGCACGCTAAGCTACCAGCTGTGCGAGATTCCCACCGACAGCGAAATGATCGTTGTCGACTCCGGTGTCCCGCGCAGCTTGGCGGCAAGCAAGTACAACGAGCGGCGCGCGGAATGCGACGAGGCGGCGCGCCGGCTGGGCGTGCCGACGCTGCGCGACGTGGCCGACCCGGACAGCGTCGAGGCGCTGCCGGCGCCGCTGCGCCAGCGCGCGCGTCACGTGGTGCGCGAAAACGCGCGGGTGCTCGAAGCGGTCGGCGGAGTCGGCGCGCGCCGTTTCGGTGAGCTGATGAACGAATCGCACGCCAGCCTGCGCGACGACTATGAAGTGTCGATTCCCGCGCTCGACTATCTGACCGATTATTTGCGCGTACAGCCCGATGTCTACGGCGCGCGCCTGACCGGCGCCGGTTTTGGCGGCGCCTGCGTGGCGCTGTGCCGCAAAGGGGCAGCCGCGCGCGCTGGCGCCGCCGCGCTGGCGCGCTTCAATGCTGGCGGCATGCAGGGCAGCCTGCTGATTCCGGTGCTTTCCCGCAGCGAGGACAACAATGAGTGATTTTGAGTATCCGCGCCCGCAGCTCGTGCGTGACCATTGGGTGAGCCTGAACGGTCCCTGGAAATTCGTGTTCGACGACGAGCGGCGCTTCAGGTTTCCGAATGGCGCGACCGAATGGACCGACACGATCGAGGTGCCTTTCCCGCCCGAAGCGAGCGCCAGCGGCATCGGCGACACGGGCTTTCATACGGTTTGCTGGTACGAACGGGAGTTCGAGTGCCTGCCCACTGCCGGCCACACGATCCTGCATTTCGGCGCCGTCGACTATCGCGCGCGGGTCTGGGTCAACCAATGCCTGGTGGCCGAGCACGAGGGCGGACATACACCGTTTGCGGCCAACATCAGCTGTGCGCTCAAGGCAGACGGCAAGCAAGTGGTGACGGTCTGCGCCGAGGACGACCCGCACGACCTTGCCAAGCCGCGCGGCAAGCAAGACTGGTTGCTCGAGCCGCACTCGATCTGGTATCCGCGCACCACGGGGATCTGGCAAAGCGTGTGGCTCGAGCAGGTAGCATCGACCTACATCCAGAGCTTGCGCTGGACCCCTATCTTTGAAACGTACGAAATCGGCTGCGAGATTGTCGCTACCGGCGACATTATCGAGGACCTGTTTGTCGAAGTAAAAATCTGGCATGGCGACAACCTGCTGGCCGACGACCATTACAAACTGCTGGGACACGAAGCGAACCGCAAGATTGCCCTGTCCGACCCCGGCATCGACGACTCGCGCAACGAACTGCTGTGGAGCCCCGAGCGGCCCACGCTGCTTGACGCCGAAATCACGCTGCATCACGAGGGTGTGGTGCTCGACACGGTCCATTCGTACACCGCGCTGCGCTCGGTGGCGATCAACCGCGACCGGTTCATGCTCAACGGACGCGCCTACGCCTTGCGTCTGGTGCTTGACCAAGGTTACTGGCCCGACACCTTGATGACCGCACCGTCCGACGCCGCCCTCAAGCGCGACGTCGAACTGGCCAAGGCGATGGGCTTTAACGGGGTGCGCAAGCACCAGAAAATTGAAGACCCGCGTTACCTGTACTGGGCCGACCGGCTCGGCCTGCTGGTGTGGGAGGAAATGCCGTCGGCCTACCGCTTCAGTCCCAAGGCCATCACGCGCATGGTGCGCGAGTGGACCGAGGCGATCGAACGCGACTACAGTCATCCATGCATCATCGTCTGGGTTGCCTTCAACGAATCGTGGGGCGTGCCCAATCTGACGCTGACCCAGGCGCACCGCAACGCGGTCGAAGCGCTGTATCACCTGACGCGCATGCTCGACGCCACCCGGCCCGTGATCGGCAATGATGGCTGGGAGGCGTCGGCCACTGACATCCTCGGCATCCACGACTACGATTGCAATCCTGAAAAAATCGCGGCGCGCTACACCACGACCGAGCCCACCCGCACGCTGTTCGACCAGCGCCGTCCCGGGGGGCGCATTCTGACCCTGGACGGCTTTCCGCACCGCGGACAGCCGATCGTGCTGACCGAATTCGGCGGTATCGCCTTCGACCAGGGCGCGCCCGTGGGGGGCAAGAAAACCTGGGGCTATTCGCGCGCGCACGATGCCGACAGCTTTATCGACCTGTACCGGCGCCTGCTGGCCGTGGTCAACACGACGACCATGTTCAGCGGCTTTTGCTACACCCAGTTCAGCGACACGTTCCAGGAGGCGAACGGCCTGTTGCGCGCTGACCGCACGCCCAAGGTGCCGCTCGAGATGATCTGCGCTGCAACACGCAACGACGCCAAGGAGGAAGAAGAAGGCCACCCGGGGATGATCTAGCCGCCACCACCACCACGCCTGCGACGAACTGTCCCGGGGCAGCGCGCCCGGGACAATGTGCCGGCAGGCTGTAGCACGACCAACTATTTTGTCAACGACACGCCCGGCACGGGCGACAAGGAGCCAACATGCCAACCATCATCGTTTTCTGCCACTTGCGCTGGGATTTCGTCTACCAGCGCCCGCAACAGCTACTCTCGCGGCTGGCACTGCACTACCGCATCCTCTTCATCGAGGAGCCGGTCCACGATGGCGGCGACAGTTTCATAGAACAGTCCCATCCAGCTCCCAACGTGACCGTCTGCCGTCCCCACACCCCTTTGCACGCAAGCGGCTTTCACGACGACCAGATTCCGCTGCTGCGTCCCTTGCTCGGCACACTGTTGCCGCCCGGCGAGCGCCCCATTGCCTGGTTCTACACGCCCATGGCGCTGCCGCTGCTGCAGGAACTCGACCCGAGCCTGGTGGTTTACGACTGCATGGACGAACTGGCGGCCTTCAAGAACTCGCCCAAGCAATTGTTGCAGCGCGAGTCAGCGTTGCTGAACCTGGCCGACCTGGTCTTTGCGGGCGGGCCGAGCCTGTACCAGGCCAAGCGCGAACGGCATGCCAATGTCCATTGCTTTCCCAGCAGCGTTGATGTGCGCCACTTCGAACGGGCGCTTGAGCGGGGCGGCAGCCATCCTGAGCAGCACGCGCTGGCCCGGCCGCGGTTGGGGTTTTACGGCGTCATCGACGAACGTTTCGACTGCGCCTTGATCGCCGAGCTGGCCGACGCCCACCCCGACTGGCAGGTGGTGCTGGTCGGGCCGGTGCTCAAGATCAATCCGGCAAGCTTGCCGCAGCGCCCCAACATTCATTACTTCGGCCAACGCACCTATGAGGAATTGCCTGCCTTCCTGGCCGGGTGGGACGTCTGCCTGCTGCCGTTCGCTTTGAACGATGCGACGCGTTTTATCAGCCCGACCAAGGTGCTGGAATATATGGCTGCCGAATTGCCCATCGTCAGCACAGCGATCACCGATGTCGCACAGCCGTACGGACACATCGTTGCCATCGCCAGCGATGAGCCCGGCTTTATCGCTGCGTGTGAAGCAGCGCTGGACATGGGCGCCGACGCGCATGTGGCGATGCTCGCGCAGATGCGCGCGACCGTGGCGGCGACGTCGTGGGACATTACTGCCGACGCGATGCGCTTGCTCATAGCCGCCGCGCCGGTACGCTGCGGCGCACCGCGATTCGCGCCGCCCAAAAGCGCAGGTGTCGGCGCCGACAGCGGCGGCAAGGTCAACCCGCTGCGTTCACAAAGCGGGGCGCAAAAGGTGCACAGCGTCATCATTGGCGCGGGCCCCACGGGGCTGTCGGCCGCCTACCACCTGGGCAAGGGCGCGTTACTGCTGGAGAAAAATGCCAGCGTGGGGGGCTGGTGCCGCTCGATCGACGACCATGGCTTCACGTTCGACTACGCCGGGCACATCATGTTCTCGAATGACCCCTACGTGCTGCAGATGTACGAATTGCTGCTGGGGCCGAACCTGCACTGGCAAAACCGCGAAGCCTGGGTCTACAGCAAGCAGGTCTATACGCGTTACCCGTTCCAGGGCGCACTGTACGGGCTACCGCCGAAGGTCATCACCGAATGTATCGTGGGTGCGATCGAGGCCCGCTTCGGCAGCATGGCCGGCGCCGACAACACTGCGCAGTGTGCCGTCAAACCGCTGGACGATTGCTGTGCCGATGGTACGGCAGAGGTCGCCAATACGGCCAGCTTTGCTCCCCGCAAGCGCGAGATGCAGAACTTCGAGGAATTCATCTACAAGGTGTGGGGCAGCGGCATTGCGAAGCATTTCGCCATTCCTTACAACAAGAAATTGTGGACGGTGCCCCTGTCCGAAATGGAAACATCTTGGCTGGGCGGGCGTGTGCCGCTCCCCGACCTGGAAGACATCATCGAAGGCGCGCTCGAATCAGTGGGTAAACCCCTGGGGCCGAATGCGCGCTTCGGCTATCCGCTTACCGGTGGCTTCCAGGCGCTGATGTCGGGCTTCTTACCCCATATCAAGGGTCGCATCGAAATGAACGCGTCGGCGGCCCAGTTGCTGCCGCGCGAACACGTGCTGGTGATGGCAGACGGAAGCCGCTACCGCTACGATCACCTGGTCAGTACGATGCCCTTGCCTGAACTGATCAAGCTGATTGGGGCCGAGGCGCCGGAAGAGGTGCGTGCGGCGGCCAACGGGCTGCGGCACATATCCGTTCGCTGCGTGAACCTGGGGGTAGGGCGCGAAAATCTCACGGACAAGCATTGGATCTACTATCCCGAAGACACCATTTTTCACCGCATCTTCGTGCAAGGGAACGCCAGCCCGCACTGTAATCCTCCGGGCGGCTTTGGGCTGACCTGCGAGATTTCCTATTCGCCGTGGAAACCCTTGCCGCTGGACGGACAGGCGCTGATTGAGCGCTGCATTGCTGACTGCGTCAAGGTCGGGATGCTGCAACCGGACGACCGCATGCTGACGGCCAACCTGGTAGATATGCCTTATGCCTACGTCATTTACGACCAGGCGCGCGCAGCCAATGTGGCCACGGTAAAGGACTGGCTCGCGCGCTACGATATCGTGTTGGCTGGACGCTATAGCGAGTGGGAGTATTACAATTCCGATCATGCATTCTTAGCGGGGAAAAAAGCGGCCGAGGCAGTGTTGCGGCTGCGAGCCGACGCGGCCCAGATCGTCAGTTCAGACTGAGCCGGTACCGGCATGTGGGGCGGAGCGCTCTGCAGGGCCATCCGTTGCACGGTCCGGCGCTGCCCTGTCCCGATTGCGGCGCTTCGCGTAACGTCATTGTCGCGTTGGCCGGCGTCACCGCTACCTGCTGGCGCGGGGCTGCGCTGCTCGTGCCTGGCGCAAGCTGGTAGTTCAAGCCGGACAGTGAAACCGGCTAGTCGATGCGTGACGTTATCGAATCGGGGCGAGCGCGCCTTTTGCGCTGCGGTAGAGGACCCTGCTGCCCGTTCGTGGGCCTGTAGGCCGTTGGTCCGCAGGCCGATCCAGCATTCACGATAGTCCTGGCTCTGGCGTGCGCAGCAGGCAGGATCACAATGATCAATCGAGCGCTGCGTTGGCCTGGGCAATACGCGGACTCGACAATCGACAACTGGCGCGTTGCGTTGGCTTGCGCAACATGCCAATGCCGACAATTATCAGCGAAAGCGCCCTGCACAGGCGTGCCCAGCATGTCCACCTCGACAAAGGTGAGCCGGGGGTCGCGTGCGCAACATGCGACCTCGACAATTTCGAGCTTAGCGCGCTGCACGAGCGTGCGCAGCATGCCGGCCGCGACAAAGGTAAGTCAGTGCGCTGCACTGGCGTGCGAAGCACGACTACCTCGACAAAGGTGAGTCATTGCGCTGCACTGGCGTGCGCAGCATGTGACCTCGAAAATTTCGAGCTAAGCGCGCTGCACTGGCGTGCGCAGCATGCCGACCTCAACAAAGGTGAGTCAGTGCGCCGCACTGGCGTACGCAGCATGCGACCTCGACAACTTCGACCTTAGCGCGCTGCATTGGCGTACGCAACATGCAGACCTGGACGAATGTGAGCAGCACGACCTCGAAAAATCTGAGCGGGGCGCTGCCTGGCATGCGCCACATGCGGACCTCGACACATATGAGCTTGAGCGCTGCGCTGGCGCGCAGCATACCGACCTCAATAATTGGTATCGGCTGCACTGGCTTGCGCAGCATGCCGACCTTGATAAATATGGCCAGCGCGTCGCACTGACGTGTACAGCACGTCGACCTTGATAAATAAGAGCGAGTGCGCTGCGCTTGCGTGCGCCGTATGCCAGCCTCGAAAAATACGAGCTAGTGTCTGCAAGTCCATTAGGTAAATATCCTGAAAATCTCGCGATAATGCTCGCACAGCTTCGGCTTTGTCCCGCTTTTGTTCCTTGTCTATCGGCGACTTCGGAGCATTTATATGTAACGAGATTTCAATTTATGACACTAGCGCCTGCACTGTCCGACGCGGCATGCTGACTTGGACAAATATTCGCTATCGCACTGCCTGGCCTGCGCAGCATGCCGACCTCGAGACGATTTACGATTTGGTGCGTTTTGCACCCAAGTAACCGCACTGCGCACTGCGGCACTTCAGGCTGAACCGGCGCGCAAGAGATGGCGTCAGGCAATGGCAGCGTTGCGCCGCCGCCAGGAATTTTTTGAGGTCAGTTGACACGGGTTCGGCGCTTGATCCCATCGCTTGCATGTCTCGTCGCTCGCTTGTCTCGTCGCTGCGAGTAAGTGCTGCGCGTAAGGGCTGCGGCGTGCTCGCCGCTTGAATCAGCACACCCTCGGACAAACCCATCCATCGGGAAGTTTCGGAACAGACACACTGGCCGTGCATGCCAGATCCGCACCTCGCCAGCGTCGTTTTTTTGTACGTTAATTACTCTCAAGATCGCCATCCGGAAATTTTTCCTGGAAACATGATCCGTGCGGACACAGCCTGACATACTATCGTTACCTTGTCGTGTTCTGTCCCCTAGGAAAGTTTAATGTTGCCGAAATTGGTACGGCGCTGCTTGTGCAGCGCTGTTGTGCTTAGTTTACTATCCGCAGCCTCGGCGCGTGTCTGGGCGGTTGACGTGTCGCCAAGCCCCTTGGTCCAGGGAACAGTGCGGGCGAAGGCTCAACTGTCGCCAGCGCCAGCGAAACGTCATGGCATCTTGTATAAAGTCAGCCGCGACGGTCAAGCGGCCTATCTGTTTGGTACCATTCACGTGGGAGCTGCTTCCTTTTACCCTCTCGCGCCCGAAGTAAGCGACGCACTCGGCGCTTCCAGCGCGCTGGTGCTCGAACTTGACACAAATGCTGAGCTGGCGTACGCACATGCCGTGCTGGCGCACGGCAGTTATAGCTCGGGCGGGCAAATTCAGAATTTTATAGCGCCGGCGACACTCGCGCTCCTTACCCAGGCCTTGCACACGCTCGGCATCACGGTTGCCAGCGTGCAGCATTTGAAGCCGTGGCTTATCGCGAACATTCTGATGGGCCTGGAGCTGCAGCGCAGCGGCTATGAGCGTACGCAAGGCAATGAAGCGGTTTTGCTGGTGCTGGCGCAGGCGCAGGGAAAGCGCGTTACCGAACTCGAAAGCGCAGACTACCAGCTCGCGCTGTTCGACACCTTGAGCGCGGCGCAGGCGGAACGCTACCTGCTCGAAAGCCTGCGCGATCTATCCGACGGCAGCACGCTGCGCAAGGCCCGGGCAACGATCAACGCATGGGTGTCAGGCGACACCGCAGCGCTGGAGGCATTGGTACCGGACGCCGTCGGTGGCAACAGCATGATGTCGGAGTTCACACGGCGCGTGCTGCTGGGCCAGCGCAATCCTGAGATGGCTTCTGGCATCGAGCGCATATTACAAGGCGGGAAAACGGCATTCGTCGGCGTCGGCTTGTTGCACTTGCTCGGCGACGATGGCTTGCCGCAACTGCTTTCGCAGCGCGGCTACCGCGTAGAACGCGTTTTCTGATTGGCGGGCAACCCGATGGCTTGGCCGGCGTGCCGTCCTGGCCGCTTTTTCAGCGGGCGATGGCGCCGCTGCTCACGCGCACCCGGTCGCCGGTGCTAAAGGTAGGTGCCCACTCCTGCGTGATGACCTGGCTGCGGCCGTCGTCGCCGCGCAGCGTGACGCGATAGACGCGGTCGCCCGTGCCTGCGCCGCCAGCGCCGGTGCTGGTAGCGCCGCCTACGGCTGCGCCCGCAACCGTGCCCGCACCGGTCGCGCCACTGCCGGCCTGACGTTGCACGACTTCAATGCTGGTCACGGTGCTATTGGGCGCTGCGCTCGCTGCGCCAGTGGCACTGCCTGACTGGCCTGCAGCCCCGGTGGCCGTGCTTGCCTGCCCGCTACCTCCCGTAGCCGTGCTGCCGCCGGTCCCACTGGCGCCCATGCTGGCGCTGGTCCCGGCACTGCCGGTGCCGCTGCTGGCGGTGCCGCTCGTGCTACCGGTGCCGCTGGTGCTATCGGTGCTGCCGGTGCCGCTGGTGCCGCTGGTGCCGCTGGTGCCGCCGACTGTCGCCGGGTCGGTGCTGGCGGTTGTGCCGCTGCTTGTTGTTCCGCTGCCGGCCGTGGTGCCGCTGCCGGCCGTGCCGCTGCCATAGCTACCGGTGCCGGCGGTGTCGCTGCCGGTGCTGCCACCGGTGCCCATGGACGAGGCGCCGCCGGCGCTTCTGCTGGCGCTGTCGCTTCCGCTCATGCCGGTGGAACTACATGCCGCAAGTACCATTGCCAGCAAGCCTGCCAAGAGCACGCTCTGTTCATTACGCTTCATGATCAACTCCTTTGTTTGGGTGTTTTGCGTGTGTGTGCGTGACAATGCCGCGTGCCACTGGGGTAAGAGGCTCGATATTGAACAACGTTCCACTGAAATAGGCTGTTGCATGAGGTGCATCAAGCAAGGTGATGCTTTACTTGTCGGACAAACATTTGATAATTCGCAAACCGCTCATCGGTTCGTTAAGGAATAATTCCTAACCGAAACTTTTGGAGTCGACTCTCATGTATTCAAGCCCCTTGGACAGCCTGATCGAAGCATTGGTGGAGTCGATACAAGCGGACGCGGCTGCAATCCGTGAACGCTACGTGCTGCGCCAAGCTCTGCACGCACTGGTGCGCCAGGCGCAGGTCGAACAGCAGGCACAGGCGCGTGGTACTGGACTACGGGTGGCGCGACGCGACGGGTTCGGGCATAAAGCGCCACAGCAACCCTGCCATCACTGACGCGGCGCAGCAATCAACCAGCCAGTCGCGCGTCGAGGCGGTGCGGTAGGGAAGAAACGATTGCACGAACTCGTCAAGGGCTCCCATCAGCGCCACTGTCAGCACAGCGCGGATGGCGCGCTGGCTGCGGCTGCCTGTGGAACCCGTGTACAGAAGAAAGGTGAGGCTGCCGTAGGCGAGGCTGTGCAAGACGACGCCGGAGCCGAACTCGCCGATTTCGGCACGCGCGCCGGGAATCGACCCCATGACGAGAATGGCGGAAAACATCAGGAAGGCGCCGTAAAAGCGCCGGCGACGCAGGCGCTCGTCAAGCACGAGCAGGGAAACGAAGGAGAACATGGAAACGGCGATCGCTGAAATACGCAACCATAGCATGTTGCGCGCGCCCGCGTCGCGTCCGCCCCGCCTGCCTCAAAATCGGCTCAGATCGTCAGGGCAGAAGACCCATTGACGTAATGGGCGTCGAAACAGCACAGGCAACCGGCGCAAAACAGGTGTGCCACGCGCACGCGACGCTGGCGCAGCACCAGCTTCAGGTGCGCGGTGCGGCAGTTGGGGCAGGTTTCACGCACGGTGCCGAAGGTGATCAGTTCGACCTTGTCGTCCGGTTCAAGGTGGTCGATCACCTGCTCAGGGTCGAGCTCGCTTAAGACCAGATGCTCGTCCATTCCGTGCCGATGGCGCCGTCCGACGTCGGCCTGTTGGGGCTTTTCCCTTGTTTCTGCTTCGAGAACGTATTGACTCATTCGAAAACTCCGCTTGGCGTTGTGTGAAGAGGCTCTAAATTTTACGAGGGATATTCATCCTAGTAGAAAGCTACGGGTCGTCAAGTGCACACGGCCACTTTCTTCTGCTTTTCTCGAACTGATCAACTTGGTGCGCGGAGGGGGAAAATGCCCGCTTGCGGTGCAGGCGGAAACCCAGGGTCCGGGCAGAGGCTTGAAATTGGGATTGGTGTGCCGCCTTACGGCAAGCACACCTGGCCGGGCGTCACGCATATCGGTTGCATGTACTGGCGGCTATCAATGAGTATAGGAGCGCTATATGACTGAGCTATGACATAGCTCAATGTTGCTGACGTTTTACCGAACGATTTTCTGACGCCGACGTCTCAAAAAAAAAAGCCCGCTGGTGAAAGCGGGCTTAAAACTATCTTCTTGGAGGAGGAATAGTGGAGACAAGGCACTATTATGGTGCGTCTTAAATCATATGTCTAATTGCCATTACTCATATCAGATATTCAAAAACGAAATAACTTAGGGAGGCACTGATTTATTCTGGCGAATGGAATCGGTCACGCAAAAAGTGCCCGGTAAGGCGCAACACCGCAGACATGCCGGGGCATGGCGAGGATTTGCAACGCAGCTGGGCGCTTTTTTCGTGCGCCGAGTCCGCCGTCAAGAATTAATCAGTGCTTCCTTAGGTGTTCAGCGTGATGACGACCTCGATATTGCCGCGCGTCGCGTTCGAGTAAGGGCACACCTGGTGCGCCTTGTCGATGACTGCCTGGGCTGCGGCTTGGTCCATGCCGGGCGTATTGACGGCCAGCTTGGCGTTCAGTCCAAACCCACCTTGGTCATTCTTGCCTATGCCGATCGCCGCGTCGACGCTGGCATCGGCCGGGATCGGCGTTTTCATCAAGCCACCGACCATTTTCATGGCTGACAAAAAGCAGGCGGCATAGCCGGCCGCGAACAATTGTTCAGGATTGGTGCCGGCGCCACCGGCGCCGCCCAATTCCTTCGGGGTCGACAGCACAACGTCGAGCGCCTGGTCGCTGGAAACGCCACGGCCTTCGCGGCCACCGGTAGCTGTTGCGTTTGCTGTGTAAAGTACTTGCATGAATGACTCCTTGGAATGGGTGGGCGGCAGACTGTGCCGATACGAACGAATATATCGCACAATTCAATTGTGTGCAATCTATTCTGCGTTCATTTACCCAGGGCGAACTTCGCTACAGGCTCGCGTCGAGCGCCTTGAACAGGTCGTCCCGCACGCGTGCCAACTCCTTGCGCATGCTGCCCAGCGCCGCCAGGTCCTGCCCGCTGGCGCACAGCACCTGCTCCGGTATGGCTTCGGCATCAAGGCGCAACGCGCGTCCCTGCTCGGTCAATTCAATGCGCACCTGGCGCTCGTCAAGCACGTTGCGGTTGCGGCTGACCAAGGCATGTGCTTCAAGCCGCTTGAGCAGCGGCGTGAGCGTACCGGAGTCCAGAAACAGGCGCGCGCCGATATCCTTGACCAGGATGGCATCCTGTTCCCACAGCACCAGCATGACCAGGTACTGCGGATACGTCAGGCCCAGCCGGTCCAGCATTGGCTTGTAGGTCTTGGTCATTGCATGCGAGGCCGAATACAGCGCAAAGCAGAATTGATGGTCGAGCGCGAGCCGGTTGATCGGCTGCGGCTGCGGCGGCGGCTTGGGCGCGCTCATTCGGCCACCGGCACCGTGTAGTTGAGCGCAAGGCGCCCGCCGTCCACGTACATGGTCTGGCCGGTCATGTAGGAAGCATCGTCGCTGGCCAGGAAGGCGGCCACGGAGGCGATTTCCTCCGGTTCGCCGCAGCGTCCGGCCGGCGTGCGCGACAGGATCGTATGGCGCGCCTCGGGGCTGGCCAGCACGGCCTTCTTGGCAAGTTCAGTCAGGATGGTGCCCGGGCCGATGCCGTTGACGCGGATGCCGTGCGGCGCCAGATTGAGCGCCATCACCTTGGTCAGCTGGTTGATGCCGCCCTTGGACACCACGTACGGCACCTGGTTCGGGATGGCCAGCTCGGCATTCACGCTCGACATATTGATGATGCAGCCGCTGTGCCGGGTCACCATGTGCCGCGCGGCAGCCTGGCTGCACAGGAACATCGATTTTAGGTTGATCCGCAGCACACGGTCAAAATCGTCTTCGGACAGGTCGAGGAAGTCGGCGGCATGGGTAACGCCGGCATTATTGACCAGGATGTCGATCTGGCCGAACGCGGCAATGGTGGCGGCGATCATCGCGTCGACATCGACCTTCAGGCTGACGTCGGCGGCAAAAAAGCGCGCCTGCCCGCCCAGTTCTGCGGCCACGGCCGCGCCCTCCGTTTTGATATCGACCAGCATCACGCGTGCGCCTTCCTGCAACAGGCGGCGCGCGCAGGCCAGTCCGATGCCCTGCGTCGCGCCCGTCACGATTGCCACTTTCTGGTTCAGTCTCATGTCTCGCCTTCACGCAGTATGAAAACCTGAATTTTACCGATAGCGGCCAGCCGACGCTGGCTTATTTACAGCATCACTGGCTGGTCCGGCAATTCGTTGGCGCGCTCTCCCGTCGCCGGAAACCGCGCGGCCAGTAACACATTGACTTGCTCGATGGCCGCCAGCGTACTTTGCTCGAACTGGCCCGCCTTGAAGCCCTCGGTCATGCCGCGGCAAATTTGTTGCCAGGTGTCAGGCGCAATCTGTTGGCCGATGTTGCGGTCTGCCACGATATCGACCTTTTGCTCGGCCAGGTTCACATAAATCAGCACGCCGCAACGGTCGGCCGTATCCCACACGCCGTACTCGGCAAACAGAGATAGCGCGCGCTGGCGGTTGCCAACGTCGGCCCAGATCAGTTCCGACGGCAGTGCATTTTCCACGATCAGCCGCAGTTCGCCCCGATGGCGCTGCTCGCCGGCCGTGATGGCCTGGCCAAGACGCGTGAGCGCGTCGGCGGGGAACAAGCGCCGTCCCTTGGCCGCGCTCGCCAGCCAATGACGCCATTGGCGTTTAATGCGTTCAATAAAAGTCGTGGTCATTACCAGTCTCCCGAGGCGCCGCCGCCGTCAAAGCTGCCGCCGCCGCCGGAAAAGCCACCGCCGCCCGAAAAGCCGCCGCCGCCACCACCACCACCACCACCACCGCCACCATGTCCCAGGCCACCCAAGGCGCTGCCCAGGATGAAACCGGTCGCGCCGCTGCCCCAGCCGCCACGCGCCAGCCGGGAGCGGCGCGGGCGAAAGACGCGAAACAGGACGATGGCGCCAAAGATCAGCAGGGGAATGAGCATCGAGCCTTGCTGCTCGCCCTGGCCGGTGCGATTTGCCGCCTCTGGCGCCGCCGGAAATTGCTCCTTGTTCAGCAGCGTGGAAATCGCACCCACGCCCGCCACCAAGCCGTCGTAATACCGTTCCTTCTGGAAGTAGGGCGCAATCACGTCTTGCACGATGCGTTTGGACTGGGCGTCGGTCAGCACGCCCTGCACGCCGCGGCCCGCTTCAATGCGCAGGCGCCGCATGGCCCCCGTGTTGCCCGGTGCGACGAGCAGCAGCACGCCGTCGTCGACGCCCTTGCGACCTAGCTTCCAGGCTTCGACCACGCGCAAGCTGTACTGTTCAATCTGTTCGGGCGCGGTGGTCTTGACCAGCAGCACGGCAATCTGGCTGCCGGTCTTGGTTTCATAGTCGGTCAGCACGGCTTCGAGCTGGCCGCGCTGTTCGGCCGTCAGCATGCCGGCCTGGTCGGTCAGGTGGCCGGTCAGCGCCGGCACCGGGACGAAGTCCTGTGCCTGCGCCGGAAAGGCTAGAGCGAGCCCGAGTGCCAATGCCAGCCAGAATGCGCGCAACAGTGCCATCTTATTTACCGAAATTGACGGCCGGCGCAGTCGAAATGGCTTTCTCGTTTTCAACCGTGAACGATGGCTTGACCTTGTAGCCGAACATCATCGCTGTCAAGTTGGTCGGGAACTGGCGCACCTGGACGTTAAATTCCTGCACCGCATCGATGTAGCGCTTGCGGGCCACGGTGATGCGGTTTTCGGTGCCTTCGAGCTGCGACTGCAAGTCGCGGAAACTGGCGTCGGCCTTCAGGTTGGGATAGGCTTCGGTGACCATCATCAGGCGCGACAGCGCGCTCGACAGCTCGCCCTGGACCGCCTGGAACTTGGCGAACGCGGCCGGGTCATTGAGCACTTCGGGCGTAATCTGGAAACTGGTGGCGGCGGCGCGCGCCTTCGTCACCGCTTCCAGGGTGTCTTTTTCGTGCGAGGCATAGCCCTTGACGGTGTTGACCAAATTGGGAATCAGGTCGGCGCGGCGCTGGTACTGGTTGACCACTTCGCCCCAAGCCGCCTTGGTTGCTTCGTCCTTGGTCTGAAAGGTGTTGTAGCCGCAGCCGGACAGCATGGTGGCGATGAGCATCGCGAAAAAAAGCTGTGTCCAGCGGGTGAAGTGAGCGGTAGAGGTCATGAGCTTGAGTCCGTAACAGTTGTCGAATGGTCAAAAATATACCTTAAATGCATGAACTGCGTCCATTTCAAGCGTGCAGGCGGACGCGGTACAATAATGGCCTTAGCAAATGGAACCGAGGCCTGCCGTGAATTTCATCAACAAACTGTCCGCCGCCTGGACCACCAACAATTCGCTGCTGTGCGTCGGCCTCGATCCCGATGTGGCGCGCCTGCCGGCAGCGCTGCAACATGAACCGGACGGCATTTTCACCTTTTGCAGTGCGATCATCGACGCCACCGCCGACCTGGCCTGCGCCTTCAAGCCGCAAATCGCTTATTTTGCGGCGCTCGGCGCCGAACGCCAGCTTGAGCGGCTCTGCGCCTACGCGCGCGAAGCCTATCCGCACATTCCCCTGATTCTCGACGCCAAGCGCGGCGATATCGGCGCCACCGCCAAACAGTATGCGCGCGAAGCGTTTGACCGTTACGGCGCCGACGCCGTCACCGTCAATCCCTACATGGGTTTCGATTCCGTGGAACCCTATATGGCGTGGAGCGAGCGCGGCGTGATCGTGCTGTGTCGCACCTCGAACCCGGGCGGGTCGGACTTGCAGTTTCTCGATGTCGACGGCAAGCCCCTTTACCAGCATGTTGCCCGTATGGTTGCGGAGAAATGGAACCTCAACGGCCAGTGCGCGCTGGTGGTGGGCGCGACCTTTCCCCATGAGCTGGCCGAAGTGCGGGCCATCGTCGGCGACATGCCGCTGCTGGTGCCCGGTGTGGGCGCCCAGGGCGGCGACGTCGAAGCCACCGTCCAGTCGGGCAAGAGCGCGGCCGGCGCGGGGATGATGATCAATTCGTCGCGCGCGATCCTGTATGCCGCGCCGCGGGACGGCGAGGATTTTGTGGCGGCCGCGCGCCGCGTGGCGCTGGAAACGCGCGACGCGATCAACCAGTACCGCTGAAACGCGGCGTTCAGTGCACGCCGTGCCGACGCCGTGTCGGTTTGTTGCACCCGGCTGCGTGATTGAAAAATACCCCGGATTGCCGCCTGCGCAGCGAACCCAGCAGTCCGTCGGGACTTAACCGAGGGAATCCAACAGAGCGCTAGCGGCGGCTTGGCGCAATCGCCTCGGCATAATCGTACAAGGCGCCCAAAATATCCTCAGCGCGCTCGTCGGCGTCTTCTGACAGCGTATCAATTTCCGCAAACAATTGCTCGATGGTCCGCGCGCCGGCCGCGCCATCGAACAGGCGGTCGGCCCGGTGCTGCTCCCAGTGCGCCGCTTCGTCCACGCTGAGCGTGTGCGGAAAGTTGCGCGCCCTGTAACGGAAAAACAGTTCGGCCAGGCGTTCGTCGTCAAACGAGGGATTGGCTGTCGCCAGCCGCTCCGGCTTTTCGCCGCGCAAGGACTCCAGCTTGCGCTTGTCATTGTTGTTGATAAAGCCGCCGTACAGGTCTTCATCCACGTCCGTTTCGCCCACCGGGGCAGGGCGGTGGTAGACCTGATCCCATATCGCTCCCATATCGGGACCGGCCTGCGCCGCCATGGCGTGCAGACGGGCCTGGTCCAGGTTGATTTCCCAGCGCAGCGCTTGCGCTGCCGTCAGGGTCTTCAGATTCGACACCAGCATCGGCGATTTGTTCATATGGATGCTCTTGATCGGCAAGCGCGTCATCCCTTCCGGCAAATCGGCCGTTTTGCTGAACATGCGCAAACGGATCGTATCGGCGTCCAGGTCGAACAGCTCGGCCGGATCGTGCCGGCAATCCCACACCAGCACTTCGTTCTTGTTGCTCGGATGCGTGGCCAGTGGATAGACCAGGCCGATGCAACCGTATTCAACAGGAAACATGCCCGACACGTGCAGGAAAGGCTGGCGCTGCGCGGGCGCCAGGTGCATGCCCATTTCAGTGGAGACCTTGTCTTTTTTATGCAGCGCCAGGCAAAAGTCAAACAGCTTGGGCTGGCGCTCGCGGATCAGTTTTGCCAGCGCAATGGTGGCGCGCACGTCCGACAGCGCGTCGTGCGCCGCCTCGTGCAGCAAGCCATTGGCCCTGGCCAGCAGTTCGAGCTTGAAGCTGGGCCGTCCGTCCTCGCGCAGGGGCCATTCGGTGCCTTCGGGGCGCAGCGCGTACGTCATGCGCACCACGTCGAGCAAGTCCCAGCGTCCGCAATTGTTTTGCCACTCGCGCGCGTACGGGTCGATCAGGTTACGCCAAAACATGAAGCGCGTGATTTCATCATCAAAGCGGATCGTGTTGTAGCCCACGCCGATGGTGCCCGGCTGGCTGAACGCCGCTTCGATCGTGGCGGCGAACTTGTGCTCGGGTACGCCCCATTCCAGGCATTGCTGGGGCGTGATGCCAGTGATCAGGCACGATTGCGGGTCGGGCAGGAAATCCGGCGCCGGCTGGCAATACAGCATGATGGGTTCGCCGATTTCATTGAGGTTGGCGTCGGTGCGGATGGCGGCGAACTGGGCCGGGCGGTCGCGGCGCGGCTGGGCGCCAAACGTTTCGTAGTCGTGCCAGAGAAAGGTATGGGTGGTCATAGTGGTCATGTTACTGCAGACGGGCTGCAGGTTCCGGTATTTCCGATAATGAAGGGTGATGCTGGTGCCGCAGTGCGGCGCTTATGCTGGACCAAAAACCGTGGCGCTGTCAATCCCCGTTCTGCCAACGCCGGTGGCCGATCCGGTCATTTGCTCGCTGCCTGAAAACAATATTCCTTTCCAAAAAAATGAATGCGCGCGCGCGTCCGGTGCTAGCATCGACGGGTCGCCAACCGTTGTAATGTCAAAGGAATGATCATGCGCCCATTGTTGCTTAACCCGTGTATCAGCGGCCTCGCCGGCCTGCTGCTGTGTGCTGGCGCCGCCGCCGCCGCCGCCGACACCAAAGTCACCAAGCCGGAAGCCGAGGCCATGGTCAAGAAGACCGTCGCTTATATGAAGGCCAACGGTCGTGAAAAGAGTTTTGCCGAGATCAACCGCAAGGGTGGTCCGTTCACCGACCGTGACCTGTACATGGTCGCTTACGGGAAAGACGGCGTGGTGCTGGCGCATGGTGCCAATCCCAAAATGCTCGGTAAAAATCTCATGGAAATCAAGGATGTCGATGGCAAGGCCTTCGTCAAGGAGCGGGTCGAGATGGCCAAGACCAAAGCCTCGTTCTGGCAGGAATACAAATTCACGAATCCCGTCAGCGGCAACATCGAGCCGAAGGCCATGTACTGCGAGGGCTTGCCCGACATGGTGGTCTGCGGCGGCGTTTACCTGAAGTAAGGCGAACGTCTCGCTCGCCCGGCATCGCCATCAGCTCAAAACATGCCCGACGCGATATTGATCGTCAATGACAACAGCGTGGCATTGAAGAAAAAGGCGAGCACGCAGTGAAGCAGGCCCGTGCGGCGCATCGCGCGGCTGGTAAAGCTGACGTCGGCAGTTTGCCCGGAGGTGCCGATGATGCAGGCAAAGTAGAGGAAGTCGGCGTAATCGGGCGCCGCTTCGTCCGGGAAATTCAGGCCGCCAGGCGCGCCGTGCCGTTCGGCTGCGTAAAAGTCATGCGCATAGTGGGTGGCGAACATGACCTGGGTGAACGCCCACGACGACAGCAGCGTGCCCACCACCAGCCCCACATGCCAGTAGCGCTCGCCGTCATGCAAGCCTTTGGCCACGCTCAGTTCGCAGACGATGGCCGCGAGCGAGCCGATCGCCACCAGCACCACCATCGCCAGGATCAGCAGGCGTCCGTCGTCATGCAGGACAGCGCGTTTGCGCATGCGTTCGCGCGATGAGAAGAACATCATTTGCAACGTCAGCACCAGATAAGCGAGCGCGCCGGCGTTCCAGCCGAGGATGCCGCGCGTGATCGGCTGCGTCACCAGCGTGGCGGGAATGGCGAACGCGGCGACGACGCCAAGCAGCATGCACGCGAACAGGCGCGGTCGCGCCAGGACGATGCGCGCAAGCTTGGGATGCTTGCGCTGAAGTGTTGTTGGGTTCATGCACGCATCTTAACCCAACCGAACTGCTGGCTAGACGGCGACGCGGTTGCGCCCGCCATCTTTGGCGCGGTACAGCGCAGCGTCGGCGGCGGCGATCAGGCCCAGGTCGTCCATGCCGGCGCTGAGCACCGCCACGCCGACCGAGGCCGTCACGTGCGGCAGCGGCTGGCGCATGTCGGGAAAAATGCTGGCATCGCGCATGCGTGCGCACAGCCGCTCGGCAACCATGACGGCCAGCGCTTCGCTGGTCTCGGGCAAAATCACCATCATTTCTTCGCCGCCGTAGCGCACCGCAAAATCGGATGGGCGCAGCGCCACGGCGATCACCCCGGCCGCCGCGCGCAGCGCATCGTCGCCCGTCAGGTGGCCATAGGTATCGTTAAATACCTTGAAATGGTCGAGGTCGATCATCACCAGCGCCAACGGCGTGCCCGCCCGGTGCGCGGTGGCCACCATCTTGGGCAGCATGTCGGCCAGCCAGGTGCGGTTGTACAAGCCCGTCAAGCCATCGTTCATCGACATCTTGCGGTAAAACTCGCCAAGCTTGTGGCCGCGCCGCACCAGCGCGCTGGCGGCGCGGATCCGAAATGACAGCAGGCGCAGCAAGTTTTTGGCCAGGCCGCCCGAGCGCTCGATCAGCTTCCAGACCAGCTCGGCATCGATGACCAGCAGCTCGGTCTCGACGACGGCGGCAATTGCCGCCAGGTTGGCGCTGTCGTCGAGCACCGACTGCTCGCCCACGCTCTCGCCAGGCAGAATGCGGCTGACGGCGCCGTCAGGCATGCCGCTTTCCGCGTCCGCCGCCACCGACAGCATGCCCGAGAGCACAATGTACAGGCGGGCGCGGCTGCTGTCCGCGAGCCGCGCGCCGGCGACCAGGCGCACGATGGCGCAGCCGGCCAGCAGCGGCGCCAGATTGTCGTGGTCGGAATCGTGAAACAATTGAAGATCCCGGATACTGTAGGTGGACGCACCAAAGCTGCCTGTCTGTTCCAAAGCCATCCTCTCGCTGTTTATCTTGTCAATCAATCGCGCCACACTTGGCAGTGGCATCATATCAGTGTTCCAATAGCACCTTCGCCCGCCATAGATCCTTGCCATGCACCTGACTGACGCCCTCGGCACCGAACACGTTCCCGCTCCAGAGGCGCGCATCGTGTCGCTGGTGCCATCGATTACCGAAATGCTGTGCGCGCTGGGACTGGCGCCGCAACTGGTCGGGCGCACCGGCTTTTGCATTCATCCGCATTCTGTCGTGGGCGCCATCGCCAAGGTCGGCGGGACCAAGGACGTCAATCTCGACAAGATCCGCAAGCTGGCGCCCACGCACGTGATCGTCAACATTGACGAGAACGAAAAAAGCACCGCCGACGCGCTGGCCGCCTTCGTGCCGCACCTGGTCGTTACCCATCCGATGGGGCCGCGCGACAACCTGGCGCTGGCGCGTTTGCTGGGTGCACTGTTTTGCGTGGCGGAGCGGGCCGAAGCGTGGTGCGCCGCGTTCGAGGCCGAGTACGCGCGTTTGCAGGCGGCGCCAAAAGGGCGGCCCGCCACGGTACTGTATTGCATCTGGCAAGATCCGTGGATGAGCATTGCAAGCGACACCTATATCGCGCGCATGCTGGCCGAAATCGGCTGGCGCACGCCGGTGCTCGGTGCCCAGCGCTATCCCGTGTTCACCTGGAACGAGGCCTTGCTCGCGCAGATCGATTGCGTGCTGTTGTCGAGCGAGCCGTACCGGTTCACGCAGGCACACGCCGACGCGCTGGAAAAGCAGATCGGCAAGCCGGTGTATGTAATCGATGGGGAAATGATGTCGTGGTACGGAAGCCGTTCGCTCGAAGCGCTGGGGTACTTGCGTGCGCTGGCAGGCAATGGCTGGGTATAGCGGCTGGTCTTGCACACGGACGGCTGGCAAGCGGTCGGCTGATATGGCGGGGCTGATACGGCGGGGCTGATACGGCGGGGCTGATACGGCGGGGCTGGACTGCGGCACTGCACCTGGCGGCTTAAACAGCCGCCAGGAAAGACGACTTACTCGATCACTTCGTCCGGCTCATCAACCAAAGTTGGCGTGGCGTGCAGTTGCTTGTCGTGCAGGCGGCCCAGTGCGCTCTCGATCGCGCGCTTGAGCTTGTCAGCCGCGCCGGAAATGGCCTGGTGCAGGTGGACGGCATGGTCGCTGACGGCGATCGGCTGGTAGCCGGTGACCCGCGCTTCAAGCAGGCAACGATTGCCGCCGTCGGAAGATTTTTGGCTGTTCTCGTCACTGAGGTGGACTTCGACGCGAGTGATGTGGTCGGCAAAACGTTGCACCGCAGCGGAGACCACGGATTGCACATGATCGTCCAGGCCTTGATGGCGTTCGATCGTCTTGTCGGTATTGATGTTGATTTGCATAAGCTCACTCCCGGTTATTCATAAAGTTACTGTGCCAAGCTCTTCTCGCGCATGCATGCTGCTCGAGCTGGCGTTACCCTTGCACGCACACTTTATCTTACACCTTTCGCCCATCTTGTTCAGCTTCAAACGGGCGCAGCTCCTAACCGGCCTTGCGCGAGCGCTCTTCGCTGTCGTGATGCGGAAAACGGTCCATGCGCGCGAGCACCGGGAACTTGACGATCCACAGTGCCGTCACCGCCAGCGTGGCCGCGCCGCCGAACAGAATGGCGCGCACCAGGCCGAACCAGCCGGCCGTGATGCCGGACTCAAATTCGCCCAATTCGTTCGAGGCGCCGATAAAGACGGCGTTGACCGCGCTCACGCGTCCCCGAATTTCATCGGGGGTTTCAAACTGCACCAGCAAATGGCGCACGTACACGCTGACCATGTCGCCGGCGCCCAGCACGAACAGCGCCGCGAGCGCCAGGGCGAAGCTGCTGGTCAGGCCCAACGCCAGCGTGGCCAGGCCGAACACGGCCACGCCGCCGAACATCCACGCGCCCACGTGGCGCCGGATCGGATGAAACGCCAGCGCAACCGAGCATAGCGCAGCGCCCACGCCGGGCGCGGTACGCAGCAAACCCAGGCCGGCGGGGCCGGCCTGCAGCACGTCATGCGCATAGGCCGGGAGCAGGGCGGTGGCGCCGCCAAAGAGCACGGCGAACAGGTCGAGCGAGATGGCGCCCAGCATGATCGGGCGCGACCAGACGAAGCGCAAGCCTTCAAGCACCGTATGCCAGGTTGCGGGCGCGCTGCTGATCGCTTGCGGCGCGGCGCGCGTCAAGCCCATCAGCACCACCGAAGCGGCCAGCAGCGCGCCCGCGGCCAGGTACACCGTGTCCGGCCCGAACACATACAGCAGCCCGCCCAGCACCGGCCCGAGAATGACGGCCACGTGGAAAGCCGACGAACTGAGCGCGACCGCCTCGCCGAAGTGCTCGTGCGGCACCATGTTTTTCAGCACCGCCTGGGTGGCCGGCATCATGAAGGCGCGCGCACTGCCAAACAGCACCAGCACCGCGAACACAGGCCATACGACGCGCGCGCCGCTCCACGTAAAACCGAGCAGCAGCGCGCCGCACAGCAATTGCACGGCCAGGCAGGCGATGATGATGTTGCGGCGGTTGTAGCGGTCCGCAACGTGGCCGGCCAGCAAGATAAGCACCAGGAAGGGGGCGAACTGGGCCAGCCCGATCAGGCCCAGGTCAAACAGGCTGCCCGTCATCTGGTACACCTGCCAGCCGATGGCCACGCTTTGCATTTGGACCGCCAGCGTACCGAGCACACGGGCCGACAGATAGAAGGAAAAATTGCGGTTGCGCAGGATGCGGAACCCGCTGGACGGCGACATCACGGACATGAATCCTTTCGGCTGCGGACGGGCTGGAGTAGAATGATGCTTTAGGGAATCTATCCCGTTATTGTGCCCGATGTTGCGCGCCCGCGCTGAGCGGCGCGACGGCAGGCGCAGCCAGGCCATGCACCACACCATCTTTGAAACCCCGCTTGTCAACACCCTGATGCGCGCCGTCTCGCGCGTGATCTTGCGCGCGCTCGGCTGGCGCACGGAAGGCATGACGGCCGA
Organism: Massilia sp. TSP1-1-2; assembly: GCF_049896185.1. NCBI lineage: Bacteria > Pseudomonadati > Pseudomonadota > Betaproteobacteria > Burkholderiales > Oxalobacteraceae > Massilia > Massilia sp. TSP1-1-2. The sequence goes on from NZ_JAFCTU010000001.1 coordinate 73,039, forward strand.
GCAGATCGCCGCTTTCCCCAAGTACGTGCTCATTGCCGCGCCGCACACCAGCAACTGGGATGCTCCGATCACGCTGATGGTGTGTTTTCAGCTGCGCCTGAAGGTGTACTGGATGGCCAAGGCGAGTCTGTTTGCGTGGCCGATCCGCTATCTGGCGCGCTGGCTGGGCGGCATCCCGATCGACCGCAGCGCCGCCAACAACACCGTCCAAAACACGATTGCCGCATTCGCCGCGCGCGAGCGCCTGGCCGTCATTGTTGCGCCCGAAGGCACGCGCGGCAAGGTCACGCACTGGAAAACCGGGTTTTACTATATCGCGCACGGGGCGGGCGTGCCGATCGCGCTGGCCTACCTCGATTTTGCGCGCAAGGCGGGCGGCATCGGGCGCATGTTCGTCACCAGCGGCGACATCGGGGCCGACATGGCCGAGATCCAGGCTTTCTACAGCGGCATTTCCGGCAAGAATGTCCAGCAGTTCGACCCCGCCAGCGTCAAGCGCGGCTGACAAGCCGCCTCAATTCAACTGTGCAGGTCCGCTTCGCTGGTAAAGGCGTCCGCGTAAAATTCTTCTGCCGGCAAGCCGCACTGGGCGACGTAGTCGCGCCGGGCCGAGTCGACCACGACCGGCGCGCCGCAGGCATACACCTGGTAGCCGGACAGGTCGGGCAAATCTTGCATGACGGCCGCATGGACGAAGCCGGTGCGCCCGCTCCAGTGGTCATCCGGCAAGGCATGCGACACCACCGGCACGTAGCGGAAATGCGGCAGCGTGGCGGCCCATTGTTCGCACAGCGTGTTCATGTACAAGTCGAGCGGGCGGCGAGCACCCCAGTACAGGCTGACGGGCCGGCTCGACTGCAGGTGGATCATGTGTTCCATCAATGCCTTGATCGGCGCAAAGCCGGTGCCCGAGGCCAGCAGCACGATCGGCTTGTCCGATTCTTCACGCAGGAAAAAGCTGCCGTGAGGGCCTTCGAAGCGCAGAATGTCGCGCTCCTTCATTGTATTGAATACTTGCTCGGTGAACAGCCCGCCCGCCATGTAGCGGATGTGCAGCGTGAGCGGTGCGTCCAGGCCGGGGGCGCTGGCCATGCTGTAGCTGCGCCGCTTGCCGTCGCGCAGCAGCAATTCGATGTACTGGCCGGGCCGGTAGGCAAGCGCTTCGTTGGCGGGCAATTGCAGGGTGATGACGGCAACGTCGGGCGCGACCTTGTCGATGCTGGCCACGCGCGAGGGCATCTTGCGCACCGGGTAATCGGTGCTGCCGCTTACTTCGCGCGCTTCAATGACCAGGTCCGCTTCAGTGGTGGCGCAGCAAAACAGCGAATAGCCCTGCGCTTTTTCTTCGTCCGTCAGCGCGCGCTGCTGGTGCGCGCGGTGGGTAACGGCACCGGCCACGACCTTGCCCTTGCACGAACCGCAGGCCCCGTTCTTGCAGCCGTACGGCAAGCCGATGCCGGCGCGAATGGCCGCGCCGAGGATGGTTTCATCGGCGTCGCACGAAAATTGGTGGCCGCTAGGCTGAACAGTAATCTGGAAAGTCATGTCGTCGAGTGGTGAACAGTAAACAGTAGGTTGCGATTTTGCCGGCGCCGTCCGCTTTGCGTTTTTTTGCGCTTGATAGTTTCCATCATTTTACACCGCCCCCTGCATTGCCGCGCCCGCCGCGCACCTGGCGCCCCGCAGCGGGGCGACGCGATTTCCAGTATATTGTTGGGCTGCACCACGACCCGAGCACCGTCCACCATGAATTCCAGCACACCGAAGCTGCGCCGTCCGCGCCTGTTGATCCTTGGCTGCGGCGACGTCGGCATGCGCGTGCTGCCGTTGCTGCGCGCGCGCTTTCGGGTGTTTGCCGTCACCAGCGCGCCGCAGCGCTGCGCTGAACTGCGCGCGGCGGGCGCCGTGCCCATTGTTGCCGACCTGGATTACCCGGCGTCCCTGCGCCGCCTGACGGGCCTGGCGCGCCATGTGCTGCACTTGGCCCCGCCCCAGCCTGACGGCGTGCTCGACCGCCGCACGCGCAACCTGTGCGCGGTGCTGCCGGCCAATGCGCGCATGGTGTACGTGAGCACCAGCGGCGTGTACGGCGACTGCGGCGGGGTGCTGATCGATGAGACGCGCACCGTGGCGCCGCACAATGCGCGCGCGCAGCGCCGGGTCGATGCCGAACGGGTGCTGCGCGCCTGGGCCCGGCGCAGCGGTTCAAGCGTGGCCTTGTTGCGCGTGCCGGGCATCTATGCACGCGAACGCTTGCCGCTCAAGCGCCTGGAGCAGGGCACGCCGGCGCTGCTGGCGCAAGACGATGTCTATACCAATCATATTCATGCGGATGACCTGGCCAACATCGTTGCACTGGCCTTGTTCAGGGGTTTGCCTGGACGGATTTATCATGCCGTCGATGACACCCACATGCTGATGGCCGATTATTTCGACACCGTTGCTGATGCATTCGGTATGCCGCGTCCGCCACGGCTGGCGCGCGCGCCGCTGGCAGAGCGCGTCTCGCCCATGCTGCTCTCGTTCATGTCCGAGTCGCGCCGCATGAGCAATGCGCGCATCAAGGGTGAACTGGGCGTGCGCCTGCGGTTTCCCGAGCTGGCGAGCGCCGTGGCGGCGATGGGGCGCGCGGGGGTGCTGGTAGAATGACGCCCTTCCCAGATTAGATGAGCCTCCCATGACCTACGAAGAATATCTCGACGAAGTAACCACGCTGATCACCGAAAAGTACCAGCTGAGCGACGCGGCCGCCATCAAGCTCGTGGTCAAGGCCCAGGATCTGGATTTTTTCATCGAACACGATGACAAGGAAGCCTTGCGCACGGTTGATCGCGCGCATCAGGACGCCAAGACCTTGTACCTGGCCAGCCAGAAGAAGTGAGCAGGAACCAAGCAGAAAGTAAGCAAAAAGTAAGCAAAAAGTAAGCAAAAAGTAAGCAGGCGCGCACTTGAGCTTCGTCAAGCGCGCTGCGGCGCGCGCACGTATCGTGAGCAATGTCGACCCACGGTCATTCACTTGTGCTAGAGCCCGCTATGCCGCATCGCGTCACACAGCCCACCAAGGAGCAAGTCCGCGCCTACATGTTCGCGCGCGAGACGGCGCGCCGTCCGCCGCCGCCGCCCGAGGAAATCCGTCGCCAGCTCGGCTGGCGCCTGCAGCGTGATGACGACCGCCTGTTGTTTCAATTCTATCTAATTCCCACAACTTATACCCAGATGGCGACCAGGCTCACGCTGGAATGGATGCTCGCCGTCATGCGTCCAGCGTTAGTTGCCGCACACACTCGCGAAAATTTACTTTAGTACAACGCGTTTTTGTGTGAAAATGTCGCAGCTTGAGCAAATACCAATAAATATCCGGTTATTACCGAATGACTGGTAAGCCCCGTACGTTCTGCGAGTATTGACTTGTTTGACTTGCTTATGGCTGGTAAAGACGAGCCGGAGGCGAATAAGCCACGGAATGTGAATTTTTGAGAGAATTGATGATGACGAAACGACACATGCCCGAAGAAGTGACCTATGACCCGAACAAGGTCCTCGATGCCATCATGGAGAAATTAAACCTGAAAAATGACGCGGCACTGTCGCGCGCATTGGAAGTGGCGCCACCGGTGATCAGCAAGATTCGGCACCATACGTTGCCGATCGGCGCCACGATCTTGCTGCGCATGCATGAAGTGAGCGAATTTAGCATTCGCGAACTCAAGTCGCTGATGGGGGTCGAAGTGACCCCCATGCATATCGCGGCCTGATGACGCGCTGCGCAGGTCCGCAAAGGGCCTGCGCCTTAGTTGCTCCGTGCCCCGCCAGGGCTGGCGGGGCGCGCCTGCGGCGTATGGGCAAGGCGCCCATAGTCGCCGTCCTTGTTCAGGCGCTTCCCGCGTCAGGCAAAGGTCCGAGCGGCGACGGCCGGTACTGGCCGCCGCATCCGGGGCGTGTCGCCGATCGCCGTTTTAGCGTTCGCCGGCTTGGCGTGCATCATGCAAAAGGGGTGGCAACGGGCGATGCACACGCCTGCTTGTGCGCTCGCATTTTTCGCGGCCCCCCGGGAGGGGGCGCCATCGGCCGTTGCGCCGGCGCTCTGGTCGAGGCAATAGGCTTCAGGCCGGATATAAGCTTCGCCGAAGGTCGCTTCATACAATTGCTGCATGCGCTCGCCGGGCGACACCACATCGGCTGCGCTCCCTTCATCGCCGTACGGGTTGTGGTGCATGAAGCAGCCGAAAACATCATCGCAATCGGCTGCGTACTTTTGCGTATCGAGAATGTGGTAGTGCCAGAAGGTATCGACGGCTTTCGTCGGCGAGGCTGCTTCATTGGGGAAAGCATGCATCAGGTGAAGAAAACGCCGATATTCAACATCCATGGCCTCGACCTTGGCCCTGCTCCATCCTTCGCCATGCTCGGCGTCCATCAGCTTGTTCTTGATTGGCTCCAGATTCAAGGCGGCAATAGCGTTCATTACGTTATTCGTTTTCATGATCGTTCCTCTTTATAGAGTGTGGTTTTGGTTTGATGACATCCCTAGTTTTACCGATGAAGCGGCGTTCCCGTCGATCCTCCTTTCTTGTCCCAGTCGAAAATCACTTTCCTATTTACATTGATTTTCGTTACTTGATGAAGATGTTGCTCCGGTGCGCCGTTGCTAACTTGAGTTTCGTCAACAATTATTTGGGTTAAATCCGAGCCCTTCAAGCAGCCGCTGACACGTTTCCCGACCCATCGCGCTGCGTCTGTTTAGGACAGGGCTGCAGCGTGTCAGACAAGTTCCGCTTGCTGCCCGGCGGCGTCGGCGCCGCTGTGCGTTGCATCAGGCGCGCCGTCACCATGAAGCGGCACCGAGACGCACACTGTGGTGCCTTCGCCGTCGGTGCTGCTGATCAAAAATGCCCCGCCCAGGATGCTGATGCGCTCTTCGATGCCCACCAGGCCGAACGAGCCTGCCTTGCCGCGCTCGCGCTCGCCCAGCCCGATGCCGTTGTCGATCACCGTCATGGTCAGTTCCTGACCTGTCGAGGTCAGTTCGACCCGCACGCTGGTGGCGTGCGCGTGGCGCACGATATTGCTCAGCGATTCTTGCAAGATGCGGAAAAACGCGGTGGCGGCATGGTCGCCCAGCGTGATTTCCTTCGGTTCGGCAACCAGTTCGCACGCGATGCCCGTGCGGCGTCGGAACTCGGCGATCTGCCACTCGACGGCGGCCGACAGACCAAGGTCGAGCACATTCGGGCGCAGGTCGTTGATGATCTGGCGCACGCTCTTGATGGTCGTGTCAATCTGCGACAGGGTCGAGCGGGCGCGCGCATGCAGGCGCGGGTGGCGGTCGCGCGTGCGCGTGGCCAGCATGTCGGCCTCGATGCGCAGCGCCAGCAGGTTCTGTCCCAGGTCATCGTGAATTTCGCGGGCGATGCGTTTGCGCTCGCCTTCCTTGATCTGGTCGGCATGGGCCGCCAGCCGGCGCAGGTTGTGGTGCGACTGTTCCAGCTTGGTCTGGCTTTCGCGCAGTTCGCGCGTCATGCCCTTGGCCATCTTGATGGCGCGCCGGCGCGACGACGTCAGTGCATGAAACAGCGCGTACAGCAGCATCGAGCTGACAAAACCGGCCAGCATCGCCAGCCACGGCAGGAATTCCTCGAACCCCGTGTGCAAATCGCGCGCATCAACGCTGAACGTGGCATCCCACCGGCGCCCGTGAAAGTTGATCGGCAAGGTATTGCTGAAGCGGTCGGAAAAAAATCCATGCGAGGTGCTCGTGCCGCGCAGCGTATCGAGCAACACGCGCCCGCGCTTTTTATCGAGGCCAGGGTCGTTGTCCACCAGCGTCATGCGCACATGCCTGACCGGCATTTCATCGATGACGCCCGAGACCAGCGTATCGACCGAAAAAGCGATGCCAACGGCGCCCACGAAGGCCACGCGCCGCGCGTGCACGGTGTCGGTCGGCGCGTTAGGCATGTAGATCGGCAAGCGCATCGCCAGGACGGTGCGTTGCGGTCCGGACGGAATGGGAATCGGCATTCCCGAGGCGATCAAGTGGCCGCCTTCGCGCAAGCGGGTCTGGTTTTCCGCCTGCAGGGGGTTGGCCAGCAAATCGAAGCCCAGCACCTTGATGCCCGGCTTGACAGGTTCGAAGACGGTAATCACGCTGTATTCGGGGCGCCTGCCCGGCGGATGGATCTCGAGCAGCGTGTTGCCTTCCTGTTCCAGCGCCAACTCAGCGTTCAGCCGTTTTTCGAAGACCGCGCGATTCTCGTCCTTGACGGACTCGGCGAAACTGATCACCTCGACGGCGGGAAAGTTGTGCGGCAAATCCAGGCCGCTGACGTAACCGCGAAACTGGCGGCGCGACAAGGGATAGCTGGTCTGGAAGATGCTTGCCGTGCCGCGCAACACGTCGGTATAGGATTTGATGCGCGCCACGATGATGTTGCGGGCGTTTTGCGCGTGCGCCGAAAAGCGCATGCGCGAATCCGCCTCGATTGAACTGGCGGTCAGTACATACATCGCCAGTCCCACCCCGATCGACAGCGGCAGCCCGATCCACAGCGCAGGGCGCTTGCTCGACAGTGCTTTGGCAGATGTCTGTAGGGTTCGCATTGTTTGTTGCAATCCTTCCGATAGCCGCAAACGGCGATGCATGGTTTGATCTAAGTTAACCGATAGTCATGCCATGGCGTACCTATCGGTTTTAATAGGTTTTTGAAAAAATGGATTGATTCGGATCAATGCGCTGCGCCGCTGCGTGCGCCGCGGCGCGATTGTGAGGGCGAAATGTCGCACTAAGGCGACGGGGCAGCAGGATTTTCGACGGGCGAGCAGGAGTATTCTTACGTCCGTTTCGCCTAGGAATATTCTTATTTTGCCCAGCTGTCTTTCAGCGTGGTGACCCGGTTGAACACGGGCTTGCCCGGTGCCGAGTCGACCATGTCGGCCACGAAGTAGCCGTGGCGCTCGAACTGGAAACGCTCGCCGGGCAGGGCGGCGCTCATGCCCGGCTCGAGCCAGGCGCTGACCACTTCCAGCGCGTTGGGATTGAGCAGCGTCTTGAAGTCCTTGCCGCCGGCATCCGGGTTCGCTTCCGTAAACAAACGGTCGTACAGGCGCACCTCGGCTTCCAGCGCGGTAGCAGCGCTGACCCAGTGGATGTTGCCCTTGACCTTGTAGCTGTTCGAGCCTTCGGTGCCCGACTTGCTGTCTTCAAAATAATTGACGTGCACCGCCGCGACACTGCCGTCGGCGGCCAGGTCGACACCGGTGCACTCGACAACGTAACCGTGGCGCAGGCGCACCCGGCTGCCCGGCGCCTCGCCAATCGGCGGAAAGAAGCGGAAATAGCCCTTGGACGGCACTTGCATGAAGTCATCCTGCTCGATCCACAATTCACGCGTGATCGGAAAGGTGCGCAGGCCGCGCTCGGGAAAGTGCGGGTGCACGGGCGACGTACACGCGACCGACTTGCCTTCGGGGAAATTGTCGATGATCAGCTTGAGCGGACGCAGCACGGCGGTGGCGCGCGGCGCCTTCGGATCGAGGTCGTCGCGCAGGCTGCCTTCGAGCGTGCTCATGTCGATCCAGCCGTCCGCCTTCGATACGCCAATGCGCTCGCAAAACAGCTGGATCGATTCGGGCGTGTAGCCGCGCCGGCGCAGGCCGACCAGGGTGGGCATGCGCGGGTCGTCCCAGCCGGCAACGATGCCTTCCTCGACCAGTTGGCGCAGCTTGCGCTTGCTCATCACGACATAGGTCAGGTTCAGGCGCGAAAACTCATACTGGCGCGGCACCGGCTGGGCGAAAAAGCCGCCTTCGGCCAAGGTGGCCAGCAGCCAGTCGTAAAACGGGCGATGGTCGGCAAATTCGAGCGTGCACACCGAATGGGTGATGTGCTCGAGCGCATCGGAAATCGGGTGGGTAAAGTCGTACATCGGGTAGATGCACCAGGTGTCGCCCGTGCGGTGGTGGTGCGCATGGCGGATGCGGTAAATGGCCGGGTCGCGCAGGTTCATGTTGGGCGCGGTCATGGCATCTTCGCTGACCTTGGCGCGCACGATGTGTTCGCCATCCTTGTACTTGCCGGCCTTCATGTCGCGAAACAGGGCCAGCGATTCGTCGGCCGGGCGGTTGCGAAACGGCGAGTTGGTGCCGGGCGTGCCGAAGTTGCCGCGGTTTTTGGCCATGTCGTCGGCGCTCTGGCTGTCGACATAGGCGTGACCCGAAGAAATCAGGTATTCGGCCATCAGGTACAGTTGCTCAAAATAATCGCTGGCGTAATGCAAGTGTTCCTGGCCGCCGTGTTCATAGCTGAAGCCGAGCCACTTGACGCTTTCGATGATGGTGTCGACGTACTCGGTGTCTTCCTTTTCGGGATTGGTATCGTCAAAGCGCAGGTGGCAGCGGCCGTTGAAATCGCGCGCGAGGCCGAAATTTACGCAGATCGACTTGGCGTGGCCGATGTGCAGGTAGCCGTTGGGCTCGGGCGGAAAGCGCGTAATGACGCTTGGCAAACCGGCGCGGGCATGGGTGCCGTCCGCTAGATCGTGCTCGACGATGGCGCGCAAGAAATTCGAGGTCGGCGCACTTGCCGTCGCCGCTGCAGCTTTATTTTTGTCGTTGCTCATGGGAGATTGCTTCGAAATGTTCAGGTCGCAGCATTTTACCGTACCCGGGCGTCCCCCACTTTGCGAATCTGCCAGCACCCCACATCTCCCCCGGGGAGCGCGCGGCTGGTGAAGCACCTGCCCGGCAAGTCGCTTTCTATAGGATAATCCTGCTTTAGCAGTAGTCACAGGGAGTTTCTACGTGGAAAATTTATACAATGTCCTCGGCGTGGCGCCCAATGCAAGCGATGACGAGATTAAGAAGGTCTACCGGTCGCTGGCGATGCGCTACCATCCCGACCGCAACGACGCGCCGGGCGCCGAGGTGCGCTTCAAGAGCATCACCAAGGCCTACGAAATCCTGTCCGACCGCGCCCGGCGCGATGAATACAACCAGAGCGTCAACCACCGCATCATTCTCGATGCCGAGGCCGAAGCCTTCGAGCTGTGGCGCTCGCTGTTTCATCTGAACGGCGTGACCTTGCCGGCGTGACTTTGCCGGCGTCAGCGGCGCCGAATGCGTACCATGCTCTACCAACAGGACCAATAATATGAGAAAAGTACATCCCGAATTCGCCTACCAGTCGCGCGAGCTTGGCGGCCAGATCGACGGCATTTTGGGCGACCCGCCAAACCGCAAGAACTACGCCATGATGCTCGCCGCGCTGGTGGGCGAGTACGCAGGCGGGGGCGGCATTGAAGACGTCAACATGATGAGCTTTGCGCTGGTCGATCACATCACTTTCAGCGATTCCAAGGGCTTGCTCAAGGAAGCGGTCGAATACGACGGCGGCGAGCCGTCCAAGGTGTTTGCCATGGCCGCCTGCGAAGGCGAGGCCGAGGCGATGTACGCGGCGATCCAGGAAAGCCATCCCGATCTCGCGCGCCAGGCGATCATCACCGCTTTCCTGTTCAAGAATCCCCGCCTGTGGGACGACGACGACCAGTCGCTCGACCAGCTGTCGGATAACGATGACGGCGACGACGACCGCGACAACGACGGCGGCGACGGCAGCGTCTCCGACGACTTCGCGCAGATGTTCGACCAGGAGGACTAAATGAGCGACCCTGTGAGCGAAGCTGTTGACAACAGCGCCAATCTGCCCGCCTTGCGCAAGCAGGTGAGCGAACTGGTATTGGCCGGTTCCCTGCACCATGCTGAACAAGCGTTTTCCGACGCCGTCGAGCAGCACGGCGACCTGGTCGTGGCCGAAGTGATCGCCTCGCTCGCCCCGCAGGTCACCGCGCTGCACCTGTCCGGCTTTGACGGCGGCAAGACCTCGCTCGCCACGCTGCTGGTGCCGCCCAGGGCCTGGGCCGACAGCCTGGCCTTTTTCGCCGCCACCTGGTCGGACGACATGATCGAGGACGACCCGGAGCGCGTGGCCGAAACGCTGTTCTCGCACGTGCATGGGATCGTGTTTTCAACCGATGAACCGGAGCGGCGCCACGAGCTGCTGGCCGAGGCGTCCGCGTCCGACCATGGCGCGACCGTGTTCGCGATCCTGTTCTCGATGGCCCCGAAAGAGATCCTCGAGGTGGCCGGCGAAATCCTGGCCAAGGGCCCCTACATCACTGGCCAGACTTCGTCCGACAGCGACATCGTGCCGCTGGCAATCGAACTGGCCAAGGCCAGCGAAGACGGCTGGGACCGCGCGCTGTTCGAGCTGTTCCCCGACTTTCGCCACAGCGGCGACCTGGCCGACGCCGAATTTTCGGACGACCCGGACGAAGAGCCGGCATTCCTGCAGCGCTCGACCAAGGAACTGCTGTACCGCTTGCGCAAGCAGGTGCCGTCCTCGCGCAGCAATGTGCCCAAGCGCGGCGCGCGCAAGAGCATCGGAACGGGTATCTTTTCGTGATGATGGATGCGCAAACACCACAGTCGGCACTGCCCGCGCTGGTCGCCGAAAATCTGCCGCGCCTGGTGCGGGCGATTCGCTGCCTGGCCGGGCACGACGACGAGGACGATCGCGTGATCCTGGCCGACGAACTGGCCGGCATCACCGCAATGGTGGCCGAAAAGTTCACCAACGATAAAACGGCAGAAGGCATACAGCGCGCTTTTTTTCTGACCGTGGGCTGCGTCTCGCTCGGTCTTGATCACGAGCTGGCGCACGAAGGCGATGAGGCCGCGCTCGCGTTCCTGATCGAGCACGGCGCCGAGCATGCGTTCCAGGCCGGCTTTCGCCTGGTGCGCGAGCTGTCGGCCTTGCCCGAGGACGCGTTGGTCGGCGAGTACGACCAGGACCCGGTCTACCTGCAGCGGCGCCTGAAGGAACTGTTCGTCGACGTGTGCAGCGCCGACCCGAGCCAGAACTGGTCGGGCTACGAAAAATATGAGTTGCTGCATGGGCAGCGCAAGAGCGTGCAGGCGATCGTGCGCGCGGCCGGCTGGCTGCGCCGCCATCACTGGGCCGGGCCGATCAACGATCCGGATTTGAATGCCGAGGGCGTGATCGCCGTGGCCATCATATCGGCGATCGAAGGCGGCGGGCGCATCATGGCGCGTTCGAGCCAGAAGGAGTTCGAGCGCATGGTCAAGTCGGTGCGCAAGAACAAGCCCGATTTCGACGAGGGCTGGGCGGCCCTGATGGTGCAGGTGCCGGCGCAGCACCAGGCAGTGCTCGCTGAGCGGATCGAAAACTACCGCACCCATTGCACCGTGATCCAGAAGGTACGCACACGCACGGCGATGAAGACGCTGTTCGCCGAATTCGAGAACTACGCGGGCTCGGAACTCGAAGCCGATTACGGCTGACCCGGCATCGGCCTCGCGCACGCCGCTCGCGCGCAAAGGGGCGAGCGCGGTAGGTCGAATAAGCGTCGCGTAATCCGGCATGCGTCAACGCGAAGGATGCCGGAAGGGGCCCGCCAAGGCCTGGCGCTTGCCCGGCCTACGCTCCTTACTGCAGCAACGATGTGCTGCTTACTGCGCCGCCGCAGCCTGTGCCAGCGCCACGAACGCGTCCACCAGCGGCGAGCGCTCATCGTCGCGTCGCGCCAGCAACAGCTGCGTGCTGGCGCCCTCGTCGGCAATCTGGCGGTAGCACACGCCGTCCATCCGGATCCGGTCGAAAGACGCCGGCAGCACCGATACCCCGCAGCCCGCCGCTACCAGCCCGATGATGGTCGACGCTTCGCCCGCCACCTGCCCGATGCGCGGCACGAAGCCGGCCTCGCGGCACAGCCTGAAAATCTGCGGATAGATGCCGGTGCCCGCGTTGGCTGGATACATCACAAAGCTTTGTTCCTTCAGCTGCGCCATGTGAATCGACTTTTGACGGGCCAGCGCCATGGCCCTGGGCAGCACCACCACCAGCCGGTCGTCGCGCAGGGCCGACAGCGCAATGCCTTCAGCGTCGGCATCCTCGGGCGGACGCACGAAGGAGAGGTCGAGCCGGCGCTGGCGCAGCGCCTCAAGCTGGCCCTGGGTGGCCATCTCGTGCAGCGTCAGGCTCACGGCCGGGAACTGCTGGCGGTAGCGGTTGATCACGGTGGCGAACAGGGGCGTGAGCGGGGTCGAAAACGTGAACCCGATGCGCAGTTCGCCCGCTTCGCCACGCTGGGCGCGGCGCGCCGTCTGCGCTGCCTGCTCGGACAGCTCCAGGATGCGGCGCGCGTCATCCAGAAACAGCCTGCCCGCCTCGGTCATGCGCACCGAGCGCTTGGTGCGCTCGAACAGCAGCGCGCCCACGTCGGCCTCGAGCATCTGGATCGCATGGCTAAGGGGCGGCTGGCCGATGTGCAGGCGCTTGGCCGCACGCGTGAAATGCAGCTCTTCGGCGACCGCGATGAAGTACCGCAGGTGACGCAGTTCCATTGTTTATCTTTTAAATGTATGAAAAGTGGCTTAAATATATATTGGACAGTATGAATGCGCAATCCTAAGATGGTCTTTCAAGCAGCCCACCAGGATCGACCATGTCCAGTCCCGCCTTCAATCGCATCAACTACGCCATGCTGTGCTGCGGTTTTTCCGCCTTTGCGCTGCTCTATTGCGTGCAGCCGCTGATGCCTGAAATGGCGCGCCAGTTCACCGTGACGCCCGCGCAGAGCAGCTGGCCGCTGTCGGTCACCACCATCGCGATGGCGCTGTCACTGCTGGCCAGCGGCGCGCTGTCGGACCGGATCGGGCGCAAGCGCTTGATGACGTGCGCCCTGGCCGCTGCCGCCGTGCTGGCGCTGTTGTGCGCTTGGGCGCACAGCTTTGTCCAGCTGCTGGCGTTGCGGGCCTTGCTGGGCATTGCCCTTGGCGGCGTGCCGGCCGTGGCCATGGCCTACCTGAACGACGAAATCGCGCCCGCCAAACTGGGGCATGCGATGGGCATGTATATCGCCGGCACGGCCCTTGGCGGTACCGTGGGCCGCGTCCTGGCCGCCATCGTTACCGACCTGGCTTCGTGGCGCTGGGCGCTGGGGTTGATGGGTGTGATGGGGCTGTACGCTGCCTGGGAGTTCCGGCGCAGCCTGCCGGACCAGTGCCGCTTCGTCGCCGCCCGGCCGGGTGTGCGCGCCGTTGCGCGCGGCGCCGCCACTCACCTGCAGGACGGCGGCCTGCGCGCACTGTACCTGCTCGCCTTTTTGGTGATGGGCGTGTTTGTCAGCCTGTACAACTATGTCAGCTTTCGCCTGCTCGGCGCACCCTTCTCGCTGGGGCAGACGGTCGTGGGCATGTGTTCGCTGCTGTACCTCTCCGGCATGTTCAGCGCGGTCTGGGCGGGCCGCCTGGCCGACCGCATCGGCAGGCGCAATGTGCTGTGGGCGGTGACGGCGGCCATGCTGGCAGGGTTGCTGCTCACGTTGTCAAACACCTTGAGCATCATCGTGATCGGCATGGCACTGTTGACGGCCAGTTTTTTTGCGGTCCACTCGGTGGCCAGCAGCTGGGTGGCGCGGCGCGCGCGCGGCGCGCGGGCCATGGCGTCGGCGCTGTACCTGTTTTTCTATTACGTGGGCGCCGCCCTCATCGGTTCGCTGTCCGGCGCCATGTGGAGCGCGCACGGATGGAACGGCGTGGTCGCCCTGCTGGCGCTGGCCTTGTCCGGCGCGCTGGCAATCGGACTGCGCCTGCGCTCGCTGGTGCCGTTGGGTATCGCCCCGGTGTGTGTATAGAGGGGAGGTGAACGCTCGGTCATTGATAACTTTGCTATTATTCAATCTTTTGACGGCGAAAAGAAATGACCTCTAGCACATACACAATTGACGAGGCAAAGCGCCTCGCGGTGTTGGACGGATATAGCATACTCGACACGCCGGCAGAGAAAGCGTTTGATGATATCGTCAAGTTGCTCAGTGAATTGCTCAACGCCCCGATTGCCGCAGTCAATTTGATCGCCGAAGGGCGCCAATGGTTCAAGGCCGAAGTGGGACTGCATACCCGCGAAATGCCGCTTGAAAACTCGATCTGCAGGTTTGCCCTGCTACAAGAAGATCGGATGATCATTCCAGACCTGGCGCAAGACGCACGCATGTGCGGCAACGTACTCGTCACCGGGGCGCCGGGCCTGCGCTTTTATGCCGGCGCTGTGCTCAAGACGGCAGCGGGGGTGCCCCTGGGTACCTTGTGCGTACTCGACGTCAATCCAAGGCCGTCCGGATTGAGCGCGCGCGAATGCTTTATTCTTGAGACGTTCGCCGAGCAGATCATGGCCAGGATGGAACTGAAGAAGGCGCTGGCCGAGCAACAGCAGCTGTTGGCTCGGCAGCAAATCATTCTGGACGAGTTAAAGCTTGAGCGTGATCAAAGTCAGCAATTGTTGGAGGGAATGGACGAAGGCTTCATTTTTCTCGACCAAGCGTTCCGGGTGCGCCAGATCAATCCGGGCGGTTTGCGTTTCGAAACGCGCACTGCCGACCAGATACTGGGACGCTCGCACTGGGACATATGGCCCGGGTCGGAAGACCTGCCGTTGGCGCAGCATTACAAAAAGGCCATGCGTGAGCGGCAAAAAGTCGCCTTTGAAAATCATTATGTATATCCCGACGGGCGCAACTTCTGGGTCGAAGTGCGCGCGTTTCCCGCCAACGATGGCCTTGCCGTGTTTTACCGCGACGTCACAGCCAGAAAAATGGCCGAGATCGCGCTACGCGAAACGGCTGACAGGCTGGAATTTTCGCTGCAAGCGGCCCAGATCGGCGACTGGGACTTGAATCTGGCCGATGACACGGCGTACCGATCGCTGCGCCATGACCAGTGCTTCGGCTACACTGCGCCGATTGCGCACTGGGGTTTCGCCACGTTCATTGAGCATGTGCACCCGGACGACCGCACGTTTGTGTCGGAACAGTTCGCCAACGCCCTGCGCGAACTGAAGGATTGGAATTTCGAGTGCCGCGTCACCTGGCCCGATCAGACAAGCCACTGGATCGCTGCTCACGGCAGCGTTTACGGGCGCGATGCCACTCCCACACGGATGAGCGGCATCGTGTTTGAAATCACGAGCCGCAAGCACGCTGAAGAAACGTTACGCGAGAGCCAGCGGCTGGCCCTGATAGTGGCGCGCAGTGCCGAAAACGAGCGCCGCCGCCTCGATGCGCTGCTCGAGGCCGTGCCGGTCGGAATCATTGTCGCCAACGCCGCAGGCTCGCTGGTGCAGGTCAATGCGGAAAACCGCCGCTTGTGGGGCAATCATCCCATGTCGGCCGACATCGATGCTTACGTGGAATGGAAAGGCTGGTGGGCCGATGGTTCGCATCGGCACGGCCAAGCGCTGCAGCCGAGCGACTGGGCGATGACGCGCGCGCTCGCCGGCGAGGCCGCGCCGCGCCAGATTATTGAAATTGAGCCTTTCGACCAGCCGGGGCAGCGCCGGGTGGTGCTCAATTCCGGTGCGCCTATCCGCGGCGACGATGGCGAGATTGTGGGCGCCATCGTGGCCCAGATGGATGTCACCGATCGCATCCGGGCCGAGGAAGCGCTGCGCCAAGCGGACCAGAAAAAAGATGAGTTTCTCGCCATGCTCGCCCATGAATTGCGCAATCCCCTGGCGCCGATCACGTCGGCCGCCGCAATCCTGGCTGCCCGTAATATTGATGCGATTACCGTCCGCCGCGCCAGTACGATCATTGCGCGCCAGGCGAAGCACATGACCAGCCTGATCGACGATTTGCTCGACGTCTCACGCGTCACGCGCGGAAAAGTCGAACTGGAGCACGCCCAGCTCGACGCCAAAGATGTCATTGCCGACGCCATCGAGCAGGTCAGGCCGCTGATTGAAAAGCATCATCATCGACTCGGCGTCCACCTGTCGCCAGACCCGTCGATCCTGGTGGGAGACCGCAAGCGGCTGGTCCAGGTCATGACCAACTTGCTCAGCAATGCTGCCAAGTACACACCCAATGGTGGCAACATCGACATTGCGCTCGAGTGCGGGGCCGACACGCTGACGATCACGGTGCGCGACGACGGCATCGGGATGACGGCCGAACTGATTGGCAGCGCCTTCGAACTTTTTTCGCAAGGTACGCGCGGTCTCGATCGCAGCCAGGGCGGGCTGGGCATCGGTCTGGCACTCGTAAAAAGCCTTGTCCATCTGCACAACGGCACAGTGAGCGCGCGCAGCGATGGCGCCGACAAAGGCAGCGTGCTGGAAGTAAAACTGCCAAGGTCGAATCTGGCGATGCCGGCTTTGGATACTGCACGCTACGATGAAGCGCGGCCTATGCCGGCGCTACGCATCGCCATCGTTGACGATAACGAAGACGCCGCCACGACCCTGGCCTTGTTTTTGCAATCGTTCGGCCATGAAGTATGTACGGTCCTCAGCGCCACCGATGCGATCGCGCGCTTTCCCTCGTTCAGGCCGGACGTCTGCCTGCTCGACATCGGTTTGCCCGAAATGAATGGATTTGACCTGGCGCGCGCGCTCCGAAGCGCTTTGACGACGGCGGGAACTGTGCTGATCGCTGTCACTGGCTACGCGCAAGAACGTGATCGGCAGGAGGCGCTCGCTGCTGGTTTCGACGATCTGTTCGCCAAACCGGTGGATCTGGCCGCGCTCAATACCACGCTGATGCACATCGCCCATCTGCGGGCCCGGACCCACTAGGCGGCCAGCGTCGGGCGCCGATCACGCCAGGTGCTCCACACGATGAGCGCCAGCAGCACGACCTGTATTGGCAAGCGCAGCCACAGCGCCCAGAGTGGGACGTTGAACAGCTCTGGCCGCTGCAACATGTAGATGTGCGCTGGCGTGACGGCCAGGGTCAGCAGGAAAAGGCCAACGCCTGCCGATCTGCGCGTGCGGCGCAGCACAATGCCGGCCGCGCCCAGCAACTCGAAGACGCCGCTGATCAAGACCGCCGCCTGCGGCCAGGGAATATAAGGCGGGACGATGCGGGCCTCGGTAGCGCTCGCCACAAAATGCATGATGCCCCCGATAAAAAACCACAGGAATACAAAGGTCAGGCCTGCCAACTGGCCGCTGGAAACTGCACGCGTGGTCCATGCCTGTTGCAGGCTTTGCAGCGCGATCTTCATGGCAGCTTGATCTTCATGGGAGCACGATCTTCATTGCAGCACGATCTTCATGGCAGTCGGGTCTGCTTACAGCACGCCGTTGGCGCGCAGCGCGGCAATTTGTTCCACGCTGCGTCCCAGGACCTCGCGCAGCACTTCATCGGTGTGCTGACCCAGCATCGGCGGCGGCAGCGTCGCCTCGGCCGGCGTGGCCGACATGCGCATGGGACTGCGCACCAGCTTGACCTTGCCGGCCGCCGGATGGTCCATCTCGAAGGCCACGCCGCGCGCCTTGACTTGCGGGTTGTCGAACACTTCGCCGATGTCGTTGATCGGGCCGCACGGCACGCCCACCACTTCCAGGTCCGCGATCCACTGCGCGCGCGTGCGCGTCTTGACCATCTGGGCCAGCAGCGGCACCAGCACGTCGCGGTGCTGCACGCGCAGCGGGTTGGTGGCAAAGCGCGCGTCCGCGCCCAGGTCGGCCCGGCCACCTGCCTCGACGAACTTCTGGTATTGGCCGTCGTTGCCGGTGGCGACAATAAGATGGCCGTCGGCGCAGGCAAAGGTCTGGTAGGGCACGATGTTGGCGTGCGCATTGCCCCAGCGCTTGGGCGCCTTGCCGCTGTTAAGGTAGTTGCTGCCCATGTTGGCCAGCATCGCAACCTGGGTGTCGAGCAGCGCCATGTCGATCTGCTGGCCTTCGCCGGTGCGGTCGCGATGGGTGAGGGCGGCCAGCACGGCCACGGTGGCGTACATGCCGGTCATCAGGTCGGTCAGCGCCACGCCCGCTTTTTGCGGTCCGCCGCCGGGCAAATCATCGCGTTCGCCGGTCACCGACATCAGCCCGCCCATGCCCTGGATCAGAAAGTCGTAACCGGCGCGGTGCGCGTACGGGCCGTCCTGCCCAAAGCCGGTCACGGAGCAATAGACCAGGTCCGGCTTGATGGCCCTGAGCGAGTCGTAATCCAGGCCATAGCGCTTGAGCTGCCCGACCTTGTAGTTTTCCAGGACCACGTCCGCATGCAGCGCCAGCTCGCGGATCAGCGCCTGGCCTTCAGCGCTCGCAATGTCGACCGTGACGGAGCGCTTGCCGCGATTGGCTGCGAGATAATAGGCCGCTTCCGTGGTGTCGTTGCCGTCGGCGTCTTTGGCGTACGGCGGGCCCCAGGCGCGCGTGTCGTCGCCCACGCCGGGCCGCTCGATCTTGATGACGTCCGCGCCCAGGTCGGCCAGGTTCTGGGAACACCAGGGGCCCGCCAGCACGCGCGACAAATCGAGTACGCGGATGTGGCCGAGCGCCTTGGGCATGGCTTGCAAAGCTGGTGTCATGGTGAGCGTGTCTGGGTAGTTGAACAGGCAGCAATTATAGCGGGAGTGCTCCGCCGCGGGCGATCGTCTGGACGATGATTGAAGCCGGTGTGAAGGCCGCTTCCATCACGTCGAGCGCCAGCTTTGGCTGGGCCGAGCCGCACATGAATATGTCGGCGGCCGCGAAACCGAATTCGGGCCAGGTGTGGATCGAAATGTGCGATTCGGCCAGCAGCAGCACGCCCGTCACGCCCATCGCTTCGCCAAAGCTGTGGAAGTGGCTGTGCAGGATGCGCGCGCCGGCGGCATCGGCGCCCGCGCGCAGCAGGGCGTCGATATGGGCGCAGTCGGTCAGGCGGTCCCGGGCCACGCCGTAGAAATCGGCCAGCAGGTGGGTGCCGGCGGGCCGGTGCGCCGGATGCGTCATTTGTGCCTGCCCCCGCCGCCCCAGCTGCCGCCGCTGCTACCGCTGCTGCCCGAGCTCCAGCTGCTGCCGCCGCGGCTGGACGAGGAAAAGGAGTTGCTCATGCTGCTCCAGTTGATCAAGGTAGTAACGATGGTGACCAGGATTGAATAGACAAAGTACTTTTTGTTCATGTATCGTCACCGTCGTTCTTGAAAAATGGGGCCGGGATAAACAGGGCAAACAAGGCAAGCAGCAGCACGGTGAAGGTCCCGCCAAAATTGGCCAGCAGCGGAATCGCGTTCAAGCCCAGGATCCACCAGACGAATTTCATCTGGGTGCTGTAATTCGATGCCGCCTGCTGCTTTGGCGCGGCGGACACGCCCTTGGCCGACTTGCCGAACCACGCCAGCACCTGGTCGTTGGCCACCGGCGTCGAGCGCGACCAGGTCAGCTCCTCGGCGCTCAGTTCGGCCGACAGCGTAGCCTGGCTCTTCTTGAATTCATACACGCGCGTCTTGTCGCCGGCCGTCACGCGCCAGTTAAAGGCGCCCGCGGCGTAGCGCACCGTCGCTTCGTAGTCAACCAGTTTTTCGTAGCGATCCTGTCCGAGCGTGGCGCTGCTTGCGGCCGGTGTATTCCAGGCCGGCCAGTCGCCCAGCACCTGCGCGCGCGACCAGCCTTCGTCGGTTTCCACCAGCCAGAAAAAGCCACCCTTGGTCCCGTACAGCAGGTACTCGGTCCATGTGGCGCCTTCGTCGTCGGCGCGCACCATGGCCCCGATCACGGTGTACTGCTCGCCGGAGATGCTGGCCGTGGCGCCCAGTTCCAGCGATGAAATCACGGCCTCGACCTGGGCCCCGGCGGCCAGCACGCGCGCTTCGGGTCCGGCGGCGTCGAGCTGCGCCGAACAGGCCGGGCACACCAAACTGGTGGTCACGCCCGGCAGGTAGCTGATCGCGCTGCCGCACGATGGGCAGTCAAGCGCATCAAGCTTGCCGCGATAGCGCCCGGCGCTGGCCTTGATTTCTTCATCGCTGCGCAGCAGCTGGCATGTGAGTTCAGGCAGCGTGACGGCCTTGCCGTTGTAGACGACCGGGACCGCGCCGTCCGTGTAGTCGAGCGTGATGAACGCCGCGCCGCAGCGCAGATCGGCGGCGCGAATGCGCCAGCCGTCGCCCACCCGGAACGGCAGCTCGCCCTGGCCGCCGATGCATTCGCCTTCGCGCTTGTCGGCGGCGGTGAAATGCTCGCTGCCGATCGGATACAGATTACCCGGCACGATCTCGTCGAAGCTGGGCAAGGGACCGCTCGCTGGGCGCGCCGTGGTGATGGTGTACTGGCCGGAGGCGTCGCCCAGCCAGGCTGCGCTAGCGTCGTCGTACAGCAGGTACCATTCGTTCCACATGCCCTGGGCATAGCGCAGCTGGATGCGCCCGACCACGGTAAAACCGCGGCCCGCGTAGCTGCCGGCGGTGCCGATCTGGATCGGCGAGTAGTCTTCCAGCACGGCCGACAGCTTGCCCACATCCTTGACTGCATCGCCATCCTTGAGGATGGATGCGCGGCAGAATTCGCACACCGCCATGACGGCGGCGTGCGACTTGAATTGAACGGGCGCGCCGCAGCTCGGGCAGGAAACTGTCTGCATGGGGCGCCGGTCAGCCGATCAGTTTCTTGAGCAGCTCCGCCTTGGTGCTGTCGTAATCGGCAGCCGAGATCAGCCCCTTGTCGAGCATGCCCTTGAGCTTGGTGAGGCGGTCTTCGATCGACACTTCGGCCGGCGCTGCCGGGGCCGACGGAACTGCCGGCTGCGCCGCGCCGCTCATGCCCTGCGCCATGGCTTGCCCAAGCATGGCGCCTGCGCCCAGCCCGGCGCCGATGCCGGCCAGCCCGCCTTCGTTCTGCGCGGCCAGCGGAATGCTGCTGGCAACCTGGAACTTGGTGAAGCCGCCCATCTTGTCGGCCGACAGGCCGCCCTTCATGCCGGCCGAAATGCGCTCGTCAAGCGCGGCTTGCAGCTCTTCGGGCAGGCTGACGCTGGCGACGTTGAATTCATCCAGACCAATGCCGTAGCGGGCAAAGGCGGTGGCCAGGTCGCCCTTGACCTGCTGCGCCATCAAGGCCTGGTTGGCCGCCATGTCGAGGAAGGCGACATTTGCCCCGCCCAGCGACGAGGCCATGCTCGACATCAGGATGCCGCGCAGCTGCTCTTCGACGTCGTCGCGCGAGTAGACTTCGCGCGTGCCGCTGATCTCGGTGAAAAACTTGCGCGCGTCGGCCACCCGGTACGA
The DNA here is from genome assembly GCF_049896185.1 of Massilia sp. TSP1-1-2. Lineage (NCBI taxonomy): Bacteria > Pseudomonadati > Pseudomonadota > Betaproteobacteria > Burkholderiales > Oxalobacteraceae > Massilia > Massilia sp. TSP1-1-2. Next base: position 94,105 of record NZ_JAFCTU010000001.1, read on the forward strand.
GAACATGCCAAAGGCGCGCACCCGGATCATGTCGAAGTCCTTGTCGCGGATCGTGATTGGCTGCGGCGTGCCCCATTTGCGCCCGGTCTGCACGCGCGTGCTGAAGTAATACACGTCTGACTTGAACGGCGAATCGAAGAACTTGTCCCAGTTGCGCAGGTTGGTCATCACCGGCAGCGTTTGCGTGGTCAACTTGTGGGTGCCCGGACCGAACACGTCGGCGATCGTGCCTTCGTTGACGAACACGGCGACCTGCGACTCGCGCACGTTGAGGATGGCGCCGTTCTGAATTTCAAAGTCCTGCATCGGAAAGCGCCAGGCGAGTACGCCCTCGCTCTCCTCGTTCCACTGCAAGACGTCGATAAACTGCTTTTTGATGAATGAGCCAAGTGACATGAGAGTCTCCTGTAAGAGATGCGAATATCTGGGGGGGGGATGTGAAAACTGCGTCAGGAAATGGAGCCGGCGTTGATCAAGCCGATCGACACCGAGATGGCGCCGAGCAGGCCGCCGAAGGCCGCGTTGTCGGCCTCGATCTGGTCTTTCGACATCTTGAGCAGGCGCGTGGTGACATGGAACACCAGCACCTGGATCAGCATGGCGCCGCCGGCCCAGCCAAGAAAATTGTAGTAGTCAGGCGTGTGCAGCAGGGCCGACGAAATCGGCAAGGCAAAGCCGATCAGCGTGCCGCCCAGCGACAGGGCCGCCGCGTGGTTGCCGCCGCGGATCAGCATGACTTCGTCGTAGGGCGTTAAGCGCGTGTAGATGACAAAAAACACCATCACCATGGCGACTGCCGTTGCGAGGTGGAGCAGATAGTTTAGGATGGCGGGCACGCGGCACTCCCCAAGTAGAATAGACAAAATGATAGCACCACGGAATCTTAGAGCAAAAGACCATCGATGACCAAACGAATTCTCATTCTTTCCGTGTTCGTGGTCGCCTCGTGCGGGCTGGCGTACGAGCTGATCGCCGGGGCGCTGTCGAGCTATCTGCTGGGCGACTCGATCCTGCAATTTTCCACCATCATCGGCTGCTACCTGTTCGCCATGGGCGTCGGCGCGCATTTCTCCAAATACGTGCGCGAGCAAGACGTACTGGCGCGCTTCATCGACATTGAACTGGCGGTCGGCCTGGTGGGCGGCGTGTCGGCGGCGCTGTTGTTCATGACCTTTGCCTGGGCCACGGCGCCGTTTCGCACGCTGCTCTACGTACTGGTGTTCATGATCGGCGCTTTGGTGGGCATGGAAGTGCCGCTCGTGATGCGCGCCCTGAACGCGCGCGACACTGCCTTTAATGACCTGGTCAGCCGCGTGCTGACGTTCGACTATCTGGGCGCGCTGGCGGTGTCGCTGCTGTTCCCGCTGGTGCTCGCGCCCCAGCTCGGACTGGTGCGTACCGGTTTCCTGTTCGGGATGCTCAACGTGGGCGTGGCCATGTGGACGCTGTACGCCTTTCGCCATGAACTGGCCGACACCGGCGCGCGCGTGCTGCGCGCATGCGCCGTGATGGCCGCGCTGGTGGCCGGCTTTGTGGCCTCGGATCGCATGGTGCAGTGGGGCGAGCATGGCCTGTACGGCGACCAGGTAGTGTATTCCACCACGACCCCGTACCAGCGCCTGGTGATCACCAAATGGAAGGACGACACGCGCCTTTTCATCAATGGCAACCTGCAGTTTTCCTCGCGCGACGAATACCGCTACCACGAGGCGCTGGTGCATCCCGCGCTTGAAGCGCTGCCGTGGGCGCGCCGGGTGCTGGTGCTGGGCGGCGGCGACGGCCTGGCCTTGCGCGAGATTTTGCGCTACCCGAACATCACGCACGTCACCCTGGTCGACCTGGACCCGGCCATGACCGCCGCCTTTACCACGCGGGCCGAACTGGTCAAGCTGAACGCGGGTTCGTTCGCCGACAAGCGCGTGACGGTGATCAATGCGGACGCGGCGATCTGGCTGCAGAACACGGACCAGATGTTCGACGCGGCCATCGTCGACTTTCCCGACCCGTCCAGTTTCGCGCTCGGCAAGCTGTATTCGGTGCCGTTCTATGGCATCCTTAAAAAGCACGTGGCCGCCAACGGCCTGGTGGTGGTGCAGTCGACGTCGCCGTTTTTCGCGCCCAACGCTTACTGGACCATCGACGCCACGCTGCGCGAAGTGGGCATGCATACCTGGCCTTACCACGCCTACGTGCCGTCGTTTGGCGAGTGGGGCTTCATCCTGGCCTCGCCCCAGCGGCAATACGCGCCGCCTACAAGCTACCGGCTGCCGATGCGCTTTTTGAACCAAGCGACTACGCGCGAAATGTTTGCCTTCCCGCCCGACATGCAGCCGCGCGCGCTCGAGCCCAACCGCCTGAACACGCAGTCCCTGGTGCACCAGTTCGAGAACGACTGGCGCCAGGTGATCCGCTGATGGACCGGCGTTCGTTTATCGCGCTGGCGGGCGGCGCGGGCGCGGCTGCCGTGACCGGCGCCGGCTTTTACCGCTGGCAGGAGATCACGCCCACGCTGCACTATCCGGGCCGCGCCGAGGGCCACTTCCTGCGCGAGCGCTGCGCGCTGCCGGCACCAACCGAGGTGGTCGACCTTGACGTCGTCATCCTTGGCTCCGGCATGGCGGGCCTGGCCGCCGCCTGGCAGCTGAACAAACTGGGCCACGCAGGCGCGCTGATGATCGACGGCCCGCAACCGTTCGGGAACGCCGCCGGCGCCCGCTTTGGCGACCTGGCGTACCCCACCGGCGCGCATTACCTGCCGCTGCCTTCGCCCGAGATGGCGTACGTGCGCGAGATGCTGTCCGACCTTGGCATCATCACCGGCGACGCCCTGGCTGAAAAGCCCCACTACGACGAACGCCTGCTGCTGCACGGCCCCGAGGAGCGGCTGCTGTACAAGGGCGCGTGGCAGGAAGGGATCATTCCCAGCGCGGGCGTGGCGCCGCACGAACTGGCCGAGCACGCGCGTTTTTTCGCGGAACTGGAACGGCTGCGCCAGTTGCGCGGCGCCGGTGGCGGCCATGTGTTTGCCTTCCCTGCGGTGCGTTCAGCCAGCCATCCGGCGATCGATGCACTGGACCGGATCACGCTGCGCGCCTGGCTGGAGCAAAATGGCTACCGCTCGCCCACGCTGCACTGGTACCTCAATTACTGCTGCCGCGACGACTACGGCACCCGCTACGACAAGGTCTCGGCGTGGGCCGGCCTGCATTATTTTTGCAGCCGGCGCGGGCAGGCCGCCAACGCGGGCAGCGGCGCGTGGCTGACCTGGCCGGGCGGGATGCAGCCGCTGGCCGAGCAACTGGCCGCCGCGTCAAGCATTGCGCGCCGCGCCGGCACCGCAGCTTCGCTCAAGCGCACCGCAAGCGGCGTGGAGGCGCTGTGCTTTACGCTGGACGGCGGCGTGGCGAAGTCGTATCTGGTCCGCGCGCGCAAGGCGATTTGCGCAATGCCGCTGCACGTGGCCGCGCGCGTGGTCGAGAACATCGGCGCCCTGGGCTTTGACGCCAAGCGGCACATGCCGACCTACGCGCCGTGGCTGGTGGCGAATTTCTTGATGAAGGCTTTTCCGGCCGAACTGCCGGCGGCCCCGCTGTCATGGGACAACGTCGTCTACCAGGAGCCGGGGCTGGGCTACGTGGTCTCGACGCATCAGGACATTCGCGCCGCGCCGCCTTCAAAAACCGTGTTCAGCGCCTACGTCGCGCTGTCGGACCGCAGCGCGCTGGAAGCGCGCAAGTGGATGCAGGAAGCGAGCGCGCGCGACCTGGTGGCGCTGGCCAGCGCCGACCTGAAGGCCGCGTACGGCATCAAGTTCGCGCCGTGCGTGGAGCGGGTCGACATTACCCTGCGCGGCCACGCGATGGCGGCGCCGTTGCCGCATTTTCGCAGTAATGCGGGGCTGAAGGCTTTGCGCGAGGCGGACGGCGCGATTGTTTTCGCGCATGCCGATCTGACCGGGTTTTCTGTTTTCGAGGAAGCGGCGTGGTGGGGCTGCGAGGCAGCTCGGCGCGTGCTTGACTAGCTTGTTTGCAGTTACTTGCAGCGTACTTGCAACGTACTGGGACCGTACTTGCACCTGCGCGCAGTTCTATTCGTAGGCCACGCTGGCGCGGCGCCACGCGGCGTCTCCCCTGAGGCGCCGCACGGCGGGCGCCAACACTTCATACAGGCGCTCGTCGCGGTGCTGCACCAGGAAGCGGCGCTCGGTGCCGGGGCCGGGCATCGGGACGATGCGCAGGCGCGCGTTCAGCTTATGGGTGCGCATGAAGTAGCGCGCCATCGATTCGGCGACGATGACGCAGTCGACCCGCTCGAGCAGCAGTTTTTCAATGTTCTTCTCGTCGCTGGCGCCGTCCCTGCGCTGCAGGTGCGCGGAGGCGAACCAGTCGTCCAGGCCAGGGTAGACGTAGCCGGTGGTGACGCCCACGCTGGCGCCGGCGAACGCGCCTGGCTTGCACTGCGTCGGGGCCGTCCGCGGCACCAGCGGGGCTAGCGGCCGGGAAGCAGGCGGCCGGGAATCAAGCGACACCAGGACGAAGCGGTCGGTTGCAAAGGGCGCCGTCCACAGGTATTTTTCCTGCGCGGGGTCGGCCAGCCATTCGGGCATCATGCCAATCACAATGCCGTCGAGCGAGCCTTCCTCGAGCTTGACCTGCAGCCGCCGACGCGGCAGGTAGCGCAAGCTGAAGGTGTAGCCCTCCAGGTGAAGGCTGTTCATGTGACTGACCAGGTCAGGATAGATGCCGCGCCCGTCGCCCAGCATCAGGGGCGCAAAATTGGCGCTGGTGTAGACGTTGACGACTTCCGCGCGCGCCGCTGATCCGAAGAGCAGGCCACACGCCAGCAACATGGTTGTCGCGATCGATCTCATGGCTTCATAATATCACTGGGGGCGGTGACTTTCGCGCGCCAGGCGCGCCAGAAATAGGTCGCGCTCGGCATCGACGATGACGTCCACGCGCGCCGCGTTCAGACCCGTTGCCTCGAGCACGAAGGCTGACAGCTGCAGGCTCGCTTCCAGCGTTTCGGGCACCACGATGGTGGCGCCGGCCTGCTTGAGCGCGCAGGCGTGCTTCTCGTCGCGCGAGCGCGCGTACAGGCGCACTTCGGGAAACTCGCGCCGGATGCCGCGCACCGCGTGCAAGGCCGACGCGGCGTGATCCATCGTCAGCACGATGGCGGTGGCACTGCCGGCGTCCACCCGGCGCAGCAGTTCGGCGCGCGAGGCGTCGCCGAAAAAGACGGGCAGGCCTTCGGCGCGCAGCCGGGCCACCAGGCGCGCATCGTTTTCAAAAGCGACAAAGGCGATGCCCTGTTCGGTCAGCAGCTTGGCCAGCTGGCGGCCGACCCGTCCAAAACCGGCGATGATGATGTGGCCGCGGGCCGAGTCGAGCTGCGCATGGTCGAGCAGCGCGGCCGCGTGCTGTTCGCTGGTCTCCCAGCGCTCGGCGAGCGCGCGTCCGAGCCGCGCCAGCGGCGGCGTGACGAACAGGGACAGGCCCACGGCCAGCATGATCATCTGTCCCAGTGCCGGGTCGATCAATTTGCCGGCGGTGGCGTAGCCGATCACGATAAAGGCGAACTCGCCACCTTGGCCAAGCAGCAGGCCGCCTTCGATCGCGCGGCCCCAGGGCAGGCCGCCCAGCTTGAACAGCAGTGCGACCACGCACGCCTTGATGCCGATCAGGCCAAACACGGTGGCGGCGAGCCACAGCGGTGCGGCGGCGATCTGGCGCACGTCCATGCCCATCCCGACGGTCATGAAGAAAAGGCCCATCAACAGCCCCTTGAAAGGCTCGACCATCAGCTCGACTTCGTGCTTGAACTCCGTTTCGGCCAGCAGCACGCCGGCGATCAGTGCGCCCAGCGCCATCGACAGGCCGGCGGCGGCCGACAGGCCCGCGATGCCCAGCGTGGTCAGGAGGATCAGCGCCATGAAGACGTCGGGCTGGCGGTGGCGGGCAAAGGCGCGAAACAGCGGATGGACCACGCGAGCGCCCACCAGGTAGATCAGGGCGATGGCCAGCGCCGCCTTGCCCATGGCGATGGCAATGAGCGTGCCCAGGCTGGCGCCGCCGCCGCCGCCCAACGCGCCGATCAGGATCAGGAGCGGGACCACGGCCAGGTCTTGCAGCATCAGCACGGAAAAGCTGGCCTGGCCGAGTGGGGTACTGGTGCTGTGCTGCGCCGTCATCAGTTGCATGACGACGGCGGTGGAAGAAAGCGAGAGCACCAGGCCGACGATGACGGCGGTGTCCACGCGCCCGACCATGAACCAGGTGATCGCGCCCAGCAGCAGGGCGCTGACCAGCACCTGCGCGGTGCCGGCGCCGAACACCCAACGCCGCAAGGACCACAGGCGCGCAGCCGACAGTTCGAGGCCGATCATGAACATCAAGAACATGACGCCCAGTTCTGCCAGGGCGACCACGCCTTCGGCGCGCGGGAACGTCAGGTAGCCGAGCCAGCTGATGTCGGCCGCGAACAAGCCCAGGCCAAAGGGCCCGAACGCGGCGCCCACCGCCAAAAATCCCAGCACCTGGTTGATGCGCAGGCGCGCCAGCGTGGGAATCAGGATGCCTGCCAGCGTCAGAAACAGGAGGATTTCCCTTAAAAAGGGGAAGGCATGTTGCTCTTGCACGGACGGTCCTGGTCTGCGGTTGGTGTCGCCGGCATTTTATAGCACGGGCTATAGTACTGTCCGTTACGGCGGGGGCAGGGCGGCCGTCATGCCGTCGATCGCGTCCTGAAAGCTGATCTCGCGCGTCATGTGCCGTCGCCAGATGGCCAGCAAAGGCGCGCTGGTCTTGAATGAGCCGCGTTGGTAGATGCCGGCCTGGTCGGCGTAAGGAGTGTAGTCGACCCCGCGCGCCTTGAGGACGGACTTGACCGTTTCGCCCACCGTGTAGCAGTGCACGGCGTGCCAGAGAGCTCGGTTTGGCGCTCGCCCGGCCGCCGCCAGGCTGGCGTTGATGGCGTCGATCACGGCCCCGTTCACGCGCATGTGCGCCCCCTCGTGGTACAGCATTTCGAGCGCCGCCAGGCCCTGGTAGTCGGTGCGCGCGCTGGGCATGATAGTTTGCATGGGGTCGTCGTCGGATGTGTAGGCGCCGCTGTGCTCGCCCGTGTGGAAGACGACGTCCACCCGCGCGGGACTGGCGGGAAATGTGCGATGGAGGTGGCCTTCGATGCCAGTTTTTAACTGTTGCCCGAAAACGGCGTCGAGGGCGCGTGCTTGCCGGATCCAGCGCCGGTTGGCGCTGTCGTGGATGGGCCAGATGGTGCGTGCGTAGAGCGGGGCGGCGCGCTCGAGGGCGCCTGCCAGGGCCGGCGGCAGGGCCAGGCCGGCCACGCTGCGCTGCGCGTCGGGAGCGCGGCTCAAGGCCAGCTTGACCCGGTCCATGTCAGGATCGAAAACATCGCTGCGCGCGTAGGTGTTGCGGTAGTAGGCGGCTGCTTGTTCGAGACCGGCGCGCTCGAATGGATCGGTGACGGCTTGCCATTCGGCCCGGGGACCAAATTTGCCGAGGGTGGCGTTATCGAATAAAAAGTGATGCAGGTTGAGCAGAAAGTGGCTGTGGAAGGCGAACTGGACGCGCTCGCCAGGCCCGGTTGCCGATGCGGGAAGGCAGAACAGGATGGCGAGGACAAACGCGAGAGCGCGGCGCATGGGTTTCCTTGGGCGTAGTGAAAACGTAGTATAGCCCGTAATGTTGTATAAAATAACATCTTGATCGCACCTGTAACACGTCGGTAGTGGAGCAGGAAAAGGCGCAGTCCGCAGGGAATGCATGCGCTTCGAGATGGGTGGAAGTGCAAGGCGCAGCCAGGCCTAACGCTTATCCGACCTACGTTCCTCGCTGCAGCACGCTCACACCAGGCAGCGCCGTCGTATTCTTGAGCGTTACACCTTTTGCGACAGCCCGGCGCGCTGCTATCCCACTTGCCGCTGCGCAGTCCCGGCCCCCTGCCGCGTCTCGGCAGTATGTAGCAACTCCGCGACTTCCTCGGGTGCGGCACGCAGGTCGATGAAGCGCGCGATGGCGTTGTCGAGCGGGGGCAGCAGGATGCCGCGTTTGCTGCCCAGCGCGCTGTAGTACGGCCGCCGCGCCTGAAAGTGAAAGTCGGCGGCGCGCCGTTCTTCAAGCCGGCTGGTGTCTATGTCCGCCAGCAACGCAGCCTTGCCGGCCAGCTCGACCCAGGTCAGCGCGGTGCCGTTGGTCAGGTGCCAGACGCCAGCCTCGCGGTCGATAATCAAATCGAGGCAGGCGTGCACGAGATCGGGGACGTAGGTGGGCGACACCGTCAGGTCGCTCGCGGCCGTGTAAGGCGCGCCTCGCGCCAGGGTGTTGAGCACTTGCGTGAGGAAATTGTAATTGTCCCAGGGGCCGAAAAAGGAACTGGTGCGCACGACCAGCGCGCCCGCGTGCTGGTCCAGCACGATCTGTTCGGCCGCCGCCTTGCTGTGCCCATAAATATTGAGCGGCGAGACGGTATCGTCCTCGTGATAGGGCGACAGTTGTTGGCCGTCAAACACCAGGTCGCTGGAAAACGTGGTCAGGTGCACCCCGTGGCGGGCGCAGGCGCTCGCCAGCACGGCCGGGCCCTGCACGTTTTCGCGGAAGCAGCGCTCGATGTCGCGTTCGGCGTCGTCCACCCGTACGTAGCCGCTGGCGTTGATGATGGCCCACGGCTGGTACTTGGCGAGCGCCTGCTCCACCGAGTCCTGGTCGGCAATGTCCATGTCCTTACGGCTGAGCAAACGGTAAGCCAGATTGCGCTTGTGGCAGATACGCGCGAACGCGCGCCCCAGCGTACCTGTGGCGCCGGTGATCAGGATGGGCGCAACGGCAGTGCCGACGGTCAGGTGGCCGTCGGCCGAGATCGAGGTCAGCGCTTCGGCGGTGGCGACCGGCGGGCACAGGAAGCGGCCCGCGCGGCGCCACCAGCCCTGGCCGCGCAAGACAGGGTGGGACGGCGCCTGGCCGCAAGCCAGTTCGCGCATCATCCCGGCCAGTGCCGTGGGGCGCGGCAGCGGGGAGCGCACGTCGAACGGCCCCGGCTCGTAATAGCCTTTGGCGGCGGTCACCAAGCTGTTCCAGTCGAAGGAACCAAGCAGCGCCCATACGGTGACGGCAAGCACGTCGACGCCGTTGCGCCTGGCCTGCTGGCCCGCTTCCCAGATTTCAAGCAGCCAGCGCAACTGGTCTTCGCGGTTGGCGTCGATATGCGCTTCAGTGACGGCCAGCGGGATGCGGTAACGGTCCCAGATTTCGTCGAGCAGGGGACCGATGCCGGCCGTCGGCGTGGCCAGCGCGCGCGAGGTTTCGATATCGGCGCAGGCGCGCCCGTCGGCGCTGCCACGAAAATGCTCGGGGTAGCGCTCGGCGCGGTGGTCGAGCCAGCGCTCACTAGTCACGTAATAGTTGACGCCAATAATGTCCGGCGGACACGGGTTGTCGCGGAACCAGAGGATCTCGGTCGGGGCGATGCCGCTGGCGGTAAGATACGGCCACAGGCCATAGTCGGGGCCGACCATGCCGCATAGAAGATCCCAGGCCAGCCAGCGCCGCTCGTTGTAGAACTCGGCTACGTCGCGCAGCTCGTGCGTGCTGTAGGTTTTGCCCAGGTCGTCGGTCTGGACCAGCATGGCGTGCGGATTGACCTTGCGGATGGCCTGCATGGAGAGCACGATCGCCTTGCACTGGACCAGCAGGGCGCGCAGGAACAGCGCGTTGCTGCGCCCGTGCGGATACCACAGCCCATACAGGCCGCTAAAGCGGGCGGTGGTCAGCGGTTCGTTGACGGGAGTGTAATGCGTGACCCAGGGATAGCGCTGCGCGACGGCGCCGGCGTAGTCGGCCAGGCCGCTGGCGAATGCGGGGTCCACCAGGCTGGTGTGCGCCGGGCCGCTGCCGTGGTGCACCAGTCCGACGATGGGGGCGATGCCGGCTGCGCGCAGTGCCGGCAGGCGCTGGTCCGGCCAGCTCCAGTCGGCCGCGGCAAGGCCATTGGGCGCCGTGCGTTCCCACAGCACGGGATAACGAATGGCCTGGATGCCGAGCGAGGCGAAACGCTCGATGTCGCAGCTGCGCTGCGCATGGCCGTTGCGGTCGATCTGGCTGAAGTACTCGTCTTGCACGCGGTTGACAGTGCACTCGAGACCGCCCCAAAGTTGCAGCGGCGCAGTATGCAGAAGGGATGGTTTTGCATGCATGGAACTCACCCACAGTAATTGAATGGAAACCTTAAAAATTAGAGATGCATTAAAACGGGAAAGTTCGGCTCACTGTCGAGAGATCGCGTCCGGATGGCCGTTTTGCTGACGCAGCGCAGCGAAAGCGCAAGCAGCCCTTGGCCTTGCTGTATGATGCGGTACGCCTTTTGTCCGCTTTCCCTCTGTCCTATCTCACCGAGAAATTCGCATGCAAACCTTCATTCCAGGCAAAGACGCCGCCCTTGAATCCACCATCGAGATCATGCAGGCCAAGCTGGCCGCGCGCGGTTTCAAGCTTAACGAGTCGTCGCTGCTGCATGAAGTGGACGCCATCTGGTCAACCCACATGAAGGACAACGATTGTCCGATGTTGTTTTCAAACGGCAAGGGCGCAACCGAACTGGCGGCGCGCGCCAGCGCCTACGGCGAATTTTTCGAGCGCCTGGGCACGCATTATTTCTGGACCCACTTCAACCTGGGCGAAACGCGCGCCAACCGTCCGTTCGTGCACTATCCGCAAGAGCGCTGGTTTCCGCGCGCCGAAGACGGCGCGTGGCCGGCGGAAATCCTCAATCCCGAATTGCACGCTTTTTACAATCCCGACGGCGAGATCGATGCCGAAGTGCTGGTTGACTTAAATTCCGGCAACGTCGAGCGGGGTATTTGCGCCTTGCCATACATACGCTTGCGAGATGGCGCCGAAACCCTGTTCCCCGTAAATATCATCGGCAACCTGTATGTCAGCAACGGCATGGCGGCGGGCAATACGATGATGGAAGCGCGCAGCCAGGCGATTTCCGAAATTTTCGAGCGCCAGATCAAATACCGCATCATCAGCGAAGGCTTGTGCCTGCCCGAAGTGCCGGACGACGTGATTGCGCGCTTTCCGAATATCCAAGCCGGTGTCGCCGGCTTGCGCAAGGCCGGTTTCGGCATCCTGGTCAAGGATGCCTCGCTGGGCGGCAAGTATCCGGTGATGAACGTGACGCTGGTGCACCCCAAAGACCAGGGCGTATTTTCGAGCTACGGCGCGCACCCCCGTTTTGAGATCGCGCTGGAACGCGCCATGACCGAACTGTTGCAGGGCCGCGCCCTCGACTCGCTGGAAGGCTTCCCCGAGCCTGGCTTCGACATGAATGAAATCAACGCCGTCGCCAACCTCGAGATTCACTTCGTCGATTCAAGCGGCGTGATCAGCTGGAATTTCATGGGCGACAAGCCTGATTTCCCCTTCGTGGACTGGAATTTTAGCAACACGACGGAAGAAGACTACCACTGGCTGGTCGATTGCCTGCATGGCGAAGACAAGGATATTTATGTGGCCGACTTCAGCGAGCAGGGCGCCTACAGCTGCCGCATCCTGGTGCCAGGGTTCTCGGAAATTTATCCAGTGGAAGACCTGGAGTGGGAAAACAATAGCATCGGCAATGCCATCCGTCCCAAGCTGGTGCGCCTGAACGAGCTCACCGAAGACGACTGCGCCGAGCTGCTGGAATTGCTGCAGACGATGAATGTCAACGATGAGCGGCCGCTGTGGGAAATCCTGGGCTTGGCCATTCCCCTCGGCACCCCGTGGAAGCAGTTGCGCGTTGGCGAACTGAAGACTTTGCTGTCGCTGGCGGTGGGCGACCAGGACGGGATCCTGGAAGGCTGCGACTGGATTCACCACTTCAAGGACCTGGCCCCGGCGCGGCGCCTGGTGTACCGCTGCATCGAGAGCATCCTGAACGTGGACGATGTGGATAACTACCGCCGCTCGATGGTCATGCTGTACGGCGCCGACACGGTACGCCAGGCCGAGGCGTTGCTCGACCGCAGCGAGCGCTTCTTCGGGCTCGAGACGCTGGGACCCGACATGCAGGGCAGCGCCATGCACCAGACCTTGTTGGCGGCTTACGACAAGCTGTTCGTGTAATCTGATCTTGCAATGCATTGCGCGGCCTCTGGCATGAGGCCGTCGCAAACAAGGGCGAAAGCGCAGCAGAGTTACGTCGCTGCGCCGCCTGCGCGAAGACGATGTGGCTCCGCCGCACTGTCGCCCCTTCTGCAACACCCTCGCAACCGGGGGCGCAGTATCACCATCCTCCCCTCCTTGTACACCGCCGTGCTGCTTTTGCCGCGCCACTGGCGTTCCCGCGTGCGCAAGCCCATGATACAGCCTTCACTACAAGGAGTTCATCATGAGCAAAGGATTACGACTGACCCAAAAATGGATGCAGCGCGGCCTGTGGCTGGTTGCATTCGCTTTCGCCGCCTTCCTCATCGGCCTGGGCGGCAAGGTAGTCGAAAACCTGTGGGACGTGGAACAGCCGCTGACAGTTGAGCAATTTCTCGATCCGGCCACGCACCGGCAACTCACGGCAGCGATGGAGCTGGCACAAAAACGTACTGAAACCGTCACCGCCCGGCGCGAACAGGCTGCCCAGAAACTGGAAGTTGCCAAGTCCAACTCGCGCCTGGCACAGGAAACTTTCAGCAACTGGATTGCCACGCGCCAGGCCACCATGCGCCCCGATCAAGATCCTGACCTGATTGCCCGCACGCGCGGCCTGGAGGCCGTCAAGACAGTGGAACGCAGCGCGCTGGCCGAGGTCGAAACGCAAGACCAGGCATTGCTTGACACGCGTCAGGCAGGCGAGCGCGCCAGTGCTCAAATGGATGAAGCGCTCAAACCCGCGCAGCAAGCGCTGGCGCGCGCCTACCAGCTCAAGGAACTGCGCGTTTTCCTGTATCGCCTGGTGCTCACGCTGCCCCTGCTGTTGGGTGCCGGCTGGCTGTTCGCCAAAAAGCGCGGCAGCACCTACTGGCCTTTCGTCTGGGGTTTCATTTTCTTTGCGCTGTTTGCGTTTTTTGTTGAGCTGGTGCCCTACCTGCCAAGCTACGGCGGCTATGTGCGCTATATTGCCGGCATCGTGCTCACGGTGGTGGCGGGGCGCTATGCCATCTTGTCGCTGCAGCGCTACCTGGCGCGCCAAAAGGCGGCCGAAGCGATGCCGGAAGTGCAGCGCCGCGAAACGCTCAATTACGACATGGTCTACACCCGCCTGGCCAAGTCGGTGTGCCCTGGGTGTGAACGCCCGGTTGACCTGAAGGACCCTGCGCTCGACTTTTGTCCCCATTGCGGCATTGGCCTGTTCGAGCGCTGCCCCCAATGCAAAACGCGCAAAGGAGCCTTTGCGCGTTTCTGTTTCTCATGCGGCACGCCCGGCAAAGCCGGGATGCCTGACTAGAAATTAGTCCTTCAGGTCGGCCGGCACTTTGCCGCCGTTGGCCGCCAGCTTGTTCATGACCTGGCGGTGCAGCCAGATATTCATCGAAGCCGAGTCACTGGTGTCGCCGGTGTAGTGCAGTTCGGCGGCCAATTCCTTGCGCGACTGCAGGCTGCTGTCGAGGTCGAGCAGCTTGAGCAGGTCGACGATTGACGACTTCCAGTTCAGCGACGATGCTTGCGGCATGCCGTTCAGAATCTGCTCGACATCTACCTGGTCAATTGCCGCTACCGGCGGCGGTGCCGACGGGGCTGACGGTGCTGCCTGACCGACTGTGGCCGTTGGCGCTGGCGCCTGCACGGCAGGATGCGACGAAGGGAAGATTTTGTGGAAGATATTGCTGAGGATGCCCATGATATGCCTTTGTGTGTTGTTGTAAGAGTGGCTTGGTGTAAAACTGATTTGATGTAAAACTGGCTTGATGAAAAAGCAGTTTAGTTCTTCATGCCTTCGGCGATACGGCCGAGAACGATGGCAAGTGCCGCGCCGCCGATGGTTTTCACCAGCGTCGGATTTTCTGCGTAAAAAGCGCCCATGCGGTCAACAATGCTGGGGTTGGCTTTTTCGGCGTGTTCCGCCAATTCCTTGACTTGCTCGGGCGTCATTGCATCAGCCTGGGCCGGCGTAATTGCCGCTGGCGCCTCGTTACCGTGAAACAGGTTGCCCAGCGCACCACCGGCGATGGAACTGAGGATGCCGGGACCCATGCCGCGCAGCAGTTGATTGAGCATGCCCGCGCGCTGCGTGGAGTCGCTCTTGTCGAACAGCTGGCTGACCATTTGCGGGAACGGCGGCGTCTGGTCCGATCGCAGTGCCTCGGTCACGCCTTGGGCCATCGCCTCGCGCGGTGCATTTTGTGCGACTTGGTCGAAATCGTCGTATGCGCGGCCAGCGTTGGTGGTGTGAGCGCCGCCCAGATATTGTTGCAGTAAATTACCTAAATCGAATGCCATGTGGAGCTCCCCCGTGTGCAATAAAAATCCGCGTCTTGCTGTGATGAGCGCGTCGTCGATGCGGCAGAGTAGGCTGGAAAGACAACGTTATCCGTTCGCAAACGCACATACCCGGGATATTCGCCGCCCGGGTTCAAACCGTTGCGCCGGGGAAGCTGTTCGGATTTTTCCATCGGGAAATACTTGGACTTAATTTCCTTAAACACCGAAACTCGAAGTTTCCGATAATCAATATTCGTTATGCGACTTCTCGCCCTCGTCATCTTTGCAGTGATCTTCGCCGCCGCAGTGCACCTGTGGGCGTTGCCGCCGCTGGTGGGCGCGCTGTACCTCGTGGCGAGCCTGGTGTGCTTTGCGATGTACGCGCTCGACAAGTCGGCGGCCAAAGCGGGGCGCTGGCGCACGTCGGAAAATACGCTGTTGTTGCTGGGCCTGGCCTGTGGCTGGCCAGGCGCGGTCGTGGCCCAGAAGCTGCTGCGCCACAAGTCGAACAAGCAATCCTTCAAAAGCCGCTTCTGGTTCACCGTGCTGCTCAATAGCGCGCTGTTCGTTTACCTGGCTTCGCCGCTGTCGATCCTGCAGCGCGCTTGATCAGAACGAGAGCCGCTCGCCGTCGGCCGGAATGCGCAGGCGCGCGCCCACGCCGACCGCCTGCGCCGCCGCAGCCAGGGCCGCGCGCGTGGGCGGGCAATGGCTGAGCGCTTCCAGGTGGTTGGCCACTACCGTGCCGCGCGCCATTTTCGCAAATGCAATCACCTCGTCCGGACCCATGATGATCTCGCCGCCCAGGTCCATGCGCGCCCCGCCCGCCGGCACCACGCAGATGTCCGGCTGGTAGCGCTCGACGGCTTGGCACACGGCGCTTGAGAGGATCGTGTCGCCGGCCAGGTACAGCGTGCCCTCGCCGGGCAGCGCAATCAGGTAACCGACCCCGTGTTCCATCAGCGCTCCAATCCAGCCGCGCCCGTGGGTGCAGCGGACCGTCTGAATGGTCCCGTTCAGGAAGGGTTGGGGCGTGCTGCTGTCCGGCGCCAGCGGCTGCGCATCGAGGCCGCGCCTGGCAAGGTAGCCGGCATCGTGCGCGGTACAGGTCACCGGGATGCGGCGCTCGCGCAAAAAGCGCCTTCCTTCGTAGTCGAGATGGTCGAAGTGTCCCTTCTGGCAGTGGGTGATCAGGCAGTGCGTCACCTGCTCGAGCGCGCCGGCGGCGCCAGGGGGCAAGTCGAGGATCGGATTGCGCTCGCGCTTGCCGTCGAAGACGCGCAGTGGCGGCAAGCTGTATTTTGCGCCAAGCATCGGATCGACCAGGATGTGGTGGGCGCCGCTGTGGATGATGATGGTGGCGTTGCGCAGTTGGGTGATCTGCAAGGTCACGCTCCTTGAAAGGGAATCCGGCGCGCCGCCAGGCGTTTGACGCCGCCGCGTTCGGCCGCAGCGATCATTTGCTGGCGCGCGGCCGGCTGTTCGTCCGGCGTGCCGTTGCCAAAGGGCGGATCCGGATAGTATTCAATGCCAAGCTGGATGGTTTTGGCCACTTCTTCGCCGGCCAGCAAGCCTGCCAGGAACAGGCCGGTGTCGATGCTGCTCGAGACGCCCGCACCGGTCACCAACTGGCCGTCGCGTACATAGCGCTGCTTGACTACGCGCGCGCCGTACGCCGCCACCTTGTCGCGCGCAAACCAGTTGGTAGTCACCTGTTTGCCTTCCAGCAGGCCGGCCGCGCCGAGGATTTCGGCGCCGTTGCAAACGCTCACGGTCCAGGCGCAGGATGCCGATATGCGCCGCACGCACGCGAGCAGGGCATCATCGGCCAGTGCCGCCTCCACGCCCGGGCCGCCCGGAACATACAGGATGTCGGTCGCTTCCAGTTGGTCGAACGTTTTGCACGCCTGCATGCCCAGCCAGCCGGTATCGACGGCCACTAGGCCGCACTTGGCCGCGACGAATTCGACTTCCATGCCGGGCAGGTTGGCCAGCACGTCGTAGCCGCCGACGACGTCGAGGGCGGTAAAACCGTCAAACAGAATGATTGAGAGGCGCATCATGGTTCTCCTTGGTTGATCAGAAGTTCATTCTGGGCTCGAGGCGCCAAATAAAAAAGTGGCGATATCGCTAAAAAATATGGCATTATCGCCAGCATGAAAACGACGCGCATAGCAGTACTTGCCTACGACGGCTGCATGGGCATGGAGATCTTCGGCCTGTGCGACACGCTGCTGGTGGCCAACCGGGTGGCGCAGGCGCTGGAGGGCGCGGCCTCGGCCCCGCTGTTCGAGGTGACGGTGATCAGCCTGACGGGCGCCGACGCCACGGCCGCCGGCGGCCTGCGCATCGGTACCCGGCGCGCGCCGCGCGCGCGTCCCGACCTGCTGGTTATCCCCGGCATGGAACTGAGCGACCGCGCCAGCTGCCTGCAGCCGTTGCGCCGCCTGGCGCCGGAAACGGCCTATGTCAGGCGCGCTTTTGCCAAGGGCACGCCGGTGGCCGCCGTGTGCGTGGGCGCCTTCCTGCTCGGCGAGGCCGGTTTGCTTAACGCGCGCCGCGCCACCACCTCGTGGCTGTTCGCCGCGGACCTGGCGCAGCGTTTTCCCGAAGCCGACGTCGACGCCGGCGCCTTGCTGGTCGAGGACGGCGGCGTGACCACCACCGGTTCGTTCAGCGCCACCTTCGATCTGGCCATGCACCTGATCGGCAAGGCCGCCAGTCCCAAAGTGCGGCGCGCGGTGGCCAGGATGGCCTTGCTCGACGACCGGCGCGCCAGCCAGGCGCCGTACATCGACAGCCGCATGCTGGCCCGTCCGTCCGGCACTTTTGGTGCGCAGGTCGCCGGGTGGCTCGAAGAGCGCGTGGCCGAACCCTACGACCTGAAGGCGCTCGCACAAGTCTTCCATGTCAGCGCGCGCACGCTGCTGCGCCGCTTCAAGGACGATGCCGGCATCTCGCCGCTGGCCCATCTGCAGCAGGCGCGCATCGGCAAGGCCAAGCTGCTGCTGGAGTCGACCAGCCAGAGCGTGGCGCAAGTGACGGCAAAGGTGGGCTACGGCGACGTGGCCACCTTCGGCACGCTGTTCAAGCGCCTGGTGGGGCACTCGCCGGCCGAATACCGGCGCCGCTTCAAGACGGCGGCGCGCCAATGATGCTAATGTGGCGGCATGTGGACCTACCCAACATTTCTTGCCCATCGGGGCGGCGGCAAGCTGGCGCCTGAAAACACCATCGCAGCCCTGCAGTGCGGGCTCGACCATGGCTTTCACGCCGTGGAGTTTGACGTCATGCTGGCGCGCGATGGCGTGCCCGTGGTGATGCACGATCCTTATCTGGGGCGCACGATTGCCGGGTCGGGCAATGTGTTCGACTATGACGCCGCCGAGCTGGTGGCGATGGATGCGGGCAGCTGGTTTGGCGCGCAGTTCAAGGGCGAGCCGGTGCCGCTGTTTACGCAGTTCGTGGCGTTTTGCCAGGCGCATGGGATCTGGATGAATATCGAGATCAAGCCGGCGCCGGGGTTCGAGGCTGAAACAGGCCGGGTGGTGGCCGCCCTCACGCGCGCCATGTTCGGGCTCGAGATCGCCCGCGACGATCCCGTGGTGCCGCTGCTGTCGTCGTTCAGTGTGGTGGCGCTGGCGGCGGCCCGGCAAGCCGCGCCCGATGTGCCGCGTGCGCTGCTGCTCGACGTGGTGCCTGCCGATTGGCGCGAGCAGGCGATAGCGCTGGACGCGGTTGCGATCCATACGAATCAAAAAAACCTGACGCCTTCCCTGGCACGCCAGATCAAGGCGGCCGGCCTGGGGCTGTTTTGTTATACCGTGAACGATCCGGGGCGTGCGCGCGAGCTAGTCGAGTGGGGAGTCGACGCGATGTGTACTGACAGGATCGACCTGATCGGACCCGCCGGACCGCGCTGAACGCCCGGCCGCACTGCGGGGTGGCCGCTGGCCGGCCAGGGGACTGCGCTATAATCGTCTTTTTATAGCATGCTGCTCTCACTCGCCCATACAACATGAAATCATCTGAAATCCGCGACAAATTCCTGAAATTCTTCGAATCGAAGGGCCATGCGATTGTTCGCTCCAGCTCGCTGGTGCCGGGTAACGATCCGACCCTGTTGTTGACGAACAGCGGCATGGTCCAGTTCAAGGATGTATTTACCGGCACCGACAGCCGCCCGTACACGCGCGCCACCTCGGTGCAGCGCTGCGTGCGCGCCGGCGGCAAGCACAATGACCTGGAAAACGTCGGCTACACGGCGCGCCACCATACCTTTTTCGAAATGCTGGGTAACTTCAGCTTCGGCGACTACTTCAAGCGCGACGCCATCAACTATGCGTGGGAGCTGCTGACCAAGGTCTACGGTCTGCCTGCCAACAAGCTGACCGTTACCGTCTACATGGAAGACGACGAAGCCTACAACATCTGGGCCAACGAGATTGGCGTGCCGGCCGAGCGCATCATCCGCATCGGCGACAACAAGGGCGCGCGCTACGCGTCCGACAACTTCTGGGCCATGGCCGACACCGGCCCGTGCGGCCCGTGCACCGAAGTGTTCTACGACCACGGCGCCGACATTCCCGGCGGCCCGCCAGGCTCGCCCGACGAAGACGGCGACCGCTTCATCGAGATCTGGAACCTGGTGTTCATGCAGTTCAACCGCGACGACGCGGGCGTGATGCACAAGCTGCCCAAGCCGTGCGTCGATACCGGCATGGGTCTCGAGCGCCTGGCCGCCGTGCTGCAGCACGTGCATTCCAACTACGAGATCGACCTGTTCCAGGCCCTGATCCGCGCCGCCGCGCGCGAGACCGGCGCGCTGGATCTTGAAAACAAGTCGTTGCGGGTGATCGCCGACCACATCCGCGCCGCTTCCTTCATGATCGTCGACGGCATCATTCCCGCGCCGGAAAGCCATGGCTATGTCCTGCGCCGCATCATCCGCCGCGCGCTGCGCCACGGCCACAAGCTGGGCCAGACCAAGCCGTTCTTCTACAAGCTGGTCGAGGACCTGACGGTCGAAATGGGCGCCGCCTATCCCGAACTGGCCGAAGCCAAAGAGCGTGTCGCCCAGGTGCTCAAGACCGAAGAAGAGCGTTTCGGCGAAACGCTGGAAAACGGCATGAAGATCCTCGAAGCGCAGCTGGCCAAGGACAGCAAGAACCTCGATGGCGTGACCGCCTTCACGCTGTACAGCACCTACGGTTTTCCGCTTGACCTGACCGCCGACATTTGCCGCGAACGCGGCATCACGCTGGACGAAGCAGGCTTCAAGCAAGCCATGGAAGAAGACCAGAAGACGGCACGCGCGGCCGGCAAGTTCAAGTCGATCGCCAAGGTTGAGTACAGCGGCGAAAAAAACAAGTTCGTCGGCTACGACAAGCTGGTCCACGGCAGCACGGTCGTTGCGCTGTACGCCGACGGCGTCTCGGTGCAGGAACTCAAGGTGGGCCAGGCCGGCATGGTGGTTCTCGACACCACGCCGTTTTATGCCGAGTCGGGCGGGCAGGTGGGCGACCAGGGAGTGCTCACCGCTGCTGGCGGCCAGTTCGAGGTCGAAGACACGCTCAAGGTGCAGGCGGACGTGTATGGCCACCATGGCGTACTGCGTTCCGGTTCCCTGAAAGTGGGCGACACGGTTGACGCCAACGTCGATGAAGCCAAGCGCGCGCGCACCATCCGCAACCACTCGGCCACGCACCTGATGCACAAGGCCCTGCGCGAAGTGCTCGGCGCGCACGTGGCCCAGAAAGGCTCGCTGGTCGACCCGGACAAGACCCGTTTCGACTTCTCGCACAATGCGCCGCTCACGGCCGACCAGATCATTCAGGTCGAAGCCATCGTCAACCGCGAGATCTTGCAGAACCACGCAACGAAGTCGCACAATATGTCCTTTGACGACGCCGTCAAGCATGGCGCCATGGCGCTGTTCGGCGAAAAATACGGCGACCAAGTGCGCGTGCTCGACATTGGCTCGTCCAAAGAGCTGTGCGGCGGCGTGCACGTGACCCGCACCGGCGACATCGGCCTGTTCAAGATCATCGGCGAAGGCGGCGTTGCCGCCGGCATTCGCCGCGTGGAAGCGGTGACGGGCGAGGGCGCGCTGGCGCTGGTGCAGTCGCTGAACCGGCGCCTGAATGAAGCCGCGGGCGCGCTCAAGACCAATCCCGAGGAACTGGGCAACCGCATCGCCCAGGTGCAAGACCAGGTCAAGTCGCTCGAAAAGGAACTGGCGGCGCTCAAGTCCAAGCTGGCTGCGGGGCAGGGCGACGAACTGGTGACGCAGGCGGTGGACGTGAACGGCATCATGGTGCTGGCCGCCACGCTCGACGGCGCCGACGTGGCGCGCTTGCGCGAAACCATGGACAAGCTCAAGGACAAGCTGAAGACAGCCGCCATCGTGCTGGCCAGCGTCATTGACGGCAAGGTCAGCCTGATTGCCGGTGTAACGGCTGATGCGACGGGCAAGGTCAAGGCGGGCGAGCTGGTCAATTTTGTGGCGCAGCAGGTAGGCGGCAAGGGCGGCGGACGTCCGGACATGGCGCAGGCCGGTGGCACCGATCCGACCAACCTGGCAGCGGCCCTGGCCGGTGTGGTTGCGTGGGTTGGCCAGAAGGCGTAATACACAGCGTCGTCCTCCCGCAGCGGTGGTTTCGCAAGAAGGGGGGGGCACTTCGCATTGCCATGGCGGTCGGAATGCGCTCGCGCTTTTCCGACCTACGCACTGATGTGCACACGCAGCATCCCCGGCGCTGCCACATTCCTGCGCTCCTATACAGCATGATCATTGCGACATGTCCATTGTCGTTGTGACCATGCAACAAAAAACTTAAATTTTGGTGCGGTGCGTCAAAATTTTTAATTTGGAGTATATTGAGGTCTGTGAGTCCAACAACCAACCCTACAGAGCAATCGATGAGCGACACCACTTTCGACAGCGAAATCATGGAATACCAGAAAGAACTCGATGCGCGCGGTTTGAACTGCCCGTTGCCGATCTTGAAGGCGAAAAAGGCACTGGCCGAAATGGAAACGGGCGAAGTTCTCAAGATCGTTGCCACCGATTCCGGCTCCGTGCGTGACTTCCAAGCATTCGCCAAGCAAACCGGCAATGCCCTGTTGTCGCACACCCAAAACGGCCGCGAATTCACGTTTTTGATGCGCCGTAAATAATGTAGAGCGGCGAAGCCACGCAACAGCAGCTTCGCCGACCGTTCCACCTTCCCGCAGCGACCTTGAAATTAGGGCATTTCCTCTACCTAAAAATCGCACGATCGTGCTTTAATTTAGTGCTGAAACGATTTTCCTATTATAATCTAGGCCACACTAAGTAACGTCACCTCATTCCACTTCCCAAAGGCATACCTATGAAAGTCCTGGTTCCCGTCAAACGCGTCGTCGATTACAACGTCAAAGTACGCGTCAAGTCCGATGGCAGCGGCGTCGATATCGCCAACGTTAAAATGTCGATGAATCCTTTCGACGAAATCGCGCTCGAAGAGGCGATGCGCCTGAAAGAAGCCGGCAAGGTGACCGAAGTGATCGCCGTTTCGTGCGGCGTGGCCCAGTGCCAGGAAACCCTGCGCACCGGCATGGCCATCGGCGCCGACCGCGGCATCCTGGTTGAAACGAGCGCCGACCTCGAGCCGCTCGCGGTTGCCAAGCTGCTGAAAGCGCTGGCCGACAAGGAGCAGCCGCAGCTGATCATCCTGGGCAAGCAAGCCATTGACGACGACTCCAACCAGACCGGCCAGATGCTGGCGGCCTTGCTCGGCTGGCCACAGGCGACGTTCGCCTCGAAAGTCGTGCTCGAAGACGGCAAGGTCACGGTCACCCGCGAAGTCGACGGCGGCCTCGAGACGCTCGCGCTCACGCTGCCCGCGATCGTCACCACCGACCTGCGCCTGAACGAGCCGCGCTACGTGACGCTGCCGAACATCATGAAGGCCAAGAAAAAGCCGCTCGACGTTGTCAAGCCTGAAGAACTCGGCGTTGACGTGACCGCGCGCCTGAAGACCCTGAAGGTCGTCGAGCCTGCGAAGCGTTCGGCCGGCATCAAGGTTGCGGACGCCGCGACCCTGGTTGCCAAGCTGCGCACCGAAGCCAAAGTTATCTAACTCATTTACTAAGATACGGACACATCATGGTCGCACTAGTCATCGCAGAACACGACAACGCATCCCTGAAGGGAAGCACCCACCACACCGTTACCGCAGCAGTTCAGTGCGGCGGCGAAGTCCATATCCTGATCGCGGGCAGCAATTGCGGCGCGGTCGCAGCTGAAGCAGCGCAGATCGCCGGCGTCACCAAGGTGCTGGTCGCTGACGCGCCGCACCACGCCGACGGCCTGGCCGAAAACGTCGCCGAGCAGGTATTGGCAATTGCCGCTGCGTACTCGCACATCCTCGCTCCCGCTACCGCCTACGGCAAAAACATCCTGCCGCGCGTAGCCGCCAAGCTGGACGTGGCCCAGATTTCGGAAATCACCAAGGTCGATGCGCCCGACACCTTCGAGCGTCCTATTTACGCCGGCAACGCGATCGCCACCGTGCAATCGTCCGACAAGATCAAGGTCATCACCGTGCGCACCACCGGTTTCGATTCGGCTGCCGCCACCGGCGGCTCGGCTGCGACCGAAGCCCTGGGCGCGGTTGCCGACTCGGGCAAGTCGACCTTTGTCGGCCGCGAACTGGCCAAGTCGGACCGTCCGGAACTGACGGCTGCCAAAGTCATCGTTTCCGGTGGCCGCGGCATGGGTTCGGGCGACAACTTCAAGATCCTCGAGCCGCTGGCCGACAAGCTCGGCGCTGCCATGGGCGCCTCGCGCGCAGCCGTTGACGCAGGCTTTGTGCCGAACGACTGGCAAGTTGGGCAGACTGGCAAGATCGTCGCGCCTGCGCTGTACATCGCGGTCGGCATCTCCGGCGCGATCCAGCACTTGGCCGGCATGAAGGACTCGAAGACGATCGTTGCGATCAACAAGGATCCGGAAGCACCGATTTTCTCGGTAGCCGACTACGGCATCGTGGGCGACCTGTTTGAGGTCGTACCGGACCTGGTCAAGCAATTAGGTTAAACGCTCGCACACTCTATCCGTAGGGTGGAAAAAAATCGAAGGCGCATTCCACCATGAGTCGACGAGACCTGTGGTGCAATGCGTTTTTTTTCGCAAAAACTAGGAGATTTACGTGAGCTACAAAGCCCCGCTGAAAGACATGCTGTTCGTGATGAACGAACTGGCCGGACTGTCCACCATCAACGCGCTGCCAGGCTGTGAAGACGCCACCGCCGACACGGTGGAAGCAGTCCTCGAAGAGAACGCGAAATTTTGCGCCAATGAAGTCGCGCCCCTGAACTGGCCAAGCGACAAGGACCCGAGCTTCTGGCACGACGGCCAGGTCACGACCGCCAAGGGCTTCAAGCAAGCCTTCAAGGGCTTTGCCGAAGCCGGCTGGCAGGGCGTGCAGCACCCGACCGAATTTGGCGGCCAGGGCTTGCCCAAGCTGGTTGCCACACCTTGCATCGAGATGCTCAACGCGTCCTCGATCTCGTTCGCGCTGGTCGCGCTGCTGTCGGACGGCGCGATCGAAGCGCTGCTCACGGCCGGTTCCGACGCCCAGAAAGCGACCTACCTCGAGCCGCTGATCTCGGGCAAATGGACCGGCACCATGAACCTGACCGAGCCGCAGGCGGGCTCCGACCTGGCCGCCGTGCGCACCCGCGCCGTGCCGCAGGGCGACGGCACCTTCAAGGTCTTCGGCACCAAGATTTTCATTACCTACGGCGAGCATGACATGGCCGAGAACATCGTGCACCTGGTCCTGGCGCGCACGCCGGACGCGCCTGCGGGCGTGAAGGGGATTTCGCTGTTCATCGTGCCCAAGTTCCTGGTCAATGCCGACGGCACGCTGGGCGCACGCAACGACGCCCACTGCGTCTCGATCGAACACAAGCTGGGCATCAAGGCCAGCCCGACTGCGGTGCTGCAGTTCGGCGACCATGGCGGCGCGGTCGGCACGCTGGTCGGCGAAGAAAACCACGGCCTCGAATACATGTTCATCATGATGAACGCGGCCCGCTTTGGCGTGGGCATGCAGGGCATCGGCCTGGCCGACCGCGCCTACCAGCAGGCTGCCGCATTTGCCAAGGACCGCGTGCAGTCGCGCGACCTGGCCGGTTCCGCCGGTCCGGTGGCTATCATCCACCATCCGGACGTGCGGCGCATGCTGATGTCGATGCGCTCGCAAGTGGAGGCGGCGCGCGCGCTGGCGTATGTGGGCGCGGGCATCAGCGACGTGGCCCATCATCACCCTGACGCCGACACGCGCAAGGCCAACCTGGCCGTGTACGAGTACCTGGTCCCCATCATCAAGGGCTGGGCGACCGAGATGTCGCAAGACGTCACGCGCGACGGCGTGCAGGTGCACGGCGGGATGGGCTTCATCGAAGAGACGGGGGCTGCGCAGCACTACCGCGATGCGAAGATCCTGACGATCTACGAAGGCACCACCGCCATCCAGGCCAACGACCTGGTGGGCCGCAAGACGGTGCGCGACGGCGGCGCTGTCGCCAAGGACATCATCGGGCGCGTGCGCGCCACCGAAGCGGAACTGGCAGCGCATGAAGGCGCCGATTTCAAGGCTATGCACCGCGCCCTGGCGCAGGGCAGCACCGCGCTCGAAGAAGTGGTCGACTATGTTGCCGCCAACATGAAATCCGACATCAAGGGCGTGTTTGCCGGCAGCGTGCTGTACCTGAAGCTGGCCGGTATCGTGCTGGGCGGATGGGTGATGGCGCGTTCGGCGCTGATCGCGCAGCAAAAGCTTGATGCCGGCGAGGGTGATGCGTCGTTCTACAAGGCAAAAATCGCCACCGCGCGCTTTTTCGCCGACCATCTCTTGACGCAGGCGCCGGGACTGCGCATTGCGATCGTCGAAGGCAGCGCAGGTGTGCTGGCGCTGAGCGAAGACCAGTTCTAAGGTCAACCGAACTGAATGGCGCATGCGCGTTGCGCGCATGCGCCTGAAGGCTTGCTGACGCTGAGAAGTAGTACCCGAACTGGATGGCGAATGCGCCGATTGAAGGCTAGCTGGCGCTGAGCGGTAGTACCCGAACTGGATGGCGAATGCGCCGATTGAAGGCTAGCTGGCGCTGAGCGGTAGTACCCGAACTGTAGGGCGGGAAAGCGCGAAGCGCGCATTCCGCCATGCCTGCGCCTGGTTGACGCATGCATGGCGCAATGCGCGCTTCGCGCTTTTGCGCCCTACGTTGAACAGTGCGCGATCAGTCGCGCTCCCAGTGCGCGATCAGACGCGCTTGCAGTGCGCGAGCAGACACGCTTGCAGTGCGCGAGCAGACACGCTTGCAGTGCGCGAGCAGACACGCTTGCAGCGCGCGCTCAGACGCGCTTGCAGTGCGGATCAGATCCGCTTGATGGCCTGCCCGGCCTTTTGCACGCGGTCGCCGCTTTGCACGCCAGGATCGGCGTCGTAGCTGAAGCTGCCGCGCTGGCCGTTATCGTATTGCACTTCCACGGTCCAGACCTTGGTGGCGTTGTGGCTTTCCTGCAGCTTCTTGCCTGCATAGGCGCCGCCGACGGCCCCGGCGATCGTGGCCAGGTCCTTGCCGCGGCCGCCGCCAACCTGGTGTCCCAGCAAGGCGCCCGCCGCGCCGCCCGCCACTACCCCCAACGCATTGCTTTCGCCGCGTTTTTCGCTGACATTGACGGCAGTCACGCGGCCGCAGTCGATGCATGACGACGCCGTGTTGCTGCGTTGCTGGTTGCCCGACATGCGGCTCTTGGCTTGTGCCAGCGCGACAGTGTTTTCGTGTTTGGCCGTGCGCAGGCACTTCATGCGCTGGCCCTGGTTGCGCTCGTCGGCGCAGATGGCGCGGTCTTCGGCATAGCGGCTGGCCGCTTCGCGCGAGTCGGCGGCGTACTGTTGTTGCTGTGGGCCGGCGTGTGCCGCGCCCATGACGCTGGTAAGCAACAGCGCTGCCAAATATGGACGTTTTGTCATTATTTTTCTCCTGGTCAATCGTGTAGGGGTTAAAGTTGAGATATTGTAATCCACATGTAAGCAGTGAAACACTTCTTGGCTTTTCTATCGTGCTAGCTGTGCGCCTGCCTAAGATTCGTTATGGCAGAGTTCGCCTGTAGCCACACTCATCTATCGGGAAACTTTATGAAACAATTTATTCAAGTCGTGCGTCAGCCTGCAGCGCTGACCCTGGCCGTCCTCCTGGCCGCATGTGGCGGTGGCGGCGGCGGCGGGGCCCCCGTCAATGGTTCGCCGGCGCCAGGTCCCGCGCCGATCCCGGCCCCGGCCCCAGTGCCTGCACCAACACCGGCGCCAGTATGCGAGATCACGATCTCCGCAGACGCCACCGTCGCCTCCGGAAAAACTGCCGGCGCCGCAGCCCTGTCGGCATGTACGCCGTACATCACCTCGATCGCCTGGGCCCAGGTCAGCGGTCCGAGCGTAACGCTGCAAGCGGCGCGCAGCCCGACGGTAGCGATTGAAACCAGCACTGCGGGCGTGATCCGCCTGCGCGCTGACGCCACCCTGAGCGATGGGCGCACGTCGTCGGCAACCACCGACATCACCGTCGCCGCCCCGGTAAGCGGCAGCTTTGTGACTGTGCGCGCCGACCATTCGCTGCGCGTGGGTACCGACACCTCGGTGCGCGCCTGGCCCACGCTCGCCAGTGGCGAGGCGGTGTCGAAGATCGTCTGGAGCCAGGTGTCCGGCACCCCGGTGAAGATGAATACCGACGACCAGGACGTGATGATCTTCACCACACCGGCCACTGCGTCAGTCGACAGCACGCTCGTATTTCGCGCGACGATGACGACCACCAGCGGCAAGGTCGACAGCGACGACGTCATCGTCAGTATTGATCGCCAGGCGGCGACGCCGAACGGCTACATCTTCAAGAACACCGCGCGCGTGCATCCGTATGTGGTGGGGGGCGCGTACGCCAATGTGCTGGCGCGCTGCAGCTACGACGTGGGCCTGTATTCCCTCGACACGGGCACGACCCTGTGCAAGGCCGGCACCTTGCCGCTGCTGCAGTCCGACGCCGGATCGGGAGGGGTGCCGAGCGTGGCCCAGGTGATGGCGCGCGTAATCGTCTCGCACGACTTCCTGGGCGCTAACTTCGAGAAATTCCTCAATTCGCAAGACGCGAAGGGGGACTTCCGCCGCATGCTGGCCGCGACCAGCACGATTGTCATCGGTTCGCACGTACGCCCGAGTTTTTACCAGCCTGCGACCGGCGCCATCTACCTGGACGCCAACTACCTGTGGCTCACGCCCGAGCAGCGCGACGTGGTCACGGAAGTGCCGGATTACCGTCTGGCCTATGATGACCAGCTCAACTTCACCAGCCTGGGGCGTTTGGTCAAGAACAATGACTACGCGCGCCGCAGCTATCCGGCCGGCGAACGCGTCACGCGTCCCGAGAGCGACCTGATCCTTGGCCTGGGCCGCCTGCTGTACCACGAGCTGGCCCACGCCGGCGACTACTTCGCGCCCTCGTCGCGCAACCTGAACACGACGCTGTCGATCTACGGCAACGTCGAGCCGCGCGCTGCCGCCAAGTCGCTGCCGTCGGATGACCTGGCAACGGCATACCCGCTGCTGTCGTCGCAAATGAAGGGGCTGGGGCAGGTCATGTTCCTGGGCGTGACGCCGACCGCTGTGCAAAAGGCGTACACGGCAGCCGAAGTGGGCAACTTCTTCAGCAGCGATGTCGCCTCCGACGAGTACGCGTACTCGATTAATGACAATGCCAACTCGCGCGAGGACCTGGCGATGCTGTTCGAGGAGTTCATGATGTCGTACCGTCATGGCATCCAGTACGACATCGCTTACAGCAACCTGTTCAAGGATGGCATGACGAGCGACCAGTTGATCGTCGCCTGGGGTCAGCGTGGCCGTATCGCGCTGCCGTCCATCAAGCCGCGCATCAAGCTGGTCATCATCAAGGTAGCGCCGTGGATCGACCCTGCCGTTGTCGATACGCTGCCAGCGACCATCCAGATGCCGGCCAACCGGAGCTGGGAGGCGAACCTGGCCTTGAGCGGCCCGGTGAACGGTGCGCCGCAGCCGGCCAGCTTCTTCAGCATGTCCGAGAAGCGCAGCCAGGCCCGGTTTGACGTGGCAGAGCGTCGCCACGCGCATTAAGCAGTGATGCTGGGCCGGGTCGCCAGATCCGGCCCAGCATTACCCTTGTGATATTGCAGCAGTATCGGTAGGGCGCAAAAGCGCGAAGGGCGCAATGCGCGCTTCGCGCTTTTGCGCCCTACGGTAATGCGGCACTTTCGCGGGGCGGTACACCGCGCAATGTTTAGCCGTACGCGCCGCCCGTGTAAAGCAGGTCAACCAGGCGCGACATCGTCGCAATTAATACGGTGGTGCCCAGCAGCAGGGTGGCGACCAGCAGCAGTGCCAGGTACCATTTGGAATCCGACTGCTTGCCAGAGCCAACGTTAAACGCAGCATCCCATTTCTCGTCGGCCGTTACGCCGATAACCAACGCTTCAATAAACCCCACCACATACGACACCAGCAGCGGCAGCAGCTTGAAAAACCAGTCCGCCTGCGGCGCCAGGCCATACACCAGGCCGGCGATTGGCAACGCGGTCAGGTGGATCAGGCCGAGCTTGTCCACGCTGCCGCGCAGGTAAAAGCGGTGCGCTCCGATGCCGCCCAACAGGACGGCCAGCAGGCAGGCGAAGGTTTTGTTTTTGTGAGTCGTGGACATGTATTATGGGTATCAAAAGCGGGAAAGATGGCAGTATCGACTAAATTCATGGCCAAAGCACTCCTTTTCCCGACGATGCAGTTGGCGGTAATGGCCGAAATCGGCGATAATGCTCGATTCTTCCCGATTGCGCGCCCTGTTGTCATTAACGCTTGCTGCTGCGCGGCATAGCGCGCTATAATTGTCGGCTTTTTCCGCCCAGCACAACTTTTTTGGAATTACTATGGTCGTTATTCGTTTAGCTCGTGGAGGCGCCAAGAAGCGCCCGTTCTTCAACATCGTTGCAACGGACTCGCGCAATCGCCGCGACGGTCGTTTCATCGAGCGCATCGGTTTTTACAACCCGATGGCGGCCGGCGCTGAAGTCAGTCTGCGTATCACCGCAGACCGTCTGGCCTACTGGCAAGGCGTTGGCGCACAAATGTCGCCAACCGTTGCCCGTCTGGTCAACAGCCAGCCAAAAGCAGCAGCTTAAGTTCGGTTCCGGTTTGAGCGTTTCCGCAGCATCCGGGGTGCAAGCCCCCGACGACCTGACGCAAGTCGGGTATGTATCCGGCGCCTTTGGCGTCACCGGTTCGATTCGGGTTACCCCGTTTTCGTCCGACGCGGATGCGCTGCTGTCCGTAAAAACCTGGTGGCTGGATAAGCCCAGCCTGCAGAGCGTCACCGTGCGCACTGCAAAAATACACGGCGGCGACGTCGTGGCCCAGTTGGTGGGTACGCTAGGGCGGGATGCTTCCGAGGCGCTCAAGGGCGCCGCCGTGTTCATCCCGCGCAGCCAGTTCCCGCAATTGCCGGCCGATGAATTTTACTGGTCCGATCTGATCGGGCTCGACGTATTGAATCTGCAGGGTGAAGCCCTGGGGCAGGTCTCCGACATGATGCACAACGGCGCGCAGTCTATTCTGCGGATCACGCCAGTGCCTGATGCGGCGAGCGAGAAGGCGCCTGAGCGCCTGATTCCGTTTGTCGACCGGTTCGTCATCACTGTTGACCAGGCAAGTAAAAAAATTACCGTGGACTGGGGCCTGGATTATTAGGGCCGGTTCCAAGAGGCGAGGTCAGCGTGCAGTTTGATGTCGTGAGCTTGTTTCCCGAAATGTTTTCCGCATTGACGCAGTCGGGTGTGACCCGGCGCGCCTTTGAGCAAAAGCGCTGGGGCCTGTCGTGCTGGAATCCACGTGATTTCACGACCGACAATCATCGCACCGTCGACGACCGCCCGTATGGCGGCGGACCCGGAATGGTGATGCTGGCCAAGCCTTTGGAGGCCGCGATCGGCGCCGCCAAGCAGCGCCAGGTCATGCTGGAGTTGCCCATTCCGCGGGTGGTGTTCATGTCCCCGCAGGGCAGGCCACTCACGCACGAACGGGTCATGCAGTTGAAAGATGAGCCGGGCCTGGTCATCTTGTGCGGCCGCTACGAAGCGGTCGACCAGCGTTTGCTGGACCGTTGCGTGGATGAAGAAATCAGCCTGGGCGACTTTGTTCTGTCCGGCGGCGAGTTGGCGGCGATGGCCTTGATGGATGCGGTGGTGCGGCAATTGCCGGGCGTACTGAACGACGACGCTTCGGCGGTCGAAGACAGTTTCGTCAATGGTTTGCTCGATTCGCCGCATTACACGCGGCCCGATACGTATGAAGGTGTGGGCGTGCCGCCGGTGCTGATGGGTGGCAACCACGCAGAGATTGTGAAGTGGCGGCGCGAGCGCATGCTCGAAGCCACCGCTAAAAAGCGGCCTGATTTGCTGGTTCGCGCGCGCAGCGCCGGACAGCTGAGCAAGGCCGATGAAAAGTTTTTGGCAGGTTTGTAAACCTGTTGCAACACCAATCCGCGAACATGTTGTCCGCGGCTTAAACCCCATCCTCTACTGGGCACAAGTTATCGGGAACTGAGATGTCGAAAGACATTGAATGCCAGTTCCGGCGAGGCACCAGCATGATGGTTATCGGAGTTATAAAAAATGAACCTGATTCAAACACTTGAAGCAGAAGAAATTGCTCGTTTGGGCAAGACTATTCCTGATTTCGCACCAGGCGATACCGTTATCGTCAACGTCAACGTCGTCGAAGGCACCCGCAAGCGCGCCCAGGCATACGAAGGCGTCGTGATCTCCCGTCGTAACCGTGGCCTGAACTCGAACTTCATCGTTCGCAAGATCTCGTCCGGCGAAGGCGTTGAGCGTACCTTTCAGCTGTACTCCCCGCTGATCGCTTCGATCGAAGTCAAGCGTCGTGGTGATGTTCGCCGCGCCAAGCTCTACTACCTGCGTGAGCGTTCGGGTAAATCGGCACGTATCAAAGAGAAACTGCCTAACCGTCGCGCTTCTACCGCTGCTCCTAAGTAATTTTAGGTCTGCGATACTGAAAGGCATCCCTTCCCGGATGCCTTTTTTTGTTTATAGGACATTTTTCTTGGCTACACTACCTTTTGATCCAGCCCTGCTGCCGGTCGACGGCCTGGGCGGCGAAGGCGCGCTGGACGCCGCGCGCCTGGAAGCTGGCTGGCTGCGCGCCCGCTTCGCCAGCCCGGTTGCTGCCTGGCAGAGCGAAATCGTCGACGATGCGCAAGCGCGCCATCCGCGCATGACGCCGGCCTCGGTGCTGATCCCACTGGTGTTGCGCCCCGAAGGGCTCAGCTTGCTCTTGACCCAGCGTACGGCGCACCTGACCGACCACGCGGGCCAGATCAGCTTTCCGGGCGGGCGCGCCGAGCTGGTCGATGTGGATGCGATTGACACGGCGCTGCGCGAAACCGAGGAAGAAATCGGCCTGCACCGGCGTCACATTGAAGTGATCGGCACCTTGCCCGAGTATGTGACCGGCACCGGCTACAAGGTGACGCCGGTGGTGGGCCTAGTCGCGCCGCCGTTCGAGATGACGCCGGACGAGAACGAGGTGGCCGAAATTTTCGAGGTGCCGCTGGCGTTCCTGATGAATGGCGCCAATCACCAGCGCCTCTCGTTCGAACTGCCCGAAGGGGCGGGGCGCAGGACGTTTTATGCCATGCCGTACGAGCGTTTTTTCATCTGGGGAGCGACGGCGGGGATGTTGCGCAACCTGTTTCATTTCCTGCGCGCTTGAAGCCGCGCCAGATCATGCGCACATGGCGCCCATAGAGCCACAGCAGCATCGGCAGCACCAGCAGCGAGGCCCGGTTCAATGCCCAGGCCCCCGCAACATCGCCTTGGAGCAAGGCCAGCGCGGCGCGGGTGATGCCGCAGCCCCAGCAGCTCTGGTGCAGCAGCAAGGTCACCAGGCAGGGCGGCGCCAGCTGCAGCACGATCTGCGGCGCCACAAGGGCGACCGCGCCCAGGCCAGCAAGCGCCAGGGCAATGGCGATGTCGGCGCGATCAGGTTTTCTTGAGCGGGAGGCCGTTAACATCCGTGAACGATCCGGTAATAATCATGATGAAGTCGATCAGCGCCCAGATGCCGCAACCGCCAAAGGTCAGCAGCTGCACGATGCCGATGCCGATGTGGCCCGTATAAAAGCGGTGCACGCCGAACATGCCGACGAAAAATGCCAGCAGCAGCGCCGGCAGCCATTCCTTGTCCGACACGGGGCCAATCTGGCCGGCCGGATTGCGGTTATTGTTGACGGCGACGCCGCACTTGACGCAGACAACCGCGTTATCGTTAACTTCGGAACCGCAGGAAGGACAGAACGCCATGGAAGTAATCCCTAAAAGTAAATTGCCGAATGGTAATTTTAGGAAAGCATAACCGATGTTGCAAAATTTTACATCTTAAAAATGGTTGATTTTGCAATGACGTCTTTCTTCGCTAACTGGAAACCAACAGCAGCCCCTGGGCAGCGCGCTGAGTAAGTTCGCAGGTCGCCGCCTTCGTCACTTAATTAGCAATAAGTTTGATTCTGCCCCTGCACTAGGCTATCGTAGCGGGCGAAGCGGTATTGCATTATTTCAAAAGGACGTCCAATGACATTTCTCTCCATTCTTTGCGCGCTGCTGATCGAGCAGCTCAAGCCCCTGCGCGCAGATAATCTGATTTATGCCGAGATCAAAGCTTTTGCCATGCGCATGGAAAGCTGGTTCAATGCGGGCGACGCGAGCAATGGCCGCATGGGCTGGCTGCTGCTGATGGCCGGCCTGATGATCCCGACCGCCGCCATTTACTGGACTTTCCTGAGCCTGGGCTGGATCTTCGTCGCCTTTGCCTGGAATGTGCTGATCGTCTACCTGACGCTCGGTTTTCGCCATTACAGCCACTATTTCACCTCCATCCAGCTGGCCCTCACGGCCGGCAACGACGCCGCCGCGCGCACCTTGCTCGCGGAATGGACCCGGCTTGACACGGTCGGCATGGAGACGTCGGAAATTGCCCGCATCGCCGTGGAAAAATCCCTGATCACAACCCACCGCAACGTGTTCGGCGTCTTTTTCTGGTTCCTGATGCCGCTCGGGCCGGCCGGCGCCGTGATGTACCGCGTCTCGGAATACCTGGCGCGGGCCTGGAACGAGCCTGACCACATGCGCAACGAAGCTTTTGGCCAGTTCGCCGCCAGGGCTTTTTACTGCATCGACTGGCTGCCGGTACGCCTGACCGCGATCGCCTTTGCCGTGGTGGGCAACTTCGAGGACGCCATTTACGCGTGGCGCAATTTTGCGCACCGCTGGCATGATGAAGCGCGCGGCATCATCCTGGCCGCCGGCGGCGGCGCGATGGGCGTGCGGCTGGGCACGCCGAACGAAAATGCCTCCAAGGTGCTGCCGCCGGACGCGGCCATCGTCGACCTGAGCGACAGCGAAGTGGACATCATGCCGGGCGAAGAGCCCAGCCCGCGCGCCTTGCAAAGCACGGTGGGGCTGGTCTGGCGCGCCTTGCTGCTGTGGATGTTGCTGCTTTTGTTGTTGTCCGGCGCCGTCTTGCTGGGCCACTAGATCGGACCCGGGGTGCATGAGCACTCTTCTATAAGATATAATACTTATGTACCACATTGCCAGGCGCGCGACGCCTGGTGTTTCGCCAGCTTCTTGCCCTGATACGCCGCCCTATGGCCGAGTTACCTGAAAACAAGATAAAAATCGAAGACGAGTTTTTTATTCTTGGCCTCACCAGTGATGGCAAGCAGTTTCGTCCCAGCGACTGGGCCGAACGCTTGTGCGGCGTCATGTCGTGCTTTCGTCCGGAAGGTACGGGCGGCCCCAACGCGCACTTGTCGTACTCTCCCTACGTGCGTCCAACCATGCTCAACGGCGTGAAGGCGGTCGTGGTCAACAACAAAATCAAGAACATCGAGCCGCTGGCGTACCACTTCGTGCGCAACTTCGCCACCGATAACGATCTGCAGATCGTCGAAGCGTGTTTCCTGCCGCTTCCGGGCGATCCGAAACTCTAAAGAGCGCAAGAATCGCTTTGACCGAAGTCAAAGCCGCAGCAACTCATCCCGCTAGCGTAGAACCCACGGGCGCCGATCTGCGCGCGCGCAACCATGGGCGGGCCACCGCCGGGGAGAACGAGCATGCGAGTTGGCGAAATTTGCACAGTCCAGACCATTTACTGCAAGCGCGACGAAACGGTGCAGGGCGCAGCCTTGCTGATGCGTAAATATCACGTGGGCGATCTGGTCGTCATCGAGGACCCCGACGGCCAGCGCATACCAGTGGGCATCATCACCGACCGCGACATCGTGGTCTCCGTCATCGCGCTGGGGCTCGACCCGGGTAGTTTGCTGGTGGGCGACATCATGAGCGACGACCTGTTAACCACCGCCGAAGACGATGACGTCTACGAAACCATCGAGCGCATGCGCTTTCGGGGCATTCGCCGGGTGCCGGTCGTCAATAGCGCGGGCGGCCTGACGGGCATCGTCAGCGTCGACGACCTGCTCGAATTCCTGGCCGAGGAGATGGGCGAGCTTTCGCGCATTAGTTCGCACCAGCAGGCACACGAAAAACGCGCCCGGCAATAAGAATATCTTGCTGGTGAGATACGCATACTTACGCTAAGATGTTGCTACAGGGCAGCAAAAACTTCCGTCCTGCAACCGCAAAGGCGCAAGATCGTGTCCAAAGATAAGCAAAAAGATACCTCCTTCGAGGGCAAAGTGGTGCTGGTCACCGGAGCTGCAGGGGGCATTGGCCGGGCTGCGGCAGTTGCCTTCGGCCGCGCGGGCGCCTGCGTAGTGGTGGCCGATACCTCGGTTGACGGCGGCCATGCGACGGCGGCAATGATCGTCGAAGGCGGCGGCAAGGCCCTGTTTGTGCATTGCAATGTGACGCGCGCGACGGAAGTCGAAGCCTTGATCGATAAAACTGTTGCGTATTACGGACGGTTAGATTGTGCATTTAATAACGCTGGCATTGAAGAAGAGCACTTGCCGCTGGCCGACGCCGATGAAGCCTTGTTTGACCGCATCATCAACGTCAACGTCAAGGGCGCCTGGCTATGCATGAAGTACGAGATTCGCCAGATGCTCAAGCAGGAGGGCGGCGGCGCGATCGTCAATACGGCCTCGGTTGCCGGCTTGGTGGGCGCGCCGACGCAACCGATCTACGCAGCGAGCAAGCACGCCGTCGTCGGCATGACCAAAACTGCGGCGGCCGAATACGCGCGCAGCGGCATTCGCATCAACAGCGTGTGCCCGGGCGTGATCAATACCGCGATGATGGCGCGCGCCCTTGAACGCGAGCCCCAGCGCGAGAAAAAGCTGCGCAACGTGCACCCGATCGGCAGGTTCGGCGAAGCCGCCGAGATTGCCAATGCGGCGCTGTGGCTGTGCTCCGACAAAAGCTCGTTCGTCACCGGGCACCAGTTGGCCGTCGATGGCGGGTTGACCGCAATCTAAGCTTTTGCCCATGGTCGCGGAAGGCTTGACGTGCATCGCCATGGTCGCCTTTGCACTGCTGCTGGCCAGCCAGGGGTGGCGCATGCATCGGCGTCTTGACACGCAACCGCGCCTGATTGTCGTCCTCGCTGCCGTTACCTGCACCACAGCCGGCTTGGCATTGCTCAGCTTCTCCCTCGGCCATTTCCTGGCCGGCCACGCCTGGCGGTTCGGGCACAGCGGCATCCCGGCCACCCGCGCTGGCACGCCACGCTATTTCTGGATGTCGACCATCGCCGTCTCGACGGCCGGCGCCGTCCTGGGCGCGCTAGGCCTCTATCTGCTTCGGCTTTCCTTCATGCCCGGGCGCAAACAGGGGCAACGCCGCAACGCTGATTCAGCGGCGATCGACGACGCATTGGCAAGGACTGATCGCTTGCTCGCCAATCCAGGCGCCATCGCCATCGATTACAGCGCGCGCGACTTTGGGTGCAGCGGGCGCAGGGGTGAATTGCTGGCGCTGGCGCGTCAGCATGACTGGACGCTGCCGGAGTTTTCCAAATCCATCTACGCTGCCGCCTTGCGATGGTATTGCCTTTATCCTCACGCGGCGGTCTCGGATGGCGTGGCCGATGGCGCGCTGGCCGACCTTGCCGTAGCGCTGGTGGCGCTTGAGGACAGGCAGCGCAGCGGGCCGCCCCGGCGCGCCGACGACCACTACCGCGTCCTGCTCGCTTACGGGCAGCCCGGTTGCGCCTGGTGGGAGCCGGTGCTGGACGCGCTAGCCGCCAATGCGGGCCGGCTGGACGATGCGCTGCTGACGGCCGAGAGCATGTGCTTCGTACTGTTGCACGCTGCGCCGGCTTCGGCGGCGCGTGCGCTGGCGCTCGGGCAATTGACGCAGTTCCTGGGCACGCTGCAAGAGCCGACGGGGCTCGACGCCACCGGCGCGCGCGATGAAACTTTCCTCGTCACCAGCACCAACCTTGCCGCTCCGAATCAGCATATAGCGCGGCTGGCGCGCGACGTGTACTGGGAGCGAGCGCGCAGCATGCGCAGCCGCAACGACCACGCGCAATTCACCTTGCTGATGCTCGCCGGAATGGAGCTCGGCGAAGAGGCGCTGGCGCAGCAGTCAGTGGAGGCGCTGTGCAGCGAATTTCCCAAGCTCGCCACGGCTAACGTGGAAGCGGGCTCGCGTGCCATCAAGGCGCTGCGCAAGCTGGCAAAAGGGGGACGCGCCGCACTCGTCAATGGGGGCTTGGCGCGCGTCGTTGCCGTGCTCGACGCTATCGACCCGCAGGCCGGCCGAAGCGCGCGCCGCGTGGAGCAGGTCGACGAATGGTGGATGTAGCCGACGCAACCCATGCTCAGGCGCGCCGGCGATGCCGGCCGCTGACGATCTGTCAGATGCTCAGCTCGGCCACGAAGTCATACATGTCGCCCCTGAAATACGACCGGCAAAACTCCACCGCCGTGCCGTCGCGCAAAAAACCGAGCCGCTCGACGGAAAGTCCCGCGTCGCCTTCCTTTGCCTGCAGTAGCTTGGCCTGCTCGGCGTTGAGTAAAATGGCGGACAAGCGCTGCAAGGCGCGCACCGGCCGGTTGCCCGCTTCCTCCAGCGCCTGATACATCGACACGCCCACCGTTTCCAGCGCCGGCAAACTGCTCTTGACGATGGTGGCGTACTCCAGGCACATGGGAATTTCGTCCGCATAGCGGATCCGGTGAAAGCGGTACACCGGCGCCCCAGGCGAGAGGCCCAGCCGCATCGCTTCCTCGGGCGTGACCGTGCCTTCCGAGCGCGCCAGCCACACGCTGCGCGGGGTGCGCCCGCGCGCCAGCATGTCTTCGGAGAACGAAGTCAGTTTGGCGAAATTCTTTTCAACCTTGGTATTGATGAAGTTGCCCGAACCGGGCCGTTTGACCAGCAAGCCTTCGCCGACCAGGCCGTCGATCGCCTTGCGCACGGTAATGCGCGATACCGACAGGTCAGCTGCCAGCTGGCGTTCGGCCGGCAGCGCTTCATCCGGGCCAAAAACGCGCTTGTCGATCGCTTCGCGCAGGGCGCGCTGCAATTGCTGGTAGAGCGGCAAAGAGCTCGACTGCGCCAGGCTTTGCATGATGTGGACAAGTGAGGTCATACCAATACGCCTTTCGCTGGTGAAAAGTGGTGCGTTCTTGCCACACTTTTCTTTCGGCCAGGATAGCCGGTTCAGATAATACCAAAAAAAGACCGGAAGCTGCACGACGCCCGTGGGATCGGTTCCAAATGGTCCCATACCAAGCAGACCACTTTGGTTCTCCTATGAAACTTCGATGCCCTTGACCATTTGGCATACAAAATTTGTATCGAAATTGGTAGTACTCTGGTATTGCACAGGAGTATATTGGCGTTAGATTGGTTTTAGAGGTGGTTGTACCGGTAGCACAAAAAAGACGTGCCGAATAATGAACAGGCTTCGGAGCGAGGCCACAATCCAGGGGAAACATATGAAGCAGAATCAGGCAGCAGCCAGCAAGCAGGTCCGCACACCAGGTGTCAACCGTCTGACGCCGGCAGCGTCCGCCGTGGCCATGCTGGTATTGGGCGTGTCCTTGCAGGCTCAAGCCCAGCAGGTCGCGCAGGCGGACACCAACGTCGTCGTAGTGACCGGTATCCGCGCATCAATGGAGCAGTCGATCAACCAGGCCCGCAACGCCGAGACCAAGGTCGACGTCATCACCGCCGAAGACGTGGGCAAGATGGCCGACAAGAACGTGGCTGACTCCTTGCAGCGCTTGCCAGGCGTGAGCGTTGCCGCCGCCGGCGGCTCGGAAGGCAGCTTTGGCGAAAACGACCGCGTGGCCCTGCGCGGCACGCCGTCGGCGCTGACGCTGACCACCCTCAACGGCCACTCCGTCTCCAGCGGCGACTGGTTTGCCGACAACATCATCGGTGGCGGACGCAGTGTCAGCTTCACGTTGTTCCCTTCCGAACTGATCGGCAAAGTGACCGTCTACAAGGGTTCGCAGGCCAACCTGGTCGATGGCGGCGCCATGGGCCTGGTCGACATCCAGACCCGCAAGCCGCTCGACCTGTTGCGCAAGAAAGCCTTCGCCGCGCAAGCGAGCGTGGGCGCGATGCACTCCGACTACGCCGGCACCACCGACCCGCAACTGAGCGGCATGGTGGCGTGGCGCAATGAGGCCAGTACCTTTGGCGTGCTGCTGCAAGCGTTTCACCAGAAGCGCCACCTGAGCCGCGTGGCCCAGGAAAATTCGATCTGGTACGACAAGGTCGAGCCAGGCTCGCCGGTCGCCAATGCGATTCCCGGTGCCGCCGGCGCCTACATGAACTACCTGGGCGGCACCGCCTGGTTCGAGCAGGAGCGCACCCGCAAGGGCGCCATGGTCGACTTCCAGTTCAAGCCATCGAAAGACTTGACCTTCGACGTCACCGCCTTCAGCTCCAAGCTCGACGCACCGAACATCAACCACAACTTCATGCAAGCGTCAGGCCGCTTCCTGGGCAACTCCTGGACTGCGCCAACCTTCCCGGCCGCCAACGTCAGCGGCGCCGTGAGCAACGGCATCATTACGCAACTTGCGGCAACCGTGCCGGCCAACTGCGTGCCATGCGCGGGCATGTCCGGTTCGATCCAGGAAATCTTTGGCCGTCCGATCGCCGAGAGCTCGTCCCGGTTTCTTAACCTTGACGGCAAGTATCGCCTGAGCGACGCCTTTACCGTGAGCGGCAAGCTGGGCCTGACCAAGGGCCTGGGCAACACCGAAAGCGGCGCGCTGAGCAACCCGATTCCTTTCGGCGCCATCAGCTACAAAACCAACGGCGCCGACCAGCCGGTCGACTACGTTACCGCCGGCAGCGCCACGCATTCGATCGGCGGCGGCTACGACGGCATACCCGGCACCTTCGGTTCGCACGTGACGTCGAACGACAAGGAATCGTATGCGCAGCTCGATCTTGAGTACACGCTGGCGGCCGGTTTCTTCAAGACGCTCAAGACCGGCGTGCGCACGGCGCGCCACGAACGCAGTTTGTCCGTGATCGATCTGACGGACCTGCCGGGCCTGAAGAATCCGGCCAACCTGCCGCTGTCGGGCTTGACGCATTTCCCTGACCACTTGAGCGACGTGTCGGGCGTGGGATCGAATTACTGGACTTTTTCAAAAGACGCGGTCTTCGGCTGGGTCGACAAATACACCGATTTCACCATCCACCGCAGCCAGGCCGAATTCCAGATCAAGGAACCGACCAAATCGGCTTACGTGATGGCGGACTTCGGCAACGACAACGGTTTGTCGGGTAACGTCGGCGTGCGCTTTGCGCAAACCAAGGAAAACGTGCTCAAATACGAGATGGGGCCGTCGAAGTCCTTTGAGCCGCGCATCTACAACAATACCTACAACGACACGCTGCCAAGCGCCAACCTGCGTTACGACCTGAACAAGGACACAGTCCTGCGCGGCGGCATCAGCCGCACGATGGCGCGTCCGGAGCTGGGCGCCATGGCCGGCATCGACCTGCGCGACCAGCAGCACACCGGCACCACGGGCAACCCGAATCTGGCGCCGATCACGTCGAACAACGTTGACGTGGGCGTCGAATGGTACTTCGCACCGCGTTCGGTGCTCAGCGCCACGGCGTTTGCCTCCAACCTCGATGGCTACGTATCGTACGGCAACAGCTCGGGCATCTATTACAACCAGCAGGAAAAAGCGAACGTCTTGTACAACACCAGTTCGCCGGTCAATTCCAAGGCCGAGATTCGCGGTCTGGAACTGAACTACGTGCAAGACTTGTCCAACGGCTTCGGTTTCAACGTCAACTATACGCTGACCGATGCCGAAGAAACGGGCAAGCTGGCCGGTTCCGTGTGCGGCCGTTCGGTCGAGCCGGACTGCACGATGATCGGCGCGTCCAAGCGCGCCTACAACGTGGGCGCGTTTTTCGAAGGCAGCCGCTTTTCAGCGCGCGTGGGCTACAGCTACCGCTCGGGTTTCCTGAACGGCTTTAGCCGCAATACGGCGCAGTACCAGGCTGAAATCGGGACCTTGTCGGCCACGCTGGCCTACAAGATCAACGACAACTTGTCGATCTCGCTGGACGGCAAGGACTTGAACAATCCGATGCACCGCTCCGAGATTCACAACGTCGGTGCGGCCAACCTGCCGGGCTCGTTCTACAAGAATGGCCGCCAGCTCTTCCTGACGCTGAACGCCAAGATCTAAGTCGTTCAAGGCACAAGAAAACGGAGCGGCGGTTCGGCTCCGTTTTCTTGCGTCTGGACTACGGGGAGAAAAGATGAAAAATGCATCGGAACTAAAAGATATCGTCATCGTCGGCGGCGGCTCGGCCGGCTGGATGAGCGCCATGATCCTGGCCGACACGCTGGCGGCCAAAGGCGTGACCATCACCGTGCTCGAGTCGCCAACCGTCGGCGTGATCGGGGTGGGGGAGGGCTCCACGCCCGCGCTCAAGCGCTTTTTCGACAGCTTGAATATTGCGGAAAGCGAGTGGATGCCGCAATGCAATGCCACCTTCAAGAGCGGCATTACTTTCGACGGCTGGTCCACCAAGCCGGGCTTTGGCAAATACTTCCACCAGTTTTCCACGATGGTCGACAAGCTGACCCAGCCTGTCTTCATCAGCAACGTGCATGCGCGCCTGCAAGGGGTTGATGTCGATGCGCGGCCCGACGACTACTTCCTGTCGCGCCTGCTGGTCGAGAACAAGCTGGCGCCGCTCGCCGGCGAAAGTTTCCCGTTTACCGCCACCTATGGCTACCATTTCGATGCTGCGCTGCTGGGCAAGTTCCTGCACAAGAAGGCGCTCGAACGGGGCGTGCGCTACCGGGTTTGCCACGTCACGCGCGCCACGCAAGATGCGGATGGCAATATCGCCGCCGTGCACACCAGTGATGGCGAAGCGGTAGCGGCCGACCTGTTCATCGATTGCTCCGGGTTTTCAGCGCTGCTGATCGACAAGACGCTCAAGACGCCTTTTGTCAGCTACAGCGACGTGCTGTTCAATGACGCCGCCGTGGCGCTGCCCACGCCGTTGGAGGGGCCGATCGCACCGCAGACGGTATCGACCGCCATGAAGTACGGCTGGGCCTGGCAAATTCCGCTGACCAATCGCTACGGCAACGGCTATGTGTACAGCACGCGCTACTGCGATGCGGACCAGGCCGAAACGGAACTGCGCCACAAGCTGGGCCAGCTGGACGGCAGCACGCCCGCGCGCCACCTCAAGATGAAGATCGGCCGCGTGGCGCAGCACTGGAACAAGAACTGCGTGGCCGTGGGACTGTCGCAAGGCTTTCTCGAGCCGCTCGAAGCGACCGCGCTGTACCTGACCCAGATGACGGTGGCGATCTTTGCGCTGTTTCTCGACAAGGGCGACTTCAGCGAACCGGCGCGCCACGCGTACAACCAGGAGGTCAATGGCTTTTTCGACGGCCATCGCGATTATATCGTCGCCCACTTCAAGACCAGTTCGCGCGCTGACACGGCCTATTGGCGCGACAATGCAAGCGAGCTTGACGGCATGTCCGATTCCTTAAAAGGCATTTTTGGCACCTGGCTGCAGGCCAAGGATTTATCGGCAGAACTGGTGCGCCAGGACTTGGAACGCTACTATCCGGTGGGATCGTGGTACGCGCTGATGGCCGGCATGGGCGTGTTTCCGGCGGCGCGCATGGCGTCGGCGCAGGAGGCGTCCGGGCACGCCGAACAGCGTGCCCAGATGCGCGAATTTTTGCGCCGCTGCGCGCTCAATTTCCGCGATCACAAGCTGGTCCTGCAAGAGATGGTGGGCCGCTAAGCAGCGCGGGCGCGCCGTTCCGGCGGTGACAGGCGGCCGGCGCGCAGTTCAGTGACGGCGTTGCGCACGGCGCGCGCGACGTTGCGCACTTCTTCCTGGCAGTCCGCTTCGCCGTCGAATGCTTGCTCGCAGGTGTCGGCTTCATGGTAGCCAAGGTGGCGGTCGAGCGCGGCAAAACTGTCCGAGTCGACCATGCCCATGCCATCGAGCCACAGCGTGAGCAGGTGGCGCGTGCCGTCGATGGCGCCGTCCTTGCCGTGCACCACGACGCCATAGGCGCGCTCGGCGAAGTGCGCGGTGTAGCCGGCCGCTGTCAGGCGGTCGATGGGCGGCTTGACGTGCAAGGCGACGACCGATGCGCCGGCCGGCGCGATGATCATCACGGCGTGCGCGAACAGCCATTTTTCAACCACGTCGGCGCTGCGGTGGACGGCGGGGTCGAGGATATCGATCTCCAGGCCGTCGGCTTCGAGCAGTTCCTGCGCCAGAGCGATCATGCGGCCGGTGCGTTCATCCTGCTGCGAACCGTTGATCAGTAAGACACGCGTGCGTTCCATGTTGGTTCCCAATGATGATGTCGAAAAAACGGTTTCCGAGCAGTAGGAAAAGTATGCGAGAAATTTACGAATTGCAATGTTCGCTGGCTAACAGAGGGGCTGTAACAAACGTAAGAGCCCGATACATTGACCTCGGATACGGGGACCATAGAACGGAAGGGTCGACAATGCAGCCGCCCTACATCGTCCTCGCGCGGGGACCCTTGGAACGGTTGCTCAGTTGAACCGTTCCATGGGTCTCCGCGTGCGCGAGGACGATATGGTTTTCGTTTTCGAGTTCGCCAACTTCGCTATTTCTGTCGGGCCGGCGCTGGCAAAACAATAAAAAAACGGCCCGCCGGCTTGCGCCGCGGACCGCTGTTGACCCAAGCGCCCATTCAAGGGCAACTCGTCGATTACTTCGCCGCCACCGCCATCGGTGCATTCAGATGCATCGTCCAGTAGCGCGCCAGCTCAGCCGTGCCGTCGCTGCCCTTGACGGCCTCGAAGGCTTTCAGCGCTTCATCCTTCTTGCCGGCCTTGGCGTACGCCACGCCCAGGCGCAGTTTGGCGTCTTCCGGATTTTTCAGGCTGCCCTTGGCGATACCCTGCTTGATCAGGTCGATACCCTTGTCGAACTGGCCCAGCGTCACGTA
Source organism: Massilia sp. TSP1-1-2 (assembly GCF_049896185.1). Taxonomy (NCBI): domain Bacteria; kingdom Pseudomonadati; phylum Pseudomonadota; class Betaproteobacteria; order Burkholderiales; family Oxalobacteraceae; genus Massilia; species Massilia sp. TSP1-1-2. The sequence continues at coordinate 138,107 of NZ_JAFCTU010000001.1, forward strand.
CGCATAGCCCAGGTTGACCAGCGGCGTGCCGGTCTTGGCCTTGAGCGCGCCCGCTTCGCCCGCATCGATCGTCTTCGCATCGTCGGCAGCGGCCTTGGCGGCCTTGTCAAGCTGCTGCTTGTGCTTCGGTCCATCCTTGCCGGTACCGAGCTTGCCCGCTGCAAAGCCGGCATCCAGCGCTTGCTTGGCTTCACCGAAAAAGCCCGTCATCATGGCGCGCTCGGCCATGTCCAGGTATTCGTCGCTTTCCATCTCCTTGGCCGTGGTCATCTGCAGGCGGTAGCCGTCCAGGCGCAGGCGGTCATTGAAGGTGGTCTTGTTGGTCATGCGGCGCAGCACGTCGGTCCAGAATTCCGGCGTCGGGTACAGCGTCACCAGGCGTTCCAGGGTGGTCGTGTACAGCGCCGTGTCCTTCAGCTTGCCGGCCGCGCCGGCCAGCAGGCGCAGGTCGTCCTGGGCGGGTTTGGTGCCGGCCTTGTCGGCCGCGGCGATGACTTTTTCCAGCTCGGCCTTGGCGTTCGCGTAGTCGTTCGTGACCAGATAGGCGCGCGCCAGGGCGGGGCGAACCTTGTCCGGCGTCGTACTTTCCTTCTGGTACACCTTCAGCCATTCGATGGCTTTCGGGTAGTTCTTGGCGTTGTAGTTGTAGTTGGCCAGCGCCTCGATGAAGTTGGCTTTTTCCTGGGCGTCCAGGCGGCCGGAGTTGATGACCGGCTCGAGCGCCGCCATCGCCATCGCATCGTTGCCGCTGCTGGCGGCCAGGGCCAGCTTCATGCGGTTGATGACGTAGCCTTCGTACGGCGTGATGTTGGGGAATGCTTCAGCGGCGGCGATGTTCGCCTGAACTTCAGGGAATTTTTTCGCCGTCATCATTTCCTTGACCTTGGCCGGGTCGAGCAGCTTGAACATGTCGGGACGAATGGTGTCCGCCTTTGCCGCTTCGGCCGCGGCCGGTTTGGCTTGCGCGTGGGCGCTGGCGAGCAGGGCAGGCGCGGCATTCAGGCCAAGGGCGGCCAGGATCAGGCTGATACGTGCGAAACGGAACTGGGACATGGATGATCCTTCAAATAGTATCTGGGCGGGTAGTGCCTTCGCCATAACGCGGCGACCCGCCAAATAGTGGACATGAAATTTGGAATTTGTCAGTGCCTCAAACGTTGCCGTTCGGGGCGAAGGGCGTATTGTCACATAAACTAAACAACGGTGGCTTGATTTCCAACTTCAATGGTAAGCGGATGTAAGAACGCTTTGCCGGCCGCGTCGAACAGGTGGCAGCGCTGCGGCGGCAGGTGCGCGTAAATGCGGCTGCCAGGCGCGAGCGGCGCGCTGTCGCTCGCCTGCCTGATTGCCAGCAGCTCCGGCGCTCCGGCCAGGCTGGCGTAGGCGATGGTCTGGTCGCCCAGGTATTCGGCGTGGCGCACTTCAAGCGCGATGCTGTTGGCGCCGCCCGCCTGCAGCACCATGTGCTCGGCGCGGATGCCCAGCGTGACGGGCGCGCCAAGGGCCGCCTGCGCGGCCTCGCACGCGACTTCGATCAGCGCGCCGCCGGCCAGCCGCACCGTGGCCGTGCCATCGAGCGCGCCAGCCAATTGGCCGGCGATGAAATTCATTTTGGGCGCGCCCAGAAAACCGGCCACGAACAGGTTCGCCGGCGCGTTGTACAGCGCGTGCGGCGTACCCACCTGCTCGATGCCCCCGGCGTTCAGCACCACGATGCGCTCGCCCAGCGTCATCGCTTCAACCTGGTCGTGCGTGACGTAGATCATGGTCGACTTCAGTTCGCGGTGCAGGCGCGAGAGCTCCACCCGCATCTGCACGCGCAGGCTTGCATCCAAATTCGAGAGCGGCTCGTCGAACAGGAATACGCCAGGCTGGCGCACGATCGCGCGCCCGATTGCCACGCGCTGGCGCTGGCCGCCCGACAATTCCTTGGGCCTGCGTTCGAGCAAATCCGTGATCTGCAAGATGGCCGCGGCGCGGCCCACGGCCTGCTCAAGCTGCTCGCCCTTGATGCCGGCGAGCCTGAGCGCAAAGGCCATGTTCTCGAACACCGTCATGTGCGGATACAGCGCGTACGACTGAAACACCATGGCCAGGCCGCGCCGGGCGGGCGCAATATCGTTGGCCAGGCGAGCGCCGATATACAGTTCACCGGCGCTGATGTCTTCCAGGCCCGCGATCATGCGCAGCAAGGTCGACTTGCCGCAGCCGGACGGCCCGACAAAGACGATGAATTCGCCATCCCGGATCGCCAGGTCGGCGCCGTGAATCACCGGGCGCTGCTTGTCGTAATGTTTGGCCACGCCCTTCAGTTCAACGCTGGCCATGTCAGGCCGCAACCAGTTTGGCGAGCGGGTTCTGCTGGCGCGCGCTCATTGAAATCATTTGCGACATGATCGCCACCGGAACCGCGCAGGCCAGCACCCACAGGAAAAAATGCTGGTAGCCCAGGGCGATCTGCACGTCGCCGCTGAAGTACTTGAAGAGCGCAAAGCCGAGCTGCATGATGCCGGTCGACAGGGCATAGTGGGCAGTCTGGTATTTGCCTGGCGCGACCACCTGCATCATGTACAAGATCAGGCCGACAAAGCCAAAGCCGTAACCGAACATCTCGGCGCTCAAGGCCGCGCCGATGATGACGATATTGGCCGGCTGGTACAGCGAAAGCAGATAGAACACGATGTTGGGCAGGTTGACCGCCAGGATCAGCGGCAGTATCGCGCGCTTGAGGCCAAGGCGCGCCGTGAAGTAGCCGCCGGCGATGCTGCCGACAATGAAAGCGACGGTGCCCGCCGAGCCGTACACCGCCCCCAGTTCCGTGGTCGATAGGCCAAGGCCGCCCAGCTCGCGGGCGGCGCGCAAGAACAGCGGCCCGATCGACTGGACTTGCGCTTCGCCCGCCCGAAACAGGATGATGAACAGGATGCAGACAAAGATGCCGGGCTTTTTGAAGTATTCAACGATCACTTCCGACAGCGTATCGGCGATGGCGCGCGCGCTGTGGCCGGCGCTCACGGCATTGGTCCCTTTCGGCAGGACCGCCAGATTGTAGAGCCCCAGTGCGATCATCATCGCCGCCAGCAGGGCATAGATCGTGGACCAGGCGGTGACGACGCCGCTGCTCTTTTCCAGCACGCCGGCCAGCGCCACCAGGCCCCCGGCCGAAATCACGCGGCCGGCGTTGAAAAATGTCCCGGTCCAGCCGGCGTATTCGGCCTGGCCTTTTTCATCCAGGCTGGCGATGTACAGGCCGTCGCAGGCGATGTCGTGGGTCGAGGCGCAGATGGCGACCATGGCCAGCATGGCGATGCTGGCGGCAAACCAGAACGGCATGTGCATCGACAGCGCCACGAGCCCAAGGGCGACGCCGCCAGCCAGCTCGAACATGACGACCACCTTCTTTTTGCTGCTGGCAAGTTCAATGAAGGGACTCCACAGCGGCTTGAACACCCAGGCCAGCCCGATCAGCGCCGTCCAGTGGGTGATCTGGTCGTTTGCCATGCCGCGGCTTTGCAGCATCACGGCGGCCAGCTGCATGACGGCAAAGAAGGGCAGCCCCTGCGCCAGGTACAGGCTGGGGACCCACAGGTAAGGGGCGCGTGCGGTGGAGGTGTTGTTCATCGAGGACCTTGTTGTTCTGACGGGTGTTAGGCGAAACCGGGCACCGGCACCGTGCCGTTCGCTTCCAGCGTGCCGGCCAGCCAGGCCTCGACCGCGTCCAGCGCCGGAGCGGCAAAACCGTAGGTGATCAGGGCGGGCGCCTCGATGTCGAGCGCCTGGTACGGATTCCACAGCGCCAGGTGCAGGTCCGGCTTCCAGCTGTCGCGCGCGTTGGGGCCATAGCGCAGGCGCGAGGTCGACGCCAGGAACACGAAGCGGCCATCGTCCGGCAGCGTCGACCAGTCGAACGTTTCGGCATCGGTAAAGGTGACCATGTCGACGTCGTACAGGCGCCCCAGCATGCTCGCCACCACCGCCGCCGGTACACCCGCTTCGGACACGCCGTCGCTCACCACATCGCGGCGCACCACCAGGCGCACCTTGCCCCCGGCCGCAGGGCGCTGGGGCTTGCCGCGCGCCGTCAGGCTGCGGCGCCAGCCGTGCGCCATCACCAGCCGGTCGGCCGCGTCTTCCATGTAGGCGCGCCCCTGGCACGGGTAAGCGTCGGCCAGCGTGGCCAGGCGCGCCAGGCGCTCGTTCACTTCGGCCATGGGCAGTTGGCCCGATTCGATCGCCTCGGCAATTGCGGCGATGGTCTCAAGCTGGGTGTCGAGTGTGCCCAGCGCCATGACCATGTCGGCGCCGGCCAGCAGTGCGCGCACGGCCGCCGGGCCGGCGCCGTAGCGCCCGGCAATCGCGTGCATGTCCATGCCGTCGGTGATGATCACGCCGCGGTAGTCCCATTCGGTGCGCAGCAGGTCGTGCAGGATGCGGCGCGACATTGTGGCCGGGAACTCCGCGTCCAGCGCGGGATAGATGATGTGCGCCGTCATGATGGCCGGGGCGCGGTTGCCGACCATGCGGAAGGGCTTGAATTCGAACTCTTCCAGTTCCTGCAGCGGCTTGTTCACGGTGGGCAGGTCGCGGTGCGAGTCGACATGGGTGTCGCCGTGGCCGGGAAAGTGCTTCACGCAGCAGGCCACGCCTTCGGACGTGCTGCCTTCCATCCAGGCCAGCGCCAGTTCGGTGGCGCGCTGTGGCTCGGCCCCAAAAGAGCGCTCCGCAATCACGGGATTGTGCGGGTTGTTGTTCAGGTCCAGCACGGGCGCGAAGTTCCAGTTGAACCCCATGGCCTTGACCGCGCGCGCCACTGCCGCGCCAATATCGCGCGCCAGCGCCACGTCGTCGGCTGCGCCCAGGCCCATCGCCGCCGGCGGCGCCGGCACCCAGGTCGAGCGCACCACGGCGCCGCCTTCCTGGTCGAGCGCAATGAGCGCTTGCGGCCCCATCGCCGCGCGCAGATCAAACGTCAAGCGCGCGAGCTGCTCCTGGTTGCTCATATTCCCGCGAAACAGGCACACGCCGCGCACGCGGTTCTCGCCAATCAAGGCGGCGGTGGCGGCATCGAGTTCGGTGCCGGGAAACCGGATCATGATCAGTTGACCGGCAAGTTGATGGTATTGGTTCATTTGACTGCTCCGTCCATGCCGCGCATGAAAAATCGTTGAGTGAAAAGGAAAGCGGCCAGCGTCGGCAAGATGGTCAGCACGGTGCCCGCAGCAATCACGCGGGTGCTGCTGCCAAAGGTGCCGCGCAGGTACAGCACGCCGACCGACAAAGGAAATTCATCCGGTTTGCTCATGACGATCGAGGGCCAGATATATTCGTTCCACGCCTCGACCGCGGTGAGGATGCCGACCGTGGCCAGCCAGGGCGCCACCAGCGGCAGCATAATTTTGGTAAAAATGGTCCACTCCGAGGCGCCGTCCACGCGCGCCGCGTCGACCAAATCTTGCGGCACTTCCTCGAAGGCTTGCTTGAGCAGCAAAATGGCCACCGCCGTCACCACGTTGGGCAAAATCACGCCGGTATAGGTGTCTACCAAACTCAGTTTGGTGACCGTGATGAAGTTGACCAGGAAGTTCACTTCCGACGGCAGCACCAGCGTGGCGAGGATAATCCCGAACACCAGCTTGCGGCCCCGGAAATGCATGCGCGCCAGCGGGTAGGCGGCCAGCGAACAAAGCGCCAGCTTCCAGAACACCGTGCAGGCGGCAATCAGCAGCGAATTCTTGAAAAACGAGAGCATCGGAATCGCGTGGAACACTGCGGCGAAGTTTTCCAGCGACGGCGCGCGCGGCCAGAAGGTCGGCGGAAAGGCGAACACATTGCCCTCGGTGGACAAGGCCGTGACCAGCGTCCACCAGAATGGAAACACGCACACCACGGCCAGCAGGCACAGAATCAGGTAGTGGCCGGCGATCTTGACAGGGCGCGCGCGCATCAGCGGTGCCTCGGCTTCAAGTAGCGCAGGCACACCAGCGCGATGGCCACGCACACGCTCGAGACCACCATGCTGGCGGCCAGCGCGCGCGGCAGCTTGAGGTGCTTGAGCCCCTGGTCGTAAGCGTAGTAGAGGGCCGTGAAGGTGGAATTCATCGGGCCGCCCTGGGTCAGCACGTCGACCTCCTGGTAAGCCTTGAGCGCGGCCAGCACCGACAGGATGGAGCACACCATGATGGTGGGGCGCAGCATGGGAATGGTAATGCGCCAGAAGCGCTGCCAGGCATTGGCACCATCGAGCATGGCTGCTTCCTGCATGTCGGTGGGGATGGCCTGCAGCGCGGCCAGATACATCACCATGTACCAGCCAAGGCCGCGCCACAGCGTGACGAACATCACCGCGAACAGTGCCAGCGTGTCGTCCGTCAGCCAGCCGATGGGCGCATTGACCAGCCGCAGTTGCAGGAACACATAGTTGAGCGTGCCCTGTTCGTGGAACATGAAGCCCCACACGATGCCCACCACCGACACCGTGGTCACCACTGGCACGTAGAACGCGGCGCGAAAGTAGCGGATGCCCGGCAGGCGGTTGTTGACCAACACCGCCAGCGCGATCGCCCCTACCTGGACAAGCGGTACCATCAACAGGAACATCAGCGAATTTTTCAGGCCCGTGACGAACATCTCGTTGTCGAAAATATAGCGGAAGTTATCCAGCCCGACCCACTGCGTCGGGCGCACCAGGCTGTAGTCGGTAAAGGCGAGGTAAGAGCCGAACACCACCGGCCAGAATGAAAATACGGCCAGCAACACCAGGGCCGGCGCGAGGAACAGCCAGCCTTGCAGCGCTTGGCGGCGCGCGCTCATGGCCGCCGCCTCTGGGTTGCGAGTTTCTTGTTCCAGATGGCGACAGCCTGGTCGAGCGCAGCTTTGACGTCCTGCTTGCCGGTGACGCCCGCTTCAACCGCTTTCACCAGGGAGCGGCGTAGTTCGTCGTAGTCGTCGATGCCGGCCACGTACAGCGTACGCGAATGCGCCATCGATGCGGCGCCCGCGGCCACGGCCTTTTGCGCGGCGCCAGAGTTGGCAGGCAGCGCCAGGAAGAACGGATCGGCGGCCGCCTTGACGCTGGTCGGGAACACGCTGGCCTGCCGGGCGAACGCCAGTTGGTTGGCGTCGCCCGTGAGGTAGCGCGCAAACTTGCCGATCGCCGGCAGCAGTGCGGGATCGACCCGCGCCGGAATGGCGAAGTGGATCAGCCAGCCGCCGTCGGCAATCCCGGTCGGCCCAAGAGGCGCGGGGGCGACGTCGGTGATGGCGTAGACGTCCTGTGCATCAGCTTCGATGCGTTTGAGCGCGGTGGGCGGCGCGAGCAGCATGCCCAGGCGGCCCCCCTTGTAGGCGTCAACCACGGCGGGAAAATTATCTTCGGCGAACAGGCTTTCCTTGAGCAGGCCGCCAGCCTTGTAGGTGACGGCGAGCTTTTCCACCAGCGCGACGTGGGCGGGCGAATTGAACACCGCCTTGCCATGCTCGATGACGCCCAGGCCCTGCCACATGAACAGGCCATCGATTTTGGACAGCGCGGGCGCGATGCCGGCCTTGCCCGTTTTGGCGGCTATCTGGCGCGCAAAGGCGAGCTGCTCGTCGAACGTCGCAGGTCCCCGCGTGAGGCCCGCTTGCTTGAAAATCAGGGTATTGAAGGCAAGTACGGCGACATTGCTGTACATGGGAAAACCGTAGGTCTTGCCCTTGAAGCGCAGGTCTTCCAGCGTGCTGGGGATGTAAGTATGCTTGCCGAGAAAGGCGTCGACGGGCGTGAGCAAACCGTCGCGCGCATATTCGTCCGCCCACGGCACGTTCAGGTTGACCAGTGCGGGCGGGGTGCCGGCCACGATCCGGGTGACCAGCTTGGTCTGGATCACGTCCCACGGAAAATCGATCCACTCGACTTTGACGCCCGGGTTTGCCGCTTCGTAGGTACGCACCACCGACTCGAAATACGGCGTGAACTTGGGCTTCATGCTGAAGGTCCAGAATTCAATTTTTGTGTCGGCCCGCGCTGGCGACGTTGCGAGCGCTAGCGCCATCAATGCTGTCAGCAGTATCTTGATGTTCATTGATGGCGCAGCCTGTCAGTTGGTCTTGGTGACTTTGCTCAGGTGGCGCGGCCGGTCCGGATCCATGCCGCGCGCCTTCGACAGGTGGGCCGCCATGCTGTAGAAGGCTTGCACGGCGACGATCGGATCGAGGTCGGGCGTGGCGGCAACCGGCAGCGTCAGGTCGCGCTCGGGCACGTCCGCCGGCGCGGCCAGAATCACCTTGGCGCCGCGGGTGCGCATTTCAGCCGCCAGCTGCAACACGCCGGCCTGGGTCGGGCCGCGGGTGGCGAATATGAGCAGCGGATAGCCGTCTTCGATCAGCGCCATTGGGCCGTGCTTGATCTCGGCGCCGCTGAAAGCTTCTGCCTGCAGGGCCGAGGTTTCTTTCAGCTTCAGGGCCGCTTCAAGCGCGATCGGAAAACTGATGCCGCGCCCGACCACCATGATGTTGCGGGCCGGGGCCAGTACCTCGAGGGCCGGCGTCCAGTCGGTTTGCGCCGCGGCGCGCAGTGCGTCAGGGAGCGCTTCCAGACCGGCCAGCAGTTCAGGGTCGTTTTGCCACTGGGCGACCAGGCGCGCGCCGGCCACCAGGCTGGTGATGAAGCTTTTGGTCGCAGCGACGCTCTGTTCCTTGCCCGCGTGGAGCGGCATTGCCCATTCGGCTGCCTGCGCCAGTGGCGATTCGATATCATTGACCAGCGCGATCGTGGTCGCTTCGCCGCCGCGAAAGTAGCGCATCGGGTCCACCACGTCCGGGCTCTGGCCCGACTGCGAGACGGCGATTGCCAGCGTGTTGCGCGTTTCGATCGGCGCCTTGTTGAGCGTGATGAGCGACATCGGCAGCGACGCCACCACGCGCCCCATGCGCGCCATGATCAGGTAGGCGCAATAATTGGCCGCATGGTCGGAGCTGCCGCGCGCGATGGTCAAGGCGGTGTCGAAATTGGTGGACCTTAATTTGCGGCCAAGTTCGGCGTAGCGCTCGACATCGCTGGACAATTGCAAGGCGACGCATTCGGCGGCGGACAGGGCTTCTTCAAGCATCAGTGAGGTCACACATTTCTCCTTCTATATAAACAGCTTTGATCATCAGGTCGCGGCCCAGGACCACCATGTCGGCAAAGGCGCCGGGCGCCAGGCGTCCGCGCGCGGTTTCGCCCAGGTAGTTGGCAGCATTGGTCGACACGCGCCGCGAAGCGTCGGCCAGATCGAGCCCCAGGCCGACCAGGTTGCGCAGCGCCTGGTCCATAGTCAGAGTGCTGCCGGCCAGGGTGCCGTCGGGCAGGCGCACGCCGCCCATGCACTTTTGCACGCGGTGGCGGCCCAGCATGTAGTCGCCGTCGGGCATGCCGGTGGCGGCGGTCGAATCGGTCACGCAATACAGGTGCGGAATGGCGCGCAGGGCGACCTTGATCGCGCCCGGATGCACGTGCAGCATGTCGGGAATGATCTCGGCGTACTGGGCATGCGCCAGCGCCGCGCCGACCATGCCGGGCTCGCGGTGGTGCAAGGGGCTCATCGCGTTGAACAAATGGGTAAAACCGGCCGCGCCGTGTTCGAGCGCGGCCACGCCGTCTTCGTAGGAGCCGAGCGTGTGGCCGATCTGGACCCGGATGCCGGCGTTGGACAGTTCGCGCACCAGGCGCAGGTGGCCGGCGACTTCGGGCGCCACGGTGATCAGGCGCATCGGCGCATGCGAGCCAAGCTGCTGCACTTCGGCCAGCGTGGCGGCGCGCGCATAATTGGGCTGCGCACCGAGCTTGCCCGAATTGATATAGGGGCCTTCCAGGTGCACACCCAGGATACGGGCCGCACCCGGGCGGCGCGCGGCGCAGGCCGCGCCGATCGCTTTGAGCGCTTCGGTAATTTCGTGCGGCGGCGCCGTCATGGTCGTTGCCAGCAGCGAGGTGGTGCCATGCCTGGCGTGCATCGCGGCGATCACGTGCGGCGCGTCGCCCGCCTGCATGATGTCGCGCCCGCCGCCGCCATGCACGTGCAGGTCGATGAAGCCGGGGATGATGTAATCGTCGCCGTTCAAGGCCGGATCGACGGCGCCGCCTTCGACGGCCGTGACGCGCTCGCCGTAGCTGATGGTGCCGCTGATCCAACCGTCCGGGGTAAGGATGTTGCCACCGATATTGCCACTAAGTGCTTCGCTCATCTGCGCGACTCCGCTACGAATTCATAATAATCACTGCGGCAGTAGGAGTGCGTCAGTTCCACCGCTACGCCGCTTTCAAGATAACTGACCCGGGTAATGTGCAGCATGGCCGCCCCGGGAGGCAGGCCCGCCAGGCGCGCCTGTTCGGCGGTCGCATTCACGGCCCGGATGTGCTGCTGGGCGCGCATCGGAATGGCGCCGCGCGCTTCCAGGTAGCCGTACAGCGAATCGGTCACGCCGTACGGGTCGGGCATGTGCAGTGCCGGGATGGTACTCGTTTCTATCGCCATCACCACGTCGTCTGCCGTGCGCAGGCGCTTCAGGCGCACCACCGGCACGTTGGGCGACAGGCCCAGCGACAGCAGTTCGAGCGGCGCGGCAATGCCCAGCTTGCGTTCCAGCCAGCGCGAACCGGCGGTAAAACCGCGCTGGCTCAATTCTTCGGAAAAGCTGGTCAGGCGCGCCAGCGGCTGCTCGAGCTTGGGCGTGATGTAGGTGCCCGAGCCGCGCCGGCGCGTGAGCATGCCGCGCTCGCACAGCATGTCGATCGCCTTGCGCGCCGTGACGCGCGAGATGGCCAGCATGTCTGAGAGCATGCGCTCGGAGGGCAGCGCTTCGTTGGCGCGCCAGTCGCCGCTGGTGATGCCCGCCGAGAGCTTGTTCGCAAGCTGCACGTAAAGGGGCGTGACGCTGTCGTCATCGCGTTTGAAGTCGCTCAGCTGGGCCAGCATGTCATTTCCCCTTCAGGTGCAATGCAATCATGCGCAGCGCGCCGCTGGCCGCGTCGCCGCAGGGCGCAACGCTGCGCGCCAGCAGGGCCGCAGGCAGGTAGGCGCGCAGCGGCGCGCCAAGGCCGCCGCACAGCGCCAGCGGCAGCGTGGCCGACGGGTCGAGCGCATGGGCGATGCTGGCCACTTCAAGCGCGGCCTCGGTCAGCAAGGCGTTTGCGGTGGCGTTGGTCGGCGCGTGTTTGACGACGATGGGCGCAAGCGACGCGTAGCTGGTCTGGGTCGCCGTGCCGATCCAGACCTGGATCGCATTGCGTTCGCCGCCGCAGGCGTCGATGATCTCCTGCGCAAAGGCGCTGTTTGTCTTGCGACCGTCGATGACTTGTTGGATGTGGTTGATGGCGCGCAGTCCGATCCAGCCGCCGCTCGCTTCGTCGCCGGAAGGAAAGCCCCAGCCGCCCACTTCGCGCTCGCTGCCGTCGGGCAGCAGCGCCTGTCCTACACTGCCGGTGCCGATGGCGACAATGGTGCCTGCTTGGCCCTGGTGCGCGCCGATCAAGGTGGTAAAGCCGTCGGACGCCAGGCGCAGCGCTGCGTAGCCGGGATTGGCCGCGGCAAACTGCGCGGCCCATTGCGGGTTGTGCACGCCAGCCAAGCCCAGGCCGATGGCCGCGCTGCCGAGGGCGGGGCTGGTGATGCCGATGACAGCAAAGGCTTTGGCCACCGCATCCTGGATCGCCTGCCATGCCAGATCGATGCCGAGGGACAGGCCGGAAGGGCCGCTGGCGCCCTGAGCCAGTTCGGCGCCGTCGGCGCGCGCCAGCCGCACCCGGGTTCCCGTTCCACCGCCGTCGACGCCGATCAGATATTCAATCATGTTTGCTTTTCAAGTTCCGCTGCAAGAGTCAGGGCACTATATGTTTGGCAAACCGCAATGTCAACAGGTATTTAAGTGGTATTAAGATTTGCGGAATTGGCATTGCGGAGGCGGCCCAATTATTTATCGTAAGTGCTTGTTTATTAACAATTTATAGAAATATGCCGTTGGTATGTCTTTGGTCCGTCTTTGGTGGCAATTTGGCACGTTCTCGAAGCCTTGCTAATACCAAAGGGGGCGAAGTGGTCCGCGTCGGCAGTTGTTGACGCAAAAACGCCCTGGGCCGAATGCATGTGCATCCGGCCCAGGGCGTTGTCGTCTTGATGAGTAGATTACTTCATGATCCAGTCGAACTGACTCGCTTCGGTCGCGCGGCGGTTGCCGTTCGCGTCGGCGGCCTGGGCGCGCTTGTCGGCGCGGGCACGGGCAGCTTTTTCAGCCTGGTCGGCGACGGCTTGCGCGGCAGCTGCGGCCTGGGCTGTGGAAGCTGTGGCAGTGGCGGCGGCGGCGGCGTTGGCAACTGGCGCGTCGGCGGCGAAGACGGCGCTTGTAAAGGCGAGGGCGGCGACAGCGGTGAACAGTTTCGATGCATTCATGGTATTTCTCCTCATTGTGGCGCGCGGCGCCGATTGGCCTGCGATTACTTCATGAACCAATCAGTGTTGCCCGCTTCCGAGGCGCGGCGCTCGTTGTTCGCGTCGACTGCTTCGGCGCGGACCTTGGCGCGGGTGATCGGGGCCTTGGCGGCAGCGGCGGCCACCGCCTGGGCTGCGGCTGCGGTAGTAGCGGCGGCGGTAGCGGTGGTGGCCACCGGGGCGTCGGCGGCGAAGGCGGAAGCGGCAAAAACGAAGGCGGCAACGGCGGTGAACAGTTTCGATGCATTCATGGTATTTCTCCTGGTATTTGGTTAGTACAATTTGGTTCGTGGCGGTGACAAGCGCTGTTCGCTCATCCATGAAACGAAGTTTATATGTTGCGCCAGAGATAAAAAAGGTGACTTGAGGCAATGCCTTGTTGCGGAAACCGGGATAATGGAAGATTGCTGCTGGTGTGAGGTGCTGCAGTGAGAAGCGTAGGTCGGATAAGCGCAAGCGCAATCCGACAAGCGTCGCGTTGACGCATGTCGGATTGCGCTTGCGCTTATCCGACCTACCGTCTGATTCCGAGAACCTTTCGGGCAAAGCGATGGAACGCTGTTTTGCGCGGTGCGCAAGTGGCAGGAACGAAAAAAAACAAAAAAAAGCGCCTTGCGTCGGAAGCGTCCTCGCGGTCTGGCCGCAAGCTACGCATCCGGCGCAAGGCGCCTTCTTTTCAGATGACTGTTATTTCATGAACCAGTCGGTGTTGCCAGCTTCCGAAGCGCGGCGCTCGTTGTTCGCTTCGATGGCTTCGGCGCGCACCTTGGCGCGGGTCAGCGTGGTCTTGGCGGCGGCGGCTGCTGCAACGCTTTGTGCGGCTGCTGCTGCCTGGGCAGCGGCGGCGGCTGCGGCAGCCGTGCTCGCAGCTGGCGCGGCCGGCGCGTCGGCGGCGAAAGCGGAAGCGGCAAAGGCGAAAGCGGCAACAGCGGTGAACAGTTTCGATGCATTCATGGTATTTCTCCTGATAAGCGGCGCTCGGCGCCAGTACGATTCAATAGGGTAGGACGTATCTGCTTGCGGCTAATTACTTGCTGATCCAGTCAAACTGGCCAGCTTCGGTAGCGCGCTGATGCTTGACGGCTTCAACAGCTTCGGCGCGTACTTCAGCGCGGCTGCGGCCGGCAGCCTTGTTGACCAGCACAACCGGAATGTTCAGCGCTTGCGCGGTGACGGTCAGTTGAGCGGCCGCTGCGGCGCTCACTGCTGCGTTGGCGACGGGCGCGTCGGCGGCGAAAGCGGAACCGGCAAAAGCGATGGCGGCTACGGCGGTAAACAGTGTCGATGCATTCATGGTGTTTCTCCTGGTAGTTGGTTAGCGTCGCTTGCGGGCTTGGGGCTTACGGCTTGCGGCGGTGACAAGCGTTGTTCGCTCATCCATGAAACGAAGTCTATACGTTGCGCTCCGCGCAAAAAAGGGGAATACTGGCAATACAATGTTGCGCAAATCGGGATAATCGCCAGCCATGGATCGACTTCAATCAATGAGAGTGTTCGCCAAGGTGGTAGAACACGGCAGTTTTGCCCGCGCGGCGCAGGCGCTGGATATGTCCAATACCGTCGTTACGCGCAACGTCGCCGACCTGGAGGCGCACCTGGGCACGCGTTTGCTGAACCGCACCACGCGCAAGCTGTCGCTCACCGAGACCGGCCAGCAGTACCTGGAACGGGTCAAGCAGATCCTGAGCGACGTCGACGAGGCCGACGCGCTCGCGTCATCCTCGGCGCGCAAGGCCAGCGGAACGCTGCGGGTGTACTGCCAGACCAGTTTTGGCCAGTCGCAGTTGGCGCACCTGTTGCCGCAGTACGCCGCCAGCATGCCCGACGTGGTGCTTGACGTCACGCTGGCCGACCACACGGTCGACCTAGTCGAGGAGGGCTTCGACGTGGGCATCCTGCTGGGGCTGCAAAAGTTCGAGGCGACCATGATTGCGCGCCGGCTGGCGCTGTCAAAACTGGTGCTGTGCGCCTCGCCCGACTACATCGCGCGCAACGGCTCGCCGGCCACGCCCTACGAGGTGTCGGACCACAAGTGCCTCAATTTTGCCTTCGAACAGTTGCGTCACAGCTGGCCCGTCAGTTTTGACGGCGACACCGGCGCCAAGGGCGACATCCCCATCACCAGCCGCATGATTTCCAACAACGGCATGGTGTTGCGCCACGCGGCGCTGGCCGGCATGGGCATCATGGTGCGCTCCTCGTTTACGCTGGACGATGACTTTAGCAGCGGGCGCCTGGTGCAATTGCTCAAAGGGCATCACCTGGGCGTCATGCCGATCAACCTGGTCTACCCGAGCCGGCAATTGATGTCTTACAAGGTGCGCAGCTTTGTCGACTTCATGAGCGCCCAGTTTCCCCGTCCCGAAAGCGACCCCTGGCTCGATCTGGTTTGAGTCGTTTCTTTGCCGCCACAATTGGCGGAATAGTCGGCCGTGCGGTCCGGCGCCGTGATATATTTCTACTCGGAACTTTGTGATTCCAGAATGGTACGCCTTCTGGACTAGCCGGATACAACAACAACAAGTTGCGCGAGCAGTGTACTGCTCACCTCGAAAGCCCGCCCCGTGCGGGCTTTTTTTCGTGGTGGACGGCGCCCGGGCCCGCCCCAGTGCAATTGCAGTGAATTCATGGCTAAAACTGCGGTGCCGGTGTCATAATGTACGCAATTGCGCTACGAACGTGAGGAGAGTGACATGATTCGCTACATGGGTACACGGAAGAACATGGAAGGCGCTACCGTGTATGTGTTCGTAATCAACGGTTTGCAAAAAGAAGTGCGCGAAAGCGCGCTCAAGCAGCATCCAGGCTGTTTCGAAGCTTTGCCGGCCGCCGCCAAGGCGCAGATCGCGGCAAACCGAAGCTGGATGTCAAAGTTATAGTTCACCGAGGAGTTTTAAAATGAGTAAAGCACAAGACAGCAAGAAAGAAACGAAGAAGGAACCGGCCAAGTCGACCAAGGAAAAGAAGGACGCCAAGAAGGTCAAGAAAGACGAGCGCGCGCGCAAATAAAGCTGCGGCAATGCGCTCGGCGATCGACATGCGCGCCCGGTTGTTCACCAACGCCTGGGTTGCTGCGGCCGGGGCGCTGTTGTCGTTCGCCTGCGCCGCCAGCATGGCTGCGCCGTCGACCTTCGGTCCCGTCATCGGCAGCGCGGTGCTGTGCCGCAGCCAGCTCGACAATGCCTATTTCTACGACTACCTGTCCACCGCTTTCGGCCCGTCATACAAGCACGAAGGCGGCGCGTACTGGTTCAAGGCCGACGGCAACCTGTGGGGCACAGCCGTCACCGACGTCATGGTCAGCGACGACACGAGCGACATCATTTTCCTCGGCGCCGTCACCGACTCGGCGCCCGACAAGCTCGACGAAGCGATCCGCGCGGCGGTCGGCGTGCGCCATGACGCCACCGACAAGTCGGCCTTTCCGGTGCGCGAATCGCGCCCGGGCAGCAAGATCGTTTATTTCAAGACCAAGTCCAAGGTCTTTTGCGCCAAGTACAAGCCGCTGCCGCTACTGCGCTGACGCGCGCGGGGCGAATCTGGGTGTAGCCTTCGGCGCAACCGTCGGCAAGATTGTTGGCAAAACCGTTGGGAATCCATGTACACGCACTACTTCAGCCTGAAGCAATCGCCGTTCTCGATCGCCCCCGATCCGCGCTACCTGTTCATGAGCGAACGCCATCGCGAAGCGCTCGCGCACCTGCTCTATGGCGTGGGCAGCGGCGGCGGCTTTGTCTTGCTGACCGGTGAAATCGGCGCCGGCAAGACCACCGTGTGCCGCTGCTTCATCGAGCAGATTCCCGCCAACTGCAAGCTCGCCTATATCTTCAACCCCAAGCTGACGGTTGAAGAACTGCTGCTGTCGATCTGCGACGAGTTTCGCATCGCGCTCACGCTGCCGGGCGCCGGGCCGGTCAGCGTCAAGACGTACGTGGACGCGATCAACGTGCATCTGCTGGCCAGCCACGCCGGCGGCAAGAACAATGTGCTGATCATCGACGAAGCGCAGAACCTCTCGGCCGACGTGCTCGAACAACTGCGCCTGCTCACCAATCTCGAGACCAACGAGCGCAAGCTGCTGCAAATTATCCTGATCGGCCAGCCCGAACTGCGCACCATGCTGGCGCGGCCCGAACTCGAACAGCTGGCGCAGCGCGTGATCGCGCGCTATCACCTGGGCTCCTTGTCCGAGCTTGAGACGGGCAGCTACATCGCGCACCGGCTGGCCGTGGCCGGCGCGGTCGCCTCCACCCCGTTTCCGCGCGCGCTGATCCCGCGCATCCACCAGCTCAGCCATGGCGTGCCGCGCAGGATCAACCTGCTGTGCGACCGCGCGCTGCTCGGCGCCTATGTCGAGAACAGCCCGCAAGTCACGCGCACCATCTTGCGCAGGGCCGCCGATGAAGTCTTTGCCGGGCAGCCAGGCATAGCAGCGGTCAAACCGCGCTGGCCGCTGGTGGCGCTGGCCGTACTGGCCGCAGCCGCGGTCAGCGCAGCAGCTGCCTGGCACTTGCGTCCGCAGGTCGCCGCGCCGGCGCCCACGGCCGCCGTACCCGTGCTGCCTTTCCCGGCGCCGGCGCCGGCGCCAGCGGCGCGCGTGCTGCCAACGGCCGCGCCGTTTGCCCACAGCGACGAACAGCTGGCGCTGCGCGAGCTGGCGTCATTGTGGGGGAAGGCGCTGCCCGCCGGCGACGTCTGCCAGGTCAGCGCAAGACTCAATGTGCGCTGCCACCAGGGCAAGGGCGGCCTGTATGAACTACGCCTGCTCGACCGACCGGCCATCCTCACGCTGCGCGATGGCGGCGCGGTCAGTTACGCGGTGCTGACCGCCATGGACGACGCCAGCATCACCCTGCGCCAAAATGGCAAGAGCCAGACCATTGGCGTGGCCGCGCTGGCGGCGCGCTTTGACGGCGCCTTCACCACGTTCTGGAGCATGCCGCGCGCTTTCCGCGACCAGGTCGCGCGCGGCGAGCAGGGGCCAGATGTGGACTGGATCGCGGCCCGCCTGGCCCAACTCAATGGCACGCCAACGCCCCCCGCCGGCGTGCCGCTCGACGCGACTTCGCTGGAACAGCTGCGCCGCTTCCAGGCGCAGCAAAACCTGAAGGCGGACGGCGTGGCCGGACCGCGCACCTACATGCGCCTGAACCAGCTGTCGGGCGTCGCCGAGCCGCGCCTGCTCGCTGCCAGAACGGGAAAAAAATAAGATGTCCTATATTCTCGAAGCCCTCAAAAAAGCCCAGGCCGAACGCCAGCTTGGCAGCGCACCGACTTTACACGCCATGCCGATCCAAGCAGCGGCTCCGGCTCACGCCGCCACCTCGCGCACGGCGCTGTGGATTGCGCTCGGCTGCGCCGCCGTGCTGGCCGCGGGCGGCGCTGTCGCGTGGTGGCGGAACGCGGCGCCCGCCGCGCCGGCCGTGCTGGCGGTGCAGCCGGCGCCGGCCGAGCCGCCCGTGCTGGTGGCCGCGCCGCAGCCGCCGCCGGTGATCGTCGTGCCTCCGGTGCCGGTGCCGGTGGCCGCGCCCGCGCCTGTGCCACTACCCGCGCCTCTGCCTGCGCGGGTAGCGGCGCCGCCCGTCCCGCCGCCCGTCGCGCCTGCGCTGGCGCGCGCGGCGCCCATGCCGGCTCAGGCCAAAACGCCGCCACCCGCGCCGGAGCCGAGCGCACCCGAGGAAAACCTGCCCTTCATGAGCCAGTTGCCCGAGCCCCAGCGCGGCGAGCTGCCGAAGGTCACCTTTGGCGGCTATATGTACTCGAAAAACCCCGCTGACCGGCTGCTACTGATCGACAAGGTGCTGCGCCACGAAGGCGAGGAGGTCGCCCCCGGCCTGATCCTCGAGCAGCTCTTGCCCAAAGCGGCGGTGATGAACTATCGCGGCACGCGATATCGGGTTGCCTATTAGCGTTATAAAGACAAATATCTTGACCATCACTTTGAAAGGAGCAGGCATGCACAAGGTCCTCGGCGTCGTCGGCTGGTCGGGCAGCGGCAAGACGGTGCTGCTTGAATACCTGGTGGCGCATCTGGCGGCCGACGGGCTGCGCGTAAACGTCATCAAGCACAGCCATCACGACATCATGCTTGAGCCCCCGCACAAGGACAGCGCACGCCTGCGCATGGCCGGCGCGGCCGAAGTCATGATTGCCTCGCCATTTCGCGTGGCGGTGATCCGCGAACTGCGCGGCGCGCCCGAGCCTTCGCTTGGCGAGCAGCTGGCGCGCCTGACGCCGGCCGACCTGACGCTGGTCGAAGGCTATAAATGGGAGAGCGTGCCCAAGATCGAGGTGCATCGCCCTTCGCTGGGGCAGCCGGCGTTGTATGCGAACGACGCCCATATTGTCGCCGTCGCCGCCGACGTGGCCCGACCCGACGGCGTCAAAGCTGACGTCGCCTGGCTCGACCTGAACGCGCCTGCCACCGTGCTGGCATGGGTGCGTCAGCATCTATCTGAAAATAATCCTCAAGTTTTTGAAAATCGCGCCGTCAATCAAAGATAGGCCGAACTACGGAGGAAGTCATGGATGTCGCTTCATTAGCAAACCTTTCCAGCAGCGTTGCGGAAACCGGTGTCAAGCAGGAGGTCGGGCTGGCCGTGCTCAAGCGTGCCCAGCAAATTCAAGCCTCCACCGCGGCCCAGCTGATCAACTCCGTATCGTCGCCGCCGACGCTGCAAAACCTGCCTGCCCACCTCGGCAACACGATTAACACGAGCGCCTGACTGTTTTTTTTGGCCGCGGCTTGTCAACACAACGCGGAGGGGCCGCGTTATTGTCGATAGCCGCTCGCCCACCATATAGGCGTTACGCTGAGCCCGGCTACCTCCCGCAGTGGAGGAGCCGGGCTTTTTTCGTTGAAGTGAAAGCAAACGTAAAAGTGTAGTATGGTAACTATCGTGCTGCCACAATGGACTACATCATGGAAACAGCGAAATTCAATCAAAACCAACAATGGGGACAATCCAATGAATAAACGTCAAGTTGTCATTGCCACCGCGCTCGCAGGTGTCTGCGTGCTGACCGTCGCGGTCGCCGATGCCAAGCCGAACATGGCCAAAAAGGGCTCGCAGGAAAAATGCTACGGCGTTGCCAAAGCGGGCCAGAATGATTGCTCCAGCGCCGACGGCTCGCACAGCTGCGCCGGCCAGGCCACGGTCGATAAGGACAAGAACGAGTGGAAGCATGTGGCCAAGGGCACCTGCGTGAAGGTTGGCGGGACCCTGGCCGTCGAAACAAGCAAGTAATACCGCGGCGCCGACAGCGTGACGTCATCGATGCGCGCCGCCACGGCGCCACCGCGCGTTGGCGTGGGTTTGCGCGCGCCGCACTATCGCCAGTTCCTGGAGCAACGGCCCAAGGTCGACTGGCTCGAAGTCCACACTGAAAATTTTCTCGATCGCGCGGGCTGGGAGTGGCACGTGCTGCGCCAACTGCGGCGCGACTATCCATTCAGCCTGCACGGGGTGGGCCTAGGCCTGGGCTCGGCGCGCGGCTTTTCACTCTCCCACCTCGAGCGCGTGCGCGCGCTGGTCGAGCAGGTCGAACCGATGCTGGTCTCCGAACACCTGTGCTGGGGCGCGGTGCAGGCACGCCAGTTGAACGACCTGCTGCCGCTGGCGCTGGACCAGGCCACGCTGGCGCTGCTGTGCGAACGCGTGGGCCAGGTGCAAGATTGCCTGGGCCGCCCCATCCTGCTGGAGAACGTCTCGACCTACGTGCGGTTTCATGCCGATGCGATGAGCGAGACCGAATTCATGGCCGCGCTGGCGCAGCGTACGGGGTGCGGCTTGCTGCTGGATGTGAACAACCTGTACGTCAACCAGTGCAATCATGGCGAGGATGCCATGGCCGCCCTGGGGGTGCTTGCGCCGGGGACGGTGGGCGAAATGCACCTGGCCGGGCACCTGGTGACGCCGGCGGCGGTGATCGACCATCATGGCGCGCAGGTGGCGCCGCAGGTGTGGGAGCTGTACCGGGCGGCCGTGGCGCGGTTCGGGGCGGCGCCCACTCTCATCGAGTGGGATACCGATGTCCCGGCGCTGGAAGTGCTGCTGGCCGAAGCGGAAAAGGCGCGCGTGATCGCGGCTGGTCAAGCCATAGGACAAGACGTGGCACAACACACTGCGCACCCGACCATCTGGTGGAAGTGTGCCGGACTCGGCGAGTCTCCGGCTGTTTCGCCCCACAGTGTGCAAGAGGCGTTTGCGCGAGCGCTTACCGACGTGGACAGCGAGGGCGAACTCCTCGTGCACCTCAAATCCGGTAACCCTTCCGAGCGCCTGGGCCTGTACCGGGGCAACCTGACCGCCACCTGGAACAAGGTGCTCTGCGCGGCATTTCCCATTGTGCGCGCACTGGTCGGCGACGACTTCTTCACTGCCCTCGCGCGCGCCTACGGTCTGGCTCACCCGTCCGACAACGCCGACCTGCATCACTTCGGCGCCAGCTTCGCCGATTTTTTGGCCCTCTTCGAACACGTCGCCGACTATCCCTATCTACCCGACATGGCGCGCTTTGAATGGTTGCTACACCGCGCCCACTACGCGCCAGACGGCGCCGCGCTGAGCGCTGCAGCGCTGTCGGCCCTGTCGCCGCAAGAGTTTGAAGATGCCCGCTTCGCGCTGCATCCCGCCTGTGCCCTGTTCGCGTCAAGCTGGGCCATCGCGCAACTGTGGCAAGCGCACCAGGCCGATAGCGGCGCCGTCTTTCCGCAAGCGATGGCAACGCCGTGCACCGCAGCGATCGTTCGCCCCGCATGGAAAACCACCGCAGTCGCGCTCACCGCCGCCAGCCACGCAGCGCTGCTGGCGCTGGCCAGCGGCAGGACAATGGGAGAAGCGCTCGACGCCGCCTTCGACCTCGACGATGCTTTTGACCTTGCGGCAAACCTGAACGTGTGGCTGGAAGAGGGAATGCTGGCGGCACCGGCATGACAGCCGGTGCGCCTGCGGGAATTACGTGAGGAAGGCGCGCATGATGCGCGCTTCGCCGCTATGTTCGGCGTGCAGGTGGCTGGCGGCATGGGTCGCTTCGATCATGCGGCCCAGCTTGGCGTCTTCGAAACGGGCCAGCTCTTCGGTGGCCGCATTTAAGGCAAGCGCGAGTTTGGCGCGCGCGCTCTGGTACAGAACGCTGGTGTACTGGTCTGTATTTTTAAGCAATTCCTCCGCATTTTCGATTACGAGGCGCAAGTCGCCGATCAGGCGTTCCTGCGTTTGGGGGTTTTGTTCCGGGCTGTCCATGGCGGCCACCTTCAACCGGTTGGTAACGTCTTATAATATAAGCAAGCAAGAACTTCCGTGTTTGTCAGGGCGCAAACAGTGACAAGCCGCTGCCGCCGTCACGCTGCCGGCGTATTTCATATTCCCCAAACGCCCAGTTAATGAACCTCGTTCACGCTGATCCGCACGTCCCCCACCAGCACCACTTGGCCGGCGCGAATCTTGGCAGTCTTGCGCAATTCCTTCTTGCCGTCGACCTTGACGACGCCGCTGGCGACCATGTTCTTGCCGGCGCCGCCGCTGTCGCACAGCCCTGAGAGCTTGAGCAACTGATTGAGTTCAACGAATTCGCCCGCAAGGTCGAAAGTGAGATTTTGCATTTAATTCCTGGATATCTTGTTAAGTCGCCCGATTGCGCAGTTTACAGGAGAACCTGGAACCTGGCGTCGGCACGCGGGTAGCACTTGCCGGCCATGGGTGCCAGCTCGCGCGAAAAGTCGACCGCGCCAACCACCATATTCTTGTTCGTAAACACCAGCAGCGTGACGCCGTCATCTTTCTTGACGTTGGAATGCGCGTCTGAATTCCATGCGAAACCGAGCAGGGCGCTCGTCGCCTTGGCATCCGAATAGGGACCCAGGATGCACACGCGCGTCCACGCAAACGGAATCGATTTCGGCAAGTCGATCACCTTGTTGCCGGAGGCGGCAAAGTCGCGCCTGATGGCCGCTTCAAGGTCATGCTTGCGCGCGAACCAGAGGTACGCCGCCAGCAGCGCTGCCAGCACCAGCAGCCAACTCCAGCGTGCCAGCGACGCTGGCCTGCTTGCCGCGCGCGTCACAGGCCGGGGCGCGTCATCGCGATCGGCACGATCCATTCATGGAACTGTTGCTCGGTCACGAACCCCAACGCCAGCGCCGCCTGCTTGAGCGTGCTGCCTTCGTGCTGCGCCTTTTTGGCAATCTGCGCCGCCTTGTCGTAGCCGATATGCGGCGCGAGCGCGGTCACCAGCATCAGCGAGCGCTCCATCAGTTCGCCGATGCGTTCGCGGTTCGGTTCGATGCCGTGCGCGCAGTGCACGTCGAACGAGCGCATGCCGTCGGCCAGCAGGCGCGCGCTTTGCAGAAAATTATGCGCGATCATCGGCTTGAAGACGTTCAGTTCAAAATTGCCCGAAGCGGCGCCGATGGTCAGCGCGACATCATTGCCGAACACCTGGCAGCACAGCATCGTCATCGCTTCGCACTGGGTCGGGTTGACCTTGCCCGGCATGATGGAGCTGCCCGGCTCGTTTTCGGGGATGGTGATTTCGCCCAGGCCGGAGCGGGGACCGGACGCCATCCAGCGCACGTCGTTGGCGATTTTCATCAAGGCCGTGGCCAGCGTTTTAAAGGCGCCGTGCGCGCCCACCAGCGCGTCGTGGCCGGCCAGCGCCGCAAATTTGTTGGGCGCCGACTTGAACGACAGCCCCGTGCGCGAGCCCAGTTCGGCGGCGATGCGGTTGGCAAAGTCGGGATGGGCATTCAAGCCCGTGCCGACCGCCGTGCCGCCGGCGGCCAATTGCAGCAGGCCGGGCAGGGCGTGCTTGAGCGCGTGCTCGGAATACTCGAGCTGCGCCACATAGCCCGAAAACTCTTGCCCCAGCGTGAGCGGGGTGGCGTCCTGCAAATGGGTGCGCCCAATCTTGACAATGTCCATAAATTCGCGCGACTTGATCATCAAAGTGCCGCGCAGCTTGGCCAGCGCCGGCAGCACCGCGTGCGTGACGGCGGCGGCGGCGGCCACGTGCATCGCAGTCGGGAACATGTCGTTCGAGGACTGGCCCATGTTGACATGGTCGTTCGGATGGAGCAGGCGCGCTTCGCCGCGCTGGCCGCCGAGCAATTCGGAGGCGCGGTTGGCCAGCACTTCATTCATGTTCATGTTGCTTTGGGTGCCGGAACCGGTCTGCCAAACCACCAGCGGAAATTCGTCGGGATGGGCGCCGCCCAGCACTTCATCGGCCGCGCGCATGATGGCGTCGGCCTTGTCGGCCGGCAGCAGGCCGAGCGAGCGGTTGACGGCGGCCGCGGCGCGCTTGACCTGGGCCAGGGCAGCCACCAGTTCGGGCGCCATGCGCTCGGTCGAAATGGCGAAATGCAGCAGCGAGCGCTGGGTCTGCGCGCCCCACAAGTGCGCGGCGGGCACGTCGATGGGGCCGAAACTGTCCTTTTCGCTTCTCGTTTCCATAGCGGCATCCTGTTTTGTGTGGTGTTTGGATTAACGAGTTTACTCCAAAGGTCACCAGACAGTCAGATGCCGGCATCCGGCCACAGTCGTACCTGTGGGGCCGGAACCAGTCTATCGCCTCTGCTGGAGCGGTTCGACGAGCCGGCGCATCGATCCCATCCTTTTATTCCGTGAAGCTCGTGATGCGCACACCGGCGTCCTTAGCAAAACCGGTCCATCTGGCAGCTTCAGCCGCATCGCGCGGCACGCCCTGTCCCACCGAATACATGTAGCCGATGCGTTCCTGGGCCACGCCGTTGCCCGCTTCAGCAGCTTTCAGGTACCAGGCCGCCGCCTTGATAAAATCGCGTTCGCAGCCGCGGCCGGTGCGCAGCATGGAGGCCACATTCACTTGCGCCGGGACGTTGCCGGCCTCGGCCGCCTTCAAAGCCCACTTGAACGCCATTTTGGGGTCTTTGGCAACGCCATTGCCCGAGTCGTACAGGACGGCCAAGTTGGCCATGGATGCAGCGTCTCCCTTCTCGGCAGCCGCTTTGAAAAGCTTTGCCGCCGCTACAGGTTCCTTCGGCCCGCCTTCGCCTTGTAAATGCATTACTGCAAGATTGAACTGCGCCTTGCCCTCATTCTGATCGGCCGCTTTCTGGTACCAGATGCGGGCCATCGCCAGGTCCTCGGTTACACCGGCTCCTTTTTCGTAAAGCACGCCCAGGTTGAACTGCGCCACGGGATCGTTTGCTTCAGCGGCCTTGTGCGTCACTGCGAATGTTTTCGCTTGCGCATCCATGGCGCTTTTCAGTGCGGTCGAGGCATCCGCATGAACAACGGGCGCAACGAGAACACTGAATGCAACAGCGACTGTGGAGCAAAATTGCTTGAACATGGTGCCTCCTGGGTTTAGTTATTAGCCGGAAAGTTTATTTTATCTCTGCAATTTTTGTTGTCTACAAATAATTTGAACATGGTCATGTTCTGTTGTTTTCCGGCATTGCTGCGCTGTAGGACGGGATTCATTTCCATAGCGGCATCCTATTTAGTTCGGCTTTCGGATTAAAGTGTTCATCCCAATGCGCGTTAATGTAGGTAAGGCTACAAATTTTGATGGCCGCAACTGAAACGACTGACTTGATTCCTATGCACCCGCTCCGATTCGCCCACGCCCTCCGCCTGTGCGGCGCCCTTGTTTTCAGCGGCATGCTGGCCTGCGCCCAGGCCGCCGAACTGGGCGAACCGGTGGTGCGCTCGCACCTGGGCCAGCCCTTGATCGCCGACGTCGAACTGAGCGCGCTGGCGGAACCCGGTACGCCGGTCTCCGTGCGCCTTTCCAGCGCCGACGTCTACAAGGGCGCCAACATCGCCATGCATCCGGTCCTGGGCAGCCTGAACCTGTCGGTGATGCGGCGCGATGGCCGCCAGTTCCTGCATGTCACGTCGGTCAAGCCGGTCGACTCCGACGCCGTGCACCTGTTCCTGGATTTGGTTGATGGGAACCGGCGCAACGTACGCGCGGTGACCTTGTGGATCACGCCCGATCCCGCGCCCGCGCCACGGCCGGCGGCGGTGCCGCTTTCAACCCCGACCCCGCTGGCCGTCGCTGCCGTCGCCGAACCTGCGCGCGCCGCGCCAGCCGCGCCAGCCCGCATTGCGCCGCCCCAGCCTGCGCCGCAGGTTGAGCGATCGCGCCCGGCACGCGTGATCAAGGTCCCGTCGTCCGGCGCCGCCTGTCCCCAGCCGCAGTTTTCGCAAGAGCAGATCAAGAGCTGCGCCTCGATCGACGCCAACAACGCGCTGCTCAGCGCGCAGATTGTGGAGCTCGAAGACAAGGTCAAGCAGCTGCAAGTGGCCATGGAAGGCAAGCATGCCGCGCCGGACGCCACGCTCCACAAGGCTGAACCAGCGCCGCCGCCAGCGCCGGCGCTGGCCAAGCCAGTGGTCAAACCTGCCGCCGGTTTTCCGTGGCTGCTGGTGATCGGCATCGTACTGGCCTTGCTGGCGATCGGCGGCGCTGTCTGGTTCATGCTCAGCCGCCGCAAAGGCAAGACGGTGGAGACGGCCGCGGCCGATTCAGTGGCCTGGTATGCGCGCCTGGCCAATCCCTTCCGGCGCAAGGCCACCGTGGCGGCCGTGGTGGCGGAAGCGACGGCAGAAGCTTGAAACGGTGTTTGAAAAATAAATATTGCTTTTTTGAGGTCGCGCGCACGAACTCGTCTACACAACTTGACATTGTGCGTTATACTCTTTTCCGTTGTCACCCAGTGGCGGCAAAAAACGGAACACGGACCTGGCGCAGCCACCAACGATAGTGTGGCGCGATCAGCAGGTAATCGTTGAAGAAACGCCTGTTCTGGAAGCTGTCCGCGAGCCTACTGTGCGCAAGCGGACGCCGGATGCAACCGGCAAGAGGCGACGCCAGCAGATAGCTGGCGATCGCTCTCCCCAATTCCCCCCTCCCGCAGCGAGTTTGGTGCCAAAAGGTTATACTTGTCCGTGATTTCATTACGGAAAGCAAGCAAAATGACACTCGCGGTACAAACACAATACGATGCATTCAAAGAGCGCGGACTGAAGCTCGATATGTCGCGCGGCAAACCCGCGCCCGAACAACTGGACCTGTCCAATGCACTGATGGCGCCCCTGCACAGCTTTACGGCGCTGGACGGTACCGACTGCCGCAATTATGGTCTGGGCGTCGGCCTGCCGGAAGCGCGCGCGCTGTTTGGCCAGTTGCTCGGCGTGCCGGCGGCGCAGGTGATTGTCGACAGCAGCGCCAGCCTGTCGCTGATGCACGACGTAATCGTCTACGCATTGCTCAACGGTGCGCCGGGCGGCCAGCCTTGGGTGGGCCAGCAAGTCAGTTTCCTGTGCCCGGTGCCAGGTTACGACCGCCACTTCTCGATCTGCGAAGCGCGCGGCATCAAGATGATCAATATCCCGCTGGGCGACGACGGCCCGGACATGGATCTGGTCGAACGGCTGGTTGCCGCCGACGCCAGCATCAAGGGCATGTGGTGCGTGCCGAAGTACAGCAATCCGTCCGGCACCGTGTATTCGGACGCGGTCGTTGCACGCCTGGCCGCGATGAAGACGGCTGCGCCGGACTTCCGGATCATGTGGGATGACGCGTACCGTTTCCATCACCTGACCGAAGAGAGCATCGTCATCGCCGACATTCTTGACGCGTGCGCCAAGGCCGGCAATGCTGAGCGCGCCATCGTCTTTGCGTCCACTTCGAAGGTGAGCTGGGCCGGTTCCGGCATTGCCGCGCTGGCGGCTTCCCCTGCGAACATCGCCTGGTGGACCAAGCATGCGGGCATTCGCAGCATCGGCCCGGACAAGATCAACCAGCTGCGCCATGTCGCTTTCCTGAAGGATGCGGCAACCGTCGATGCGCTGATGGCCGCGCACCGCGCGCTGCTCAAGCCGAAGTTCGATGCGGTGCTCGCGCAGTTCGAGGCGCATCTGGGCGCGGTTGACGGCGTGTCGTGGACGGTGCCCAAGGGCGGCTATTTCATTGATCTGGTGACGCCAAAGGGCGCTGCCAAGCGCACCATCGCGCTGGCCAAAGAGGCGGGAATTACGCTCACGCCAGCCGGTGCGGCTTATCCGTATGGGGTGGATCCGGAAGACAGCCATATCCGGATTGCCCCGAGTTTTCCTTCGCTGCCGGAGATCGGGCAGGCGGCCGAGGGGATTGCGCTGGCGTTGAAGCTGGCGGTTGCACAGTAAAACAAAAGCGCTTGCGGGCGCTTTTTTTGTATGCCAACGCTTTGTGCTCGCGTCGGCGGCCGTTGCACAGCAGGCCGAAAACCGTACCCACATCGTCCTCGCGCACGCGGGTGTCGCAGAAGGAGTAGGTCGGAAAAGCGAAGGCCTGGGCGGCCCCCTTTTCCGACGGTCCACGCGGCCCCTTTTGCAACAGCCGCGTGCGCGAGGACGATTTTTTTATACTCCCGGGCCAATCTATAAGTGAGCGCCTGCGCGAGCGCGATGTACCCATAAAAAAAGCCGCTCAGCTTGCGCGGAACGGCTTTCTTAAATTTGGTCAAACTCAGTGCGTCGCGCGCACCACGTCGGCCAGTTGCCACGGCTGCGTCACATCCCGGATCGCCCGGTCGTTCGCCATGATCATCTTGAGCAAATCAATCTTGCGCATCCGCGCCGCGCCTTCGAGTGCCGGTACGCCGCCGATCGTTTGCACCGACTGCAAGGCGCATTGCGTTTCCATCCGCGACAAGCCGTCAAAATCGCCCGCCTGCGCCGCGCCGGCCATCTTGCTGGTCAAGCCGGCAATATTTTCGTACATCGAGAGAACGTCGTTCGGGGTCATGATGCTCACCTTGCCAGGATATGTAAAAGGATTACCGCTTGTCCTTTTTTGTAACGGCACGGCAAATGCAAACTTGAGGGTATTTTGAAAATAAATTCAAAAAACCCACAACCTTGTCTAATGAATCATCTCTTCCAGCCCTGCGGACAGGTCCGCCAGCCCCGGCATGTCGTCCAGCAGCTCTTGCGGACCGAGTCCCAGGGCGGCCGCCACGGCGACCGGCACGCTCGCCGCGCGAGCCGCAGCGTCCAGCTTGAGCTCCTCGGCGGCCGCGCGCCATACCGCCAGATGCACCACCGCCGCCATCCGGCTCAAGGGCGCACCCGCCAGCGGCTGCGGGAAGCCGCGCATCGTATCCGGGAACACATCGGGGAACTTCCAGCGCAGCGCCAGTTCGGCGCCGACCTCGCTGTAGTCGTAGCCAAAGGCGGCATGCTCGGCCGCCAGGCGGGCGGGTTGAAAGCAGTCCACGGTCTTGTCGAGCTCCTGCGCCTCGGCCGGCAAGCCGGTGTGCATGACCAACTGGCCGATCGCGTGCATCATTCCGATCGTAAAGGCCAGGTCGGTATTCAAGCCCACTTTCCTGGCGATCCACTTGGCGGCCACCGCCGTGTTCATGCTGTAGCGCCAAAAACGCTTCAAGTCCAGGCCGGGCACGGTCTTGAAGCCGCCCACCAGGCCGCTGCTGATAACGAGCGTCCTGACCGTCACAAAGCCGAGCATGCGGATCGCATCTTCAACGTTGCCGATGCGGCGCGAGACATGGTAATACGCCGAATTGGCCAGCCGCAGCAGCTTGGCCGACAGCACCGGGTCGAGCGAGAGCGTGCGGGCGATGTCGTCGACCGACACCTCGGCTTTTTCAAAGCTGCTGATCAATTCTTCGACCACCCTGGGGGCGGTGGGGAGGGCGTTCGGGTTTTGCAGCAAGGCTTCCAACGTCATGACGCTCTCCTGGTTTATGCATGCTGGGCAAGGCGCTTCGGATGACTATATAGCGAATACCCTGCGCGCGCCAGTTCGGCCATGCGCTCTTTTCTGCAGCGCGGCGCCTTATTTTGCAGTTCGTCGCATTTAACGAGCACGCTTGGTGCGCTTTCGATAAAGTGCAGCCTGGGCCCTTACATCAAACGAGAAAAGAATGAACCTACCGTTAGCTTGCCGCTTTGCCGCCACCGCCGCTCTTTCCATCGCCACCCTTGCCGCCCACGCGGAAGCGCCGTTTTTGTTCGCGGCCACCCCGGGCAAACTGCCCAAGGATGTGATCCCGATACAGTACGCCGCGCACCTGGTGCCGAACATGGCGACTAATACCTTCCTGGGCTCCGAAAGCATCGAGATCGACGTGCTCAAGAGCACCTCGACCATCATGCTCAATGTGGCCAATATCGACATCGATGCGGCCAGCCTGTCGGGCAAGGGCATCGGCGAACTGAAGCTGGCCGGGCAAGTGAGCAAGGAGCAGGAAACGCTCACCTTCAAGCTGGCCACGCCGCTCGCGCCGGGGCGCTACCAGCTGGCGCTCAAATTTCATGGGGCGATTAACCGCGAAGCGCGCGGCCTGTTCCAGCTGAAATACAAGGTGGGCGCCAAGGAAAAATCCATGCTCGCCACGAACATGGAGCCGACCGATACGCGCCGCCTTCTCCCAAGCTGGGACGAGCCATCGTTTCGGGCCAACTTCAAGCTGACGGTCGACTTGCCGGCCAACTTCAAGGCTTACTCCAACACCCCGGTCGAAAGGCAGGAAAAGATCGACGGCGGCCTGCAGCGTTTCGCCTTTGGCGCCACGCCCAAAATGCCAAGCTACCTGCTGGTGCTGGTGGCCGGCGAACTGGAACGCTCAAGCGTCAAGCAGGGCGCGGTCGAGATCGGCGTTGTGACCACCGAAGGCAAGCAAGCGTCCGGCGCCTATGCGCTGGGGGTGACCAAGGATATCCTCAATTATTACAACGGCTATTTTGGCCAGCCCTATCCGCTGCCCAAGCTCGACCAGATTGCCATCCCGGGCGGCTTTAACGGCGCCATGGAAAACTGGGGCGGCATCGTCTACAACGAATCGGCGCTGCTGTACGACCCCAAGACCAGCCCTGACAGCACACGCCAGCGCTCGTTCGGCATCAACGCGCATGAAGTGGCGCACCAGTGGTTCGGCAACCTCGTTACCATGGCCTGGTGGGACAATCTGTGGCTCAACGAAGGCTTCGCTTCGTGGATGGCGACCAAGGCCACCGACCATTTTCATCCCGAATGGCGGGCGCCGCTGAACGTGCAGGCCAACGGCGAATACGTGCTCAACCAGGATGCGCGCAAGACCACGCACCCGATCCAGACCCCGGTCGAGACCGAAGAGCAGGCCGCCTCCGCCTTTGACGGCATCACCTACGGCAAAGGCCAGGCCTTCTTGCGCATGCTCGAAGCCTACCTGGGCGAGGAACCCTTCCGCAAGGGCATTCGCGCCTACATGGCGCAGCACCAGTACAGCAACACCACCAGCGCCAACCTTTGGAGCGCGCTTGAAAAGGCGTCCGGCAAACCGGTCGAAAAGCTCGCCTCCGACTGGACCACGATGCCCGGCTTTCCGCTGGTGTCGGTGGAGCAGGCGTGCGAGAACGGCAAGCGCCGCGTCACGCTCAGCCAGCAGCAGTACCGGCTGGACGAGCCGGCGCTTGAAAAGCGTCTGTGGAATATCCCGGTGCAGGTCGGTACCGTCAACGGCAAGGCGTCGTACACCTTGCTCTCCGGCCCGTCCGTCACCGTCACGCAGCCGAACTGCGACGGCGCGCTGGTGATCGACCCGGCTAGCGTTGGGTACTTTCGCATCAAATACGACGCTGTTACCTTCGAAGCGCTGGCGCAGCAGGCGCCCAAGCTGGCCGACACCACGCGCCTGAAGCTCTTGAACGACACCTGGAGCCTGGCGCAGGGCGGCACCATCCCGCTGTCCGGCTACTTCAAGCTGCTCGACAAATACGTCGACGAGCCGCGTTTTGCGGTGTGGGGTTCGATCATGGAGAGCCTGGCCACGCTCGACGAATTGGCCAAGAACGAGCCGGAGCAAGCAGCGATTCGGCGCCTGGTGATCGCGCTGGCCAGCCCGCGCATGAACAAGCTTGGCTGGACCGTCAAGGCGGCCGATACGGCCGAAGAGCGCCAGTTGCGTTCACTGTTGGCCAGCGCACTGGCGCGCTCGGGCGATGCCGGCGCCATCGCGCAGGCCAACAGCGGCCTGCAGAACTACCTCAAGAACCCGGCCAGCGTCGACGTCTCGATGCTCGACTTTGTGGTTGCCACGGCGGGGCGCTATGCCGACCAAAAAACGTACGAACAGATGGTCGAGCGCACGCTGCAAACCCAGAACACCGAAGAACGCGGCCGCTTCGGCCGTTCGCTGCTGATGGCGCAAGACAGCGCGCTTGCCGCCCGTTCGCTGAAACTGGCCCTGTCGGATGCGCTGCCGGCGGCCATGACGAGCGGCGTGGTGCCGCTGGTGTCGTACGCCGGCCATAGCGACCTGGCCTGGACGTTTGCGCTGGCCAACCGCGAGGTGCTGCTCAAGGACCAGGAAGCGGGCGGCAAGAACCGCCTGTTCCCTGGCATCGTGGCCGGGTCCACCAAGGCGCTCGACGCCGACATGATGGAAGCCTACGTCAAGCAGACTTTCGGGGCCGATGCGCAGGTCGAGGCGGCGCGCGTGGGTAATGCGATTCGCACCCGCGTCAAGCAAAAGCAAGCCTTGCTGCCCCAGGTGCGTTCTGCACTAAAATAAAAGCCATCACTTCAACCAGAAGGGGACCTTACATGAACACCAGCTGGACACCTTTGAAACGCGCCGTCGCACTGGCCCTGTGCGGCGCCGCGCTGGCCATTGCGCCGGCCCATGGCGCAGAGCAGGCGCCGCCACCGCCGGCCAAGGCCGCCACGGCCTTGCCGCAAGTGCTGCCGGGCGACGATTTTTTCACTTACGCCAATGGCGACTGGCTCGCCAGGACCGAGATTCCGGCCGACCGCAGCAGCTGGGGCGCATTTGCCGAGATGGCCGAAACGACCAATGCGCGCATCGTCAAGCTGATCGAGGCGGCGCTCGCCGACAAGGCCCTGGGCGGCGAACCGCGCAAGGTGGCCGACTACTACGCCGCCTTCATGGATGAAGCGGGGATCGAAGCGAAGGGTGTCGTGCCGCTCAAACCGGTGCTGGCCAGGATCGACGCCATCAAGGACCGGGCGGCGCTCACGCGCGCGCTGGGCGCGTCATTGCGCGCCGACGTCGATCCGCTGAACTCGACCAACTTCCAGACCGAAAACCTGTTCGGGCTGTGGGTCACGCAAGGCTTGTCGGACCCGGATCACAACACGCCCTACCTGCTGCAGGGCGGCCTGGGCATGCCCGACCGCGCTTACTACCTGACCGACAGCGCGCGCATGGCCGAGCTGCGCACCAAGTACCAGCAGCACATCGCCGCCATACTGAAACTGGCCGGCTACGGCGACACCGATGCGCGCGCCGCGCGCGTGATGGCGCTGGAAACGCGCATCGCGCAGTCGCACGCCACGCGCGAAGATTCGGCCGACGTTTTAAAGGCGAACAATACCTGGAGCGCGCAGGATTTTGCGGCCAAGGCGCCGGGCCTGGACTGGCGCGCATTTTTCAAGGCGGCGCGCCTGGGCGGGGCCGGTCGCTTCATCGTCTGGCACCCGGGCGCGGTGACGGGCATTGCAAAGCTGGTGGGCAGCACCGATGTCGCCACCTGGAAGGACTTTTTGGCCTTCCACCAGGTGAACCACTTTGCCGCCATGCTGCCCAAAGCGTTCGGCGACCAGAAGTTCGAGTTTGCCGGCAAGACGCTGCAAGGCACGCCGCAGCAGTCGCTGCGCTGGAAGCGCGCGCTGGCGGCCACCAACGGCGCCATGGATGACGCGGTCGGCAAGATGTACGTCGAGCGCTATTTCCCGGCCGAGAACAAGGTGCGCCTCAAGCAAATGGTCAGCAATATCATCGCCGCCTTCGGCAAGCGCATCGACACGCTGACCTGGATGGCGCCGGCCACGCGCGCCCAGGCGCAGGAAAAGCTCAAGACCATGTACGTGGGCGTGGGCTACCCCGACCGCTGGACCTCGTACGCCGGCCTGAAGGTCGTGCCGGGCGATGCCCTGGGCAACGCCATGCGCGCCGAGCAGTACCACTACGCGCAGCAGGTGGCAAAGCTCAAGCAAAAGGTCGACAAGACCGCGTG
Organism: Massilia sp. TSP1-1-2; assembly: GCF_049896185.1. Taxonomy (NCBI): domain Bacteria; kingdom Pseudomonadati; phylum Pseudomonadota; class Betaproteobacteria; order Burkholderiales; family Oxalobacteraceae; genus Massilia; species Massilia sp. TSP1-1-2. Next base: position 171,564 of record NZ_JAFCTU010000001.1, read on the forward strand.
GGCAATGCCGCCGCAACTGGTCAACGCAGTCAACCTGCCGCTGCAAAACGCGATGAACTTCCCCGCTGCGATCCTGCAAAAGCCGTTCTTTGACGCGGCGGCGTCAGACGGCACCAATTACGGCGCCATCGGTTCGATCATCGGCCACGAAATCAGCCATAGCTTCGACGACCAGGGCGCGCAGTTCGACGCCCAGGGCCGCCTGCGCGACTGGTGGACCAAGGACGACATGGCGTACTTCAAACAAGCGTCCGAAAAACTGGTCCAGCAGTTCAACGGCTACAAGCCGTTTCCGGACCTGGCCGTTAATGGCCAGCTGACGCTGAGCGAAAACCTGGCCGACCTGGCCGGCGTGGCCGCTTCCTACGACGCTTACAAGGCCACGTTTGCGGGCAAGGCTGCACCAAGCGACGCCGACCGGCAGTTCTTCATGGGCTACGCGAGCGCATGGCAGACCAAGATCCGCGAGCCGGCCCTGCGCCAGCGCGTGCTGACCGACGGCCACGCTCCGGCGCAGTACCGCACCGCCATCGTGCGCAACCTGGAGCCGTGGTACCAGGCCTTTAACGTCCAGCCCGGGCAGGCGCTGTATTTACCGCCTGACCAGCGCGTACGGGTGTGGTAATCTGATTTCTCGAAAGGCGCGCCGTCCCTGCATGGCGGCGCGCGCCACTGCGAGGGGCACCATGCACACCACGATGTTACGTAAGGGCGGCTCTGTGCTGGCCCTGGGGCTTCGGCTCGGACTCGGGCTGGGGCTGGGCGCAGCAGCCTTTGACTGCTCCGGACAGAGCATGCTCGCCGCGCCGGCCACGGTGCTGCCGGGCGACGATTTTTTCACGCACGCCAACAGCGCATGGCTGGCCAGGACCGAGATCCCGGCCGACCGCAGCAGCTGGAGCGCTTTCTCGGCGCTGGGCGAGAGCACCGATGACCGCATCGTGGCGCTGATCGCCGCGCTGGCCGCCGACAAGTCGGCCAAGGGCGACGCGCGCAAGGTGGCTGACTACTACACCGCGTTTATGGATGAAGCCCTGATCGAGGCGAAGAGCGCTTCGCCCCTGTGGCCGGCGCTGGCCCGGATCTCGTCCATCGGCGACAAGGGCGCCCTGGCGCGCGCGCTGGGCGCGTCGCTGCGAGCGGACGTCGACCCGCTCAACAGCACCGACTTCGAGACCGCCAACCTGTTCGGCCTGTGGGTGGCGCAGGGCCTGGCCGACCCGGCGCGCAACATGCCCTACCTGCTGCAGGGCGGCCTGGGCCTGCCCGACCGCGCCTACTACCTGACCGACAGCGCGCCCATGGCCGCTTTGCGCGCCGCATACCAGCAGCACATCGCAGCCATGTTCAAGCTGGCCGGTTTTGCCGAGGGGGCGTCGCGCGCAGCGCGCGTGATGGCACTGGAGACGCGGATCGCGCAGTCGCACGCCTCGCGCGAGGATTCGGCCGACATCGTCAAGGCCAACAACAGCTGGACCCAGGCCGACTTTGCCGCGCGCGCCCCGGGCATGGACTGGCTGGCGTTTTTCGGCGGCGCCATGCTTGAGCAGGCCGGCGTGTTCACGGTGTGGCATCCGGCTGCCGTAACCGGCGCCGCCGCGCTGGTGGCCAGCGAGGAGCTGGCCACGTGGAAGGATTACCTTGCCTTCCATCAGATCAATGCGCAGGCTGACGTCTTGCCCAAGGCTTTCGGCGCGCAGCACTTTGCCTTTTATGGCACCGTTCTGGCGGGCACGCCGCAACAGGGGACGCGCAGCAAGCGCGCACTGGCCGCCGCCAACGGCGCGCTTGATGAAGCGGTGGGGCGCCTGTATGTGGAGCGCTACTTCGCGCCCGAGAACAAGCTGCGCCTTGGGCAGATGGTGGCCAATATCGTCGCCGCTTTCAGCCGCCGCATCGAGAAGCTTGACTGGATGGCGCCGGCCACGCGCGCGCAGGCGCAGGAAAAACTCAAGACCATGCAGGTGGGGATCGGCTACCCGGACCGCTGGGCCTCGTACGAGGGCCTGGCGGTGCTGCCGGACGACGCCTATGGCAATGCGCAGCGCGCTTCGCAGTTCCATTATGCGCAGCAGCTGGCCCGGCTGGGGCAGGCGGTTGCGCGCGGCGCGTGGGCCATGGCGCCGCACGAAGTAAACGCGGTCAACCTGCCGCTGCAAAACGCGATGAACTTCCCGGCCGCAGTCTTGCAGCCGCCGTTTTTTGATCCGGGGGCGTCGGACGCTGCCAACTACGGCGCCATCGGTTCGACCATCGGCCACGAAATCAGCCACAGCTTTGACGACCAGGGTGCGCAGTTCGACGCCCAGGGCCGCCTGCGCGACTGGTGGACCAAGGAAGACAAGGCGCATTTCAAGCAGGCCGCCGACAAGCTGGTGGCGCAGTTCGACGCCTACCGACCCTTTCCCGATCTGGCCGTCAACGGCCGCCTGACGCTAAGTGAAAACCTGGCCGACCTGGCAGGGCTGGACGCCGCCTACGACGCCTTCGAAGCTTCGCTGGGTGGCAAGGCCATGACGGCCCAGGCCGGGCGCGAGTTCTTCCTCGGCTACGCCACGTCGTCGCAATCGAAGGTGCGCGAAGCGGCCCTGCGCCAGCGCGTGCTGACCGATTCGCATGCGCCCGACAAGTACCGCACGGCGATCGTGCGCAATATGGATGCGTGGTACAAGGCCTTTGACGTGCAGCCGGGGCAGGCGCTTTACCTGACGCCGGCGGAGCGGGTGCGGGTATGGTGAACGACGCCGACGCCGACGCCGACGCCGACGCCGACGACATCGCGCAGCGCACGCTTGACTATTATGACCGGCACGCGCAGCAGTTCTTCTACGGGACGATCGACCATGACGTGAGCCAGAACATCGGCGCGCTGCTCGCAGCGATCGAGGCGGACGCTCCGTACACCATCCTTGACCTGGGCTGCGGTCCGGGGCGCGACCTGAAGACTTTCAGCGCCATGGGCCACCGCGCCATTGGCGTGGACGGTTCGAAGCAGTTTGCCGGCATGGCGGCGGCATTTAGCGGCTGCGAAGTGTGGCACCAGGATTTTGCGCACCTCGATCTGCCGGCGGCGATGTTCGACGGCGTGTTCGCCAATGCGGTGCTGTTTCATGTGCCGAGCCGGGTGCTGCCCAAGGTGCTGGACGACCTGTACGCGTGCCTGAAACCGGGCGGTGTACTGTTCAGTTCAAACCCGCGGGGGCAGAACGAAGAAGGCTGGAATGGGCAGCGCTACGGCAGTTATTACGACTACGAGACGTGGGAAAAATACCTGACGGCCGCCAAGTTCTTACCGCTCCATCATTACTATCGCCCGCCGGGCTTGCCGCGCGAACAGCAACCGTGGCTGGCCAGTGTCTGGCGCAAGCCGGCATTGGGCGGCGGGTAAAATATGATACGTTCTTGAGCGGAGATTGCCCGGGCTGTATCACTTTTTGCAAAGACATTTTTATAGCTAAATATGTGCGGACACGAACAGACCGACTTTTTGCGCCACGGTATTCTGGCTTCATTGCATGTCCACTTGGGCATGCGCAATCCCAAGGAGCTCACCATGAACAAAGACCAAGTCAACGGCAAACTGCAAGATATCGGCGGCAAGATTCAGGAAGAGGCTGGCAAGATCGTCGGCAACAAGGAACAACAGGTCAAAGGCTTGTCGAACCAGGTTGAAGGCAAGACCCAGGAAAAGTTGGGCGACCTGAAAGAAGCCGCCAAGGATGCGCTCAATTAATATCGAGTCAGCATAAAAAAATAGCCGCGTATGTCGCGGCTATTTTTTTGCCCGCAACCTCACCCGGGGTCAGATACCCCACTACGACACGAGCTCATCTTTTGCTAGATGAGCTCGTTTTGCATTGGCGCACCTCAAGCGGCGCGGTCCGTGAGAAAACACATCGTTTATCGAGGATTTCTACTTTTTAACCCATCCATCCAGCACTTCGTCGTAACCCGAACCATATGGCGAACCCTGTCGTTACACTCTTGACACAACATCAATATTTTGGGATGCCGGTGATCCCACAACCTCCTACTTAACGGGGAAAAAATGAATCAAGATCAGGCAATTATGCGCGAACTTCAACGTCAGAACCGGCTGTTGCGCCAAGTGGTCACAGTCGGCGGCGCCATGTTGGCAGTTGGTATGCTGGCCGCTGCGACCAGTAGCTCCCCACGTGGCAAGTTCTCGGAAATTGATGTCGAGCGCATCAATATCGTCACGCCGGGAGGAAAAACAGACCTCGTTATTTCGAATCGCGAACGCATTCCCCAGCCCGTGATGGGAGGCAAGGAGATCAAACGCGATGGCCCTGCGCGCCCAGGCATCATTTTCTATAACGCCGCAGGAGACGAAAGCGGCGGGCTGATCTTTGATGGGAAACTTGATGCGGAAGGTCATCCGGTAGCAGGCATGCATTTCTCCATGGACCGGTTTGGCGGCGACCAGCAGCTCGCCCTTGGACACTATGAGCAAAATGGCAGCATGACGTCGGGGCTGAACATTTATGATCGCGGACTCGTGAAGGACTACGACCCCTTGTGGAAGTCGTACCAGGGTGCTGCGGAAGGGCCCGCCAAGGAGGCGCTGCTGCGCCGCTGGAAGGACGCCGGCGGGGAACAGACACGTCGCCTTTTTGTCGGCAAGACGCCAGGCAAGTCTTCCGCAGTCATTCTTGCCGATGCGCAAGGACGCCCTAAAATTATGATGACGGTAACGCCGGAAGGCCAGCCCTCACTCGACTTCATGGACGCCGACGGCAAGGTGACGATGCATCTGCCCCAGCCGGCGCCGCCTGCCGCACGGAGCAAAATCCGCTGATCGTACAAAAAACACACACGACATGCAAAACGAGCTCATCTGCAGTCAGATGAGCTCGTGTCGTTATGGGGGAACTGACCCCGGGGGAGATTATTGCTGGATGCTTACTGTTTTGGTGCGGCGAGGTGCTTGCGGAAAAACGCGTCGATCGTGTACTGCACGTGCCGCTTGCCGGCGCGCGCTGAAATGCCGTGCTTGGCGCCCGGATACGTCATCAGCTCGAATTGCACGTTGCGGTTCACCAGGTCGTCGATCAGACGCGTGGTGTTGCTGAACAGGACGTTGTCGTCGGCCATGCCGTGCATCAGCAGCAGCGGCGACTTGAGCCCGTCCAGGTGCGCGAACACGCCGCTGTTCTTGTACGCGGCCGGGTCGCCCTTTGGCGTGCCGCCCAGGTAGCGCTCGGTGTAGTGGGTGTCGTACAAGGCCCAGTCGGTCACCGGCGCGCCGGATACGCCGGCGGCGATCTTGTCGGACGCGGCCGACAACAGGCGCAGCGCCATGAAGCCGCCATAGCTCCAGCCGTACACGCCGATGCGGCGCTTGTCGACAAAGCTTTGCTGGCCCAGCCAGTCGATCCCGGTGACCTGGTCTTCGACTTCGTGCTGGCCCAGGTTGCCGTAGATGACGTCGGTGAAGGCGCGTTCGCGCCGCGTCGAGCCGCGGTTGTCCAGCCTGAACACGACATAGCCCTGCTGCGCCATGTACTGGTCGAACATGTCGCCCCAGCTGCGCTTGACGTGCTGCGCGCCCGGTCCGCCGTAGGTCGACAAATACACCGGATAGCGCGCATTGGCCTTGAAACCGGCCGGCTTGATCAGCGAGTAGTACAGCGTCTGGCCATCGTTCGCCTTGAGGGTGCCGTATTCGGTCTTCAGGTGGTCGGCCAGGTATTTGCCATACGGGTGAGCGGCGTTGACTTCGTTTTTCTCGAGCCACTCGACCATCGAACCGTCCGGACGGCGAATCGATACCTGCGCCGGGGTCGACGGATCGGAGAAGGTGTCGACGAACACCTGGCCGTTCTTGGCGAAGGACGACTCATGCCAGCCGTCGGCCTTGGTGATGCGCAGCGGCTTGTCGGCAGTGCTGCCGTCGATCGCCAGCGCGTAGGTCTGCTTGTCGATGACGGCGTCGCGGTTGGACGAGACGTATACGCGCCCGGCTTTTTCGTCGACCGCCAGCACGTCGTCGAAGCCCCAGTTGCCCTGCGAGATAGGATGCAGCAGCTTGCCATCGAGGTCGTACAGGTACAGGTGATTGCGCCCGGTGCGCTCGGAAGCCCAGATAAAGGCGTTGCGCCCTTTTAAAAAGCGCAGGTCGTTGTGCAGCGCGACCCAGGTCTTGGAGGTTTCGGTGAGCATGGTGCGCTGGGCCAGCGTGGCCGCGTCGACCGAGATCAGGTCGAGCCGCTTCTGGTCGCGCGACTGGATCTGGTACAGCAGCTGCTTGCTGTTCTCGCTCCAGTCGGCGCGCACCAGGTACACGTCCTTGTTCGCGCCCAGTTCCACCTTGCGCTGCGCACCCGTGGTGGGCGAGACGATCATCAGGTCTACCAGCACGTTAGGGTCGCCCGCAGCCGGATAGCGCTGTTCGACGACGGTGGTGCGGTCGGCGAAAATCTCGAAGCGCTTGACGACCGGCACCGGTGCTTCGTCGTAGCGTTTGTACGCGATCGCCGAGTCGTCCGGCGCCCAGTAGTAGCCGGTGCGCTGGTCCATTTCTTCCTGCGCGACGAATTCGGCCTCGCCGTTAAAGACCGTGCCGGCACCGTCTTGCGTGAGCTGCTTTTCGGCGCCGCTGGCCAGGTCGATGACGAACAGGTTCTGGTTGCGCACGAACGAGAGGTAACGCCCTTTCGGCGAAATCTTCGGATCGGCCACGCTGCCGGTAGCCACCTTGCGCGCAGCTTCGGGCTTGGCCACGTCGACCAGGTACAGGTCGGAGGCGATCGGCACCAGCAGCTGCTTGCCGTCCGGCGACCAGCTGTAATTGATGATGCCCTGGAAGCTGGCGGTGCGCGCGCGCTCGCGGCGCGCCTGCTCTTCAGCCGACAGCGTCTCGTTGGGCACCAGCACCTTGGAGTCGACCAGCTTGCGCGTGGTCTTGTCCTTCATGTTGTATTCCCACAGATCGAGCTGGTACTGGTTGTCGGGGCGGCCGCGCAAAAAGGTGACGCGCGCGCCGTCGGGCGACACGCGCAGGTTGCGCACGCCAGGTCCCGACAGCGCCGGGTCGGCGTGCAGTCGGTCCAGGGTCAGGCGCTCGGCGGATGCGGGAGCGCTCGAAAGTGCGGCTAGAAGACAAAGCAGAAAACGCATGGGAGTCTCGTCGTTAGGTTGATCTTGTTGTTCTCATGGAACCGCAAGACGATACCAGAGTCGGCTCGATAACGCTGTAAATATGGGCCCGATACTGTTGTAGCGTCGCCCTCGCGCATCAAGCGAGCGCGCGCCTGTGCGACAGGCGCGCCAGCGACCGGGTCAGCAGCACGGCGGCAATCGTCAACCCCAGCACCAGCCCGATCCAGAAACCCTGCGCCTTCATCGGCGCGGCGGGCGACCACGGGCACCACGCGGGCGCCAGACCCAGCACGATCCCGGCCGGCAGCGCAAAGCCCCAGAAGGCCAGCACCTGGATCTGCATCGGCTGGCGCGTGACCTTGTAGCCGCGAATGGCGCTCGACGCCGCCACCTGGGCCGCGTCGGACAACTGGAACAGCGCCGCGAACAGCAGCAGGTCCACGCACAGCGATTGCACCTGCGGGTCGGACGTATAGGCGCGCGCGATCTGCCAGCGAAACAGCACGATGAAGAGCGCCGAGATGACCGCGAACGCCAGCGCCATGCCCATGCCGACCCAGGCGGCAAAGCGCGCCCGCTGCGGGTTGCCTTCGCCCAGCGCCTGGCCGACGCGGGTGATCAGGCCGATGCCGAAACTGAGCGGCACCATAAATACCAGGGACGAAAAATTGAGCGCAATCTGGTGCGCCGACACCTGCACCACGCCGAAGCGCGCGATCAGCAGGCTGACGGCGCCAAAGGCGCTCACTTCGGCAAAGTAGGTGATCCCGATCGGCACGCCAAGGCGCAGCATGCTGCTAATCTCTGGCCAGTGCGGCCACTCCCAGTGCGTGAACGGATAGGTGGCGCGGTAGGCCGGAGCGTAGCGGATCCAGAGCAGCATCGCCGCCAGCATCAGCCACATGCCGATCACGGTGGCCACCGCGCAGCCCACTGCGCCCATTTTTGGCATGCCCCAATTCCCGAACACGAGCAGGTAGTTGATGAAGACGTTGAGCAGCAGGCCAAGCAGCGCGATCACCATCACCGGCTTGGTCTGGTTGATGCTGGTGGTGTAGCCGTACAGTGCGCGGTAGCAGCCAAACGCGGGCATGCCCAGGCTGATCACGTGCAAAAAGCGCGAGGCGTTGGCGTTCACTTCGGCGTCCAGGCCGATATGGTCGAACAGGAGCGTGGCCAGGTTGGCCGCGATGCACGCGAGCAGCCCCACGCCCAGGCCTTTCCACAGCGCCTGGCGCACGGTGTGCGCGATGCTGCCAAACTGGCCGGCGCCGATTTCATGGGCGACGACCGAGTTAATCGCCATCATCACGCCCATTACCGTGACCAGGATGATCGACCAGACGGACGCGCCCAGCGACACGGCGGCCAGCTGGGCGGCGCTGACATGGCCGGTCATGGCGACGTCGGCCACGCCCATGCCCACGGTGGCCAGCTGGCCGACCAGCATCGGCCATGAAAGGCCCCACAGGGCCGACATTTCGGAACGGACGGAGTAGGGCGCGTGATTGGAAAGATTGGTCATGGAAGCTTCAAACGGACAAACAGGGATTTTACTGACATTTTGCAATCGCGTTCTGCAACGCTGCGGTGCGTCTTGCTGAGTAGGATTTTGTTACAACATAAGTGTCAGCGCATCCCCCCGCCGCGCGTTGATAGCTTCACAATGCCAACTTCACCCATCGAAGGATACCGACCATGCGCCCTTACCAGTTCGCCCTCATGCTTTCCACCGCCCTGTTGGCCCAAACGGCCGCCCACGCGGGGGAAGTTACCCTGTATTCCGGCGTTGACCTGACGGGGCGCGAATCGACCGTGCGTACCGAAGTGAGCAACCTGCAAAACCAGGGGTTCAATGACCGCGCGATGAGCTTGATGGTCCGTTCGGGCCGCTGGGAAGCTTGCGTCGACAGCGAGTTTCGCGGCGAATGCCGGGTCTTCGAAGCTGGCCCGTACCGCAATCTGGACCGGTTCAGCAACCAGATTTCGTCGCTGCGCGAAATCGGGGGCGAGCGTGGCGATCGTGGCGACCGTGGTGACCGCGGCGAAGAGCGCGGCCGTGGACGAGGGCGCAACCGGGGCGGCGAACAATCGGTGATGCTGTTCGACAGCAGCGACCTGCGCGGGCGCTCAATCTCGCTGCGCGGCGACGCCAACAATTTTGTGCCGCTCGGCTTTAACGACATGACCCAGTCGATGGTCATTCGCGGCGGCACGTGGGAGTTTTGCGAGCACACCGATTTCCGCGGCCGCTGCCGCACTTTCGGGCCGGGAGAATACCGCAACCTCGATCGCGCCTTTAACCGCGCCATTTCATCGGCGCGCCAGATTGGCGACGGAGGCGAGCGCCGCGGCGGCTATGGCCAGCGCGACGGCTATAACGGGAATGACGGGCGCGAGGGGCGCGACGGCGGCGCAGTTGAATTGTTCGCGGGACAAGGGTTTGGCGGCGAGCGCTTGCCGATCAACAATGAAATCAGTTCGTTGACGGACGTCAATTTCAATGATCGCGCCGGCTCGCTCGTGATCCAGGCAGGGCAGTGGGAATTTTGTGAACACGCCGGGTTCCGCGGCCAGTGCCAGGTGTTCGGCCCCGGCCGTTACGACCGCCTGGGCACGCTGCACAACGCAATCTCGTCGGTGCGCCGCGTGCGTTAAGAACAGGGCGGGCCAGAGCCCCGCTTTACCTTCCCCCTGCCGCGCGCTGGGGCAGCGTCTGCAGGTAGCTGTGCAGGGCGCGCACATCGACATCATTCATTTCCCGCAGCGAGCCGAAGGGCATCACGCTGCTGATCGCGCTGCCGTCGGGCCGTTTGCCGCTGCGCAGCATGGTCATGAACAGTTCGGGCGTCGGATAGCGCTTCATGGCGCTGCCGTTGCCGGTTGTCAGGTTGGCAGGCGCGGGCCATTCGGGCGGCGCCCCGGGGATCTTGCCGCCGCTGAGCGTAGCGCCATGGCAGCCAACGCAACTGTTGGCCACGTAAGCGCCATGCGCCAGGCTGACGGCGGCCAGCACCGGCGGTTGCGGCGGCAAGACATGGTCGATCAGTTCAGCAGCATCCTTGACGTACCCGAACGCATACAACACCTTGACGGCAACCGGCAACTGTACCGTTGCGCGCCGCCCTGGCACCGGCGGCAACTGTTGGACGTAGGCGATGATGGACGCCACGTCGTCGTTGCTGAGGCGGTTGTAGTCTTCGCTGGGCATGATCATCACCGGCCTGCCGTCTGGCTTGACGCCGTGGCGCAGCGTACGCACCCAGTCGGTGCCGACGTAGGTGGCGGTCGCGCTGTTGGCGCCGCGCGTGATGTTGGGCGAAATGACCAGCATCGCGCCGCTGTTGATGACTTCCTTGCCGCCGCCGCTTGCCGTGTGGCAGTCGGCGCAGCCGCGCGTGGCGAACAGGTAGCGGCCCTGTTCCAGGCTGGCGCGCGCCGCAGGCACCAGCAACTGCGTCGACGGTACGCTGATGACGCGCTGCATCTTGCGCTCGCCCATCGCCTTGCCAACCAGCACGGTGGCCCCCGCGAGGACCGCCACTGCCGCCAGCGCCAGACTGGTTCCCTTGACCCATTTGTTCATTGCGGCTTCCTCTTTTAAAGATGCGTGCCGGAAGCGTGCGCTCCCGGCGGCGACCACACAGTACGATTGTATAAACCGGTTCCGGAGTGCTGCTCGTGGAATACAAGGACTATTACAAGACGCTTGGCCTTGCCAGCAACGCAACGGCGGAGGACATCAAAAAAGCCTACCGCAAGCTGATGCGCAAGCACCACCCCGACGTCAACAAGGCGCGGGACGCGGGCGACAAGGCCAAGGAAATCAACGAGGCGTACGGCGTGCTGGGCGACGCCGCCAAGCGCACCGCCTACGATGCCTTGGGAAGCAGGGCGCGCGCCGGCCGGCCTTTCCAGCGCGCTGATGCAGGCGCCGCCGCCCACGGCGGCAGTGGCGACGACTTTTTTTCGGACCTGTTCGCCCACGTCGGTCGCCGCGGCAGTGCGTTTTACGCCCGCGGCGAAGACATGCACGCCAGTCTTTTCATCGACTTGGCTGACGCTTACCACGGCGCCAACCGGACGGTGACTTTGCGCGTGCCCCAGCGCGACGTTCAAGGCCGGATCAGCACCCGCGAGCGCGCGCTTGACGTACCCGTTCCCAAGGGCGTGCTGCCCGGCCAGCAAGTGCGCCTGGCGGGGCAGGGCCACCCGGGCAGCGGCGGCGCTCCGCCTGGCGACCTGTTCCTTGAAATTGGCTTCAATGCAGATGCGCGGTACCGGGTGGAAGGGCGCAACGTCTACGAAAAGCTGGCCGTGGCGCCCTGGGAAGCGGCCCTTGGCGCGCATATCGACGTGCCCACGCCGTCCGGCGACGTGCAGGTGAGCGTGCCGCCCGGCTCGCAAAGCGGACGCAAGTTGCGCTTGAAAGGGCGTGGCATTCCGGGCCACCCCGTTGGCGACCTGTACCTGGAGCTCGAAGTGGTCTTGCCGCCTGCCAGCAGCCCCAAGGCGCGCGAGCTGTACCAGACCATGGCGCGCGACCTGGCCTTCAATCCGCGCGCCGCGGTTCGTGTATGACTGCCTGTCCACTGCACCGCGCATGCCCGGCTCCTCCACCGTGATGTAGTGACTATGCTACTGAGCCTGTCTTTATCGTTGATGCATAACAATCCTTGCGACGCAAAGCTGTATTTACGTACAGTGGATTTGTAAGCAAAGATGTCTGGCGGCCGAGGCGCGCGCCACGCTCTCGCAGGGGCTTTTAGAATGGCATGGCAAACTGATGCAAAACTCAATCATGCAAAGGAAATCACATGGAACAGAGCACTGGCCAAGCCTTGCGCGGCAAGCGTGTCGCGGTACTGATGACTGACGGGGTCGAGCAGATCGAATACACGTCGCCGCGCAGCTTTCTCGAGCAGCACGGCGCCACCGTAACGCTCATTTCTCCCAAGGCAAAAGGTGAGCAGGTTCAAGGGTTCAATCATGCCGACAAGGGCGACCAGTTTCAGGTAGAACTAAATGTGCGCGACGCCTCACCCGGGCAGTTCGATGCGCTCTTGTTGCCGGGCGGCGTCTCCAATCCTGACCAGTTGCGCCTTAGTAAAGAGTCGATCGACTTCATCCGCAATTTTGCTACCGAAGACAAACCCATCGCCGCTATTTGCCACGGCCCCTGGACGCTGATCGACGCCGGCGTCGCCAAAGCCAGTCACCTGACCAGCTGGCCCAGCTTGCAAACCGACTTGCGCAATGCAGGCGCCGAATGGACCGACGACGAAGTGGTCATCGACGGCAAGCTCATCACCAGCCGCAAACCGGATGACTTACCTGCTTTCAACGACGCGCTCAAGAAGGCATTGCAGATCGATGCGGCGCGCGCCGACATGGGGGCGTCGTCCTGACAGCGGCGTGATTGGCGGCATGGTAGGCTTGCATCTCCCTTGTCTTTACTTCAGGAGTTGCTGTGAGTCTGCATGTAATTGCACTATCGGGCAGTCTGCGCGCCGCGTCCGTCAACACGGCGCTGTTGCGGGCGGCGGCCGCGCTGGCGCCGCCTGGTCTGGTGGTGACCCTGTACGAAGAGATGGGCGCGCTGCCGCACTTCAATCCCGACCACGAAACGCCGGCGCCGGCCGCCGTGGCCCGTTGGCAAACACTGCTGCGCGAATGCGACGCCATCCTGATCGCCTGCCCGGAATACGCACATGGCGTGCCGGGAACATTGAAAAACGCGCTCGACTGGGTGGTCGGCACGACGGGCCTGGAAGGCAAGTCGGTGGCGCTGCTGAATAGTTCGCCGCGCGCCAGCCATGCCCAGGCTGCGCTCGCGGAAATCGTTGCCACGATGGGTTGGTCGGTGCTCGAGGCGGCATCGGTGCGCATTGCCTGCGCGCGCAAGGAGTTCGATCCGGCGACGTTGATGGACATGCCTGAATTCACCGAACCGCTGCGCGCAGCGCTGCTGATATTGGCCGAGGCTGCGCAACATCATGTTGCAAGCCGCTTTCCCCCATCCTGATCAAACTTGGCCCGCGTTCCGGTGTCGTAGATATGCACCCGGTACTTTTCATGCCGGTGCAAGTGCGCTGCCGCTGGCAGCGCCTCTGCCCATACACACCGAGGAGGTAGCAATGGCAACAATTAACGCACCTGCATCTGAACGCAGGCATCTTTCCGACAGGCGAAGCGCGACAGGTTCCATGCACAGGGCCCGGATGAACGCGCTGGACTGGGTCGCCCTGGTCTTGCTGATCGTCGGCGGCCTCAATTGGGGCCTGGTCGGCCTGTTCAACTACGACCTCGTCGCAGCGCTGTTCGGCACGCAGTCCGCCTTGTCGCGCATCGTCTATGTGCTGGTCGGGTTGTCGGCGCTGTATTCGATTTATACCAGCAGCAAGATGGCGTCGGACAAGCACTAGCCGCAACGCCCAATGGCGGTCCGGGGGAGCGCGAGCACTGCTGGCTCCCTGGTCCGGGCTGCCCGTTTCCTCTGCCGGCAAGATTGTGGCGCGGGGAGTTGCTAGCTCGGGCAGCGCCATCAGGAGCGATGTGGTGCGGCCCGGTTAAAGGTGCGCACTGGCGTTCAGCGCGGGTTTTGCACGCGAAATGCTTCCAGTTCGTCGGTTGAGCGGGTCTCCACTGCACCGGCAGGGTTGCGAAATTCGCGCTCTGCCTTGACCATTGTTTTCGTTTCGGGCGCATACCAATAGACAAAATGGTAGCGCAGGGGCGGACCGTATTTGGGCGACGCCTTGCCTGTATTGACGGCTTTTGCCACTTCCCAATGGGACTCGATCTTGAGCGCCTGAAAGGTACCCGCGCCAACCGTCACCTCGTCCGGACCGATCACCTGATAGCGCTGCGTCGTCCTGGTTTCCTTGTTGATTGCTTCCGTGTTCCAATCCATGCCCGGTACAAAGGCCGTGCTGCAGCTATGGGTAATGCCAAGCGTGCTGCCGCCAAAAAAATCAATCATGCAGGTATCGGTGTCCACCCGGCCGGCTTGGCGCCAGACGGTCGGCCCGTTCCCGCTCACTTCGCCGGACAGGGACTTGATGATGTACTGGTCGTCCGCCCCTTGCTCGGCAATCTTAAAAATGGTACGCGACTGAACCGTGATCTGGCCTTTTGACACCCGTTTGAAGGTCCAGCTGTCGCCGATGCTGACGGGATGTTGGGGCGTCTCCGGAATGTCCTCCGCTTGGCTGACCAGCGTGACGAGGAGCAAAGCAATGGCGGTGAAGGCGTTTTTCATGGGTACCTCGAAACAGACGTCGGGAAGGGCAGTGTATTCCTTGGATGAACTGCTTGCCAGCGAAATGTCTTGAGGGAACTATTGCGAGATCGGAAAACCTTGACTGGCTGGAAGATCTTCGTTCTGGCACCGACAGCAAGCCCGTCGCGAGATCGGGGGATCGAAGCGGTATGGGCGTTTTAGCGCGGTAAGTTGTCCCTCGGGCCCGCTACATGCGCGTGAAACTTGCGCCGCGGATCGGTGCGGACGAAAAAAAACCGCCCAAGGGACGGTTTTTCAGCATGCTTTGGTGGAGGCGGCGGGAATCGAACCCGCGTCCGCAAGCACTCTACAGACAGTTCTACATACTTAGCACTGCCATTTAATTTAACCGGTACAACGCGGACGTGCACGCTGTGTACAAGCGAGTTACCTATTATTTAGTCCAGTGCTAAGTAACCCAGCATCAGACGAGTCCCTGTAAATGACTCTAGAGCTTTTGACGGCCCACCCCAGGGACGAGGTGTTCTAGAGCTAGCAGCAATTAAGCTGCGAGTGCGTACGAGTTATCGTTTGCAGTTAAGTTTTTCAGGTTGTATTTACGAGGTAGCCCGCCCTCGGTATGCCCTGCGCTGCTTTGCAACCCACGTCGAAACCAGGTCGCCCCCACAGAACCTCTATTGTAGCGCAATGCCAAGCTTGGTGGCGCCCCGATTCGCATGGACTTTGTTCGCACAACTGTTGCCGTACGGCACAAAAAGAATTGCCACACGGTATTTAGTGCCGTATAGTATCTCTAACGGTCGGCCACAAGACGACCTCCTATTACCAACCTGAAACCAGGAGTTCACCATGACCACCACCCCTTTCTTCAAATGTGCCGCCGTTCTCGTTCTCGCTACCGTCGGCAACCTCGCCATGGCAGCTGAAGTGCCGGCAATTTTCGACGCCAAAAGCTGCAAGGCGGAATATCCGAAAGCATCGTTGATGAATGAAGAGCAGGGCGTGGTCTCGATGGCTTTCCTGGTGTCGGCCGACGGCAAGGTGCTCGATTCGAAGCTTGAAAAGACCAGCGGCTTCAAGGGTCTCGACAAGGCAGCACTGTCCGCGATTACCGCTTGCAAGTTCAAGCCGGGCAGCAAGGATGGCAAGCCGGACAGCACCTGGACCAAGGTCGCGTACAACTGGACCCTGGGTTAAGAATTCGTTTTACCTGTTTCTCCTCGATGATTTGATTCGGGCCGCCTTTGGGTGGCCCTTTTTTTCATCTGCGAAGTTTGTCGGCAACCGGCACGGCCGGCGCCGCTGTCAAGCCAGTTGCGTCTTGCGCTGGGGCGCGGCCTGGACATTGAGCACCAGTTCGAGCAAGTCGACTGGCGTATCAAGTAAGTGATCGGCGGCCCAGTTGACCGGCTCGATGGCGCCGCAATAGCCCCATGCGCACGCCACCGTCACCATGCCGGCAGCACGGCCCGCCTCAATGTCCCGCAAGTCGTCGCCGGCGTACCAGCAATCGGTCGGCGCCACGCCCAGCCTGCGCGCCGCTTCCAGCAGCGGCGCGGGATGCGGCTTGGCATGCCCGGTCGTGTCGCCCGAAATGATGCAGCCTGCGTGCGCCAGCCCGATCTGCGGCACCAGCGGATCGGTAAATCGGGCCGGCTTGTTGGTCACGATGCCCCACGCGATGCCCGCATGCGTCAAGCCGGCCAGCAATTCGGTCACGCCGCCAAACAGCGTGCTATGCACGGAAATATCTTCCTGGTAGTGGTCGAACCATTCCAGGCGCAATGCTTCGTAGCCCTCGTCGGCCGGCGTCAGCCCGAAGGCGGCCCCGATCATGCCGCGCGCCCCGGCCGAAGCGGTCGGGCGCAGCACGGCGTAGGGCGTGGGCTCCAGGCCGCGCTCGGTACGCAGCCGGTTGACCGCCGCCGCCAGGTCGGGCGCGGTGTCGGCCAGCGTACCGTCGAGATCGAACAGGATGGCGCGCGGGCGCGCCGGCAGGGCGGGGGAGGTCATAGGAGGATGGAGGGGTCAGGGCGCGGCAGCGCTGTTATAACGGACGGCTGCAAGCCACCATGTAATTGACATCGGTGTCCTGGTTCAGCGCGTAAATCTTGGTCAGCGGATTGTAAGTCAGGCCTTTCAAGCCGTCCACCTGCAGACCGGCTTCGCGGATGAATTGCGAGAGCTCGGCCGGCGTGACGAATTTGCCGTAGTCATGCGTGCCCTTGGGCAGCATGCGCAGCAGGTACTCGGCGCCCAGCACGGCAAACAGGTAGGCCTTGGCGTTGCGATTGATGGTCGAGAAGAAGACGTGGCCGCCTGGTTTCACCAGGGTGGCCGCCGCCTTGACGATTGCCGCAGGATCGGGCACGTGCTCAAGCATTTCCATGCAGGTCACCACATCGTACTGGCCCGGTTCCTGTGCGGCCATGTCTTCGGCGGCGATCAGTTGATAGCGCACTTGCACGCCGGACTCCAGGCTGTGCAGGTCCGCCACCTTGAGCGCCTTGTCCGACAAGTCGATGCCGGTGACGTCCGCGCCTTTTTTTGCCATCGACTCGGACAAGATGCCGCCGCCACAACCAATATCGATCACCTTTTTGCCCGCCAGCGGGGCGCGCGCATTAATCCATTCGAGCCGGAGCGGATTAATGTCGTGCAGGGGGCGGAATTCCGACGTTGGATCCCACCAGCGGTGGGCAAGTTCACTGAATTTCTGGATTTCTAGAGGGTCGGCATTCATACGGAATCAAGTGGCGGCGCGCAGCGCATCCACGCAGTCCCCGCGAATGCGGGAAACCATGGAACGCATGCACCAGGTTGCAAGATTGGGTAGCTTACAGCAAAAAAAATGCCGCCAGTGTTTAACTGAGCGGCATTTTATACCGCCCCATGCAACCGGGCGGCGCTTTGAAGCAATTACTTGCGTGTACCAACGACTTCGATTTCCACGCGACGGTTCTTGGCGCGGCCAGTTGCGGTCTTGTTGCTTTCGACCGGTTGCTTCTCGCCCTTGCCTTCGGTGTAGATGCGGTTCGCTTCGATACCTTTAGCCTGCAGGTAAGCCTTGACGGCGCCGGCGCGGCGCAGTGCCAGCTTTTCATTGTAAGCATCGGTGCCGACCGAGTCGGTATGGCCGACGGCGATGATGACCTCGACGTTGATCGCTTGCATCTTCGAGGCCAGGTCATCGAGCTTGCCTTTGCCTTCAGGCTTGAGCACCGATTTGTCGAAGTCAAACAGCGCATCAGCGGCGAAGGTGACTTTTTCCGAAGCGATCACTGGCGGAGGAACAACGACGGCTGCCGGTGGCTGTACCGCTGGCGGTGGCTCGACCGGAACGACTGCTGGCGGCGAGGTCACGCATTTGCCGTTTTCCAGCTTGGCTGGCTCAACGCAAATTGGCAGGTCGCAGCCTGGCACGGCGTCAGCCGGGGTCCAGTAACCGGTACGCCAGCACAGACCGAATGGATTGCGGACGATGACACCGCGTGCATCCTGCACGTAAGCGCTGTGCGGCTTGGCGGCCTGGATGTCGGTCGTCAACGGTGCGAACGGCGGCGAGCTTTGGGCCAGTGCGCTGCCTGCAACCGCGCTTGCGGCCAGCATGAACATCAAGAATTTTTTCATTATATTTTCTTCCTTTCGGGGGGGGAAATCCGCAGCCAATACTGCGCACTTGGGCGTATGAACAAGATAGGGGGCTTGGCGAATGGCCAAATCCCGCTTGCCCCGGCACTGCCTTATTCCGCTTGTGAAACCGGCAATTAACTTATCAGCCATTTTGCCACAGCAGCCCAAATAGCACGACCGCGCTATTCATTCATACGCATTTGCGTGCCCGGATGTTGTATTCGTGCAACATCGTGTCGCGCGTCGAATAGCAGTTTGACAAGCTTCCCTCGCACCCGTCCGCTTCCCGCCGTGAACTCAGGAAATAGCCTGCTGCTATACGGCGCATGCTAAAATCCCACGCTTCTGTTGATAAGATCGGCGTTTACACCGTGTCGTGCGCCGTTCGGATCGGCAGGGGCCAAGCATGCAGCGTTTGCGTACAGCTACTATAACCACAGCCTGAGATCAGTCCCGCCAATGGATCAATTCGCAAAAGAAACAATCCCCATTTCCCTCGAAGAAGAGATGCGCAAGAGCTATCTCGATTACGCCATGAGCGTGATCGTGGGCCGCGCCTTGCCGGACGTGCGCGACGGCTTGAAGCCGGTGCACCGCCGGGTCCTTTTCGCCATGCACGAAATGAACAACGTCTACAACCGGCCGTACGTCAAGTGCGCCCGCGTGGTCGGCGAGACCATGGGTAAGTACCACCCGCACGGCGACGCGTCGATTTACGACACGCTGGTGCGCATGGCCCAGGATTTCTCGCTGCGCTACACGCTGGTCGATGGCCAGGGCAACTTCGGTTCGGTCGATGGCGACTCCGCCGCGGCGATGCGTTACACCGAGTGCCGGCTGGACAAGATCGCCAGCGAAATCCTGGCCGACATCGACAAGGATACGGTCGACTTCCAGCCCAACTATGACGGCAAGGAAAAAGAGCCGACGGTGCTGCCAACCCGCATTCCCAACCTGCTGATCAACGGCTCGTCGGGCATCGCGGTCGGCATGGCCACCAACATCCCGCCGCACAACATCACCGAAGTAATCAACGGCGCGCTGCATGTGCTGCGCAACCCGGATTGCTCGATCGATGAGCTGATCGAGATCATTCCCGCGCCCGACTTTCCCACCGCCGGCATCATCTACGGCGTTTCGGGCGTGCGCGACGGTTACCGCACCGGTCGTGGCCGCGTCGTCATGCGCGCCAAGACCCACTTCGAGGAATACGGCAAGGATGGCGGGCGCATCGCGATCATCGTCGACGAGCTGCCTTATCAGGTGAATAAAAAGTCGCTGCTCGAGCGCATCGCTGAAAACGTGCGCGACAAAAAACTCGAAGGCATTTCCGACATCCGCGACGAGTCCGACAAGTCCGGCATGCGCGTGGTCATCGAACTGAAGCGCGGCGAAGTGCCGGAAGTGGTCCTCAACAATCTGTACAAGCAGACCCAGTTGCAAGACACCTTCGGCATGAACATGGTGGCGCTGGTCAACGGCCAGCCCAAGCTGCTGAACTTGAAGCAGATGCTGCAGTGCTTCCTGTCGCACCGGCGCGAAGTGGTCACGCGGCGCACCGTGTTCGAACTGCGCAAGGCGCGCGAACGGGGCCACATGCTCGAAGGCCTGGCCGTTGCGCTGGCCAATATCGACGACTTCATCGCCATCATCAAGGCCGCGCCCACGCCCCCTGTCGCCAAGACCGAACTGATGGCGCGCGCCTGGGATTCGTCCCTGGTGCGTGAAATGCTGCTGCGCACCGCCGAAGGCACCACCATCGGTGGCGTCGAGGCCTTCCGTCCCGAGCACCTGCCCAAGCACTACGGCATGCAGCCGGACGGCCTGTACAAACTGTCGGACGAACAGGCGCAAGAGATCTTGCAGATGCGCCTGCAGCGCCTGACCGGCCTTGAGCAGGACAAGATCGTCAACGAGTACAAAGAGATCATGGCGCACATCGCCGACCTGCTCGACATTCTCGCCAGGCCGGAGCGCGTCACCGTCATCATTACCGATGAAATGACCTTGATCATGAACGAGTACGGCGCCGGCAACAAGGACGTGCGCCGTTCGACCATCGAGCACAATCCGACCGACCTTGGCACCGAAGACTTGATCACGCCGCAGGACATGGTCGTCACGCTCTCGCACACCGGCTACATGAAGTCGCAGCCGATCGGCGAATACCGCGCCCAAAAGCGCGGCGGGCGCGGCAAGCAGGCCATGGCCACCAAAGAAGAGGACTGGATCGACCAGCTTTTCATCGCCAACACGCACGACTACATGCTGTGCTTTTCGAACCGCGGCCGCATGTACTGGCTCAAGGTATGGGAAGTGCCGCAAGGCTCGCGCAATTCGCGCGGCAAACCGATCGTCAACATGTTCCCGCTGCAGGACAATGAGAAGATCACGGTCATCTTGCCGCTGTCGGGCGAGAACCGGACGTTCCCGGAAGACCATTACGTGTTCATGGCGACCAGCCTTGGCACCGTCAAAAAGACGCCGCTGCGCGACTTTTCCAATCCGCGCAAGGCCGGCATCATCGCGGTCGACCTGGACGATGGCGACTTCCTGATCGGCGCCGCGCTGACCGACGGCGAGCACGATGTGATGCTGTTCTCGGACTCGGGCAAGGCGGTGCGCTTCGACGAGAACGACGTGCGTCCGATGGGCCGCACGGCGCGCGGCGTGCGCGGCATGAACCTCGAGGAAGGCCAGAACGTGATCGCGCTGCTGGTGGCCGAGAACGAGCAGCAGTCGGTGCTCACGGCAACCGAGAACGGTTTTGGCAAGCGTACCCCGATCACCGAGTACACGCGCCACGGCCGTGGCACCAAGGGCATGATCGCGATCCAGACCAGCGAGCGTAACGGCAGGGTCGTCGCCGCCACGCTGGTCGAGCCGAGCGACGAGATCATGCTGATCACGACCGGCGGCGTGCTCATTCGCACCCGCGTGTCCGAGATTCGCGAGATGGGCCGCGCCACGCAAGGCGTGACTTTGATCGCCGTCGAAGACGGCACCAAGCTCTCGGGCCTGCAGCGCGTGGTCGAAACCGACCTTGAAGACGTCGATCTCGAAACGCCGCCGGAGTAAGGCTGCAAGGGGCGCTGTTTCATGCGAAAATAATAGTGCCCCAAGCGCATGAATCAACGTAGGGCGGAAAAGCGAAGCGCATTCCGCCATTGCGAGCGTCCACGTGGCGCTTGGAATGGCGCAATGCGCTTTCGCTTTTCCGGTGGGGCGCCGAGCCCTTACGATAACCAGACACGTCCCGGATATGAAAAAGATCGCCACCGTATTTTTCGCCGCACTGGCGTTCATAGCGCCATCGCTGTGGGCGCAAAGCGCTCCCGTGACCGACCCCGCCACCACCGCCGCCGTCAACGAACTGCTCACCGCCATGAAGTACCGCGAAGTGATGCTGGCCTCCTTCATCAAGCTCGAGCAAGACATGCCGTCCATGATGACGGCAGGCGTTGCCGCCGCGCTGGAAAAAAACACCAAGCTCACCGCCGAACAAAAAAAGAAAGCCATCGACAAGGCGGCCAAGGAAATCCCGGCGGTGGCCGCCACCTTCGGCGCCACCTTTCGCGACCCCAAGCTGATGGATGAACTGCTGGCCGAAATCGTGCCCCTTTACGCGCGCTACTTCAGCGTGGAAGAGCTTAAACAAATGGCCGCTTTCTACGAAACGCCCGCCGGCACCAAGATGTTGTTCCTGACCCCGCGCCTGAGCTACGAAGCGCTGCAGATCAGCCAGAAAATTGTCATGCCAAAGATCGGTGCTGCCATCGGCAAGCTCACTGAAGCAACTCACTGAAGAAAAATAACCAAGGATCGCCGTGACCCACATTTACAATTTCTCCGCCGGCCCCGCCGTGCTGCCCAAAGAAGTGCTGGAACAGGCCGCCGCTGAAATGCTCGACTGGCACGGCAGCGGCATGTCGGTCATGGAGATGAGCCATCGCGGTCCCGAATTCATCTCCATCTATCAGGCTGCCGTGCGCGACCTGCGCGCGCTGCTGTCGATTCCCGCCAATTACCAGGTGCTGTTCCTGCAGGGCGGCGGCCTGGGCGAAAACGCCATCGTGCCCATGAACCTGGTCGCGCGCATGGCGCAGCCGGCCACGATCGATTTTGTCCACACCGGTTCCTGGTCGGGCAAGTCGATCAAGGAAGCGCAGCGCTACGCCGACGTCAACGTGGCCGCCACGTCCGAGCCCGGCCACTTCACGTCGGTGCCGCCGCAGGAATACTGGAAGCTCACGCGCGACGCGGCCTATGTCCACATCTGCACCAACGAAACCATCGACGGCGTGGAATACAACTTCGTGCCCACCATCCAGGGCGACACGCCGCTGGTGGCCGACATGTCTTCGCACATCCTGTCGCGCGAAATCGACGTCACCAAGTACGGCGTGATTTTCGCCGGCGCCCAAAAGAACATCGGCCCGGCGGGCCTGACGTTGGTCATCGTGCGCGAAGACCTGCTCGGCCACGCGCTGCCGATCTGCCCGTCCGCCTTCGACTGGAAAATCGTCGCCGACCACGATTCGATGTACAACACGCCGCCCACTTATGGCATCTACATCGCCGGCCTGGTGTTCGCCCACCTGCTGCGACAGGGCGGCGTGGCCGCAATGGAAAAGCGCAACATCGCCAAGGCCGCGCTGCTGTATGCTGCCATTGACGTCGATGATTTCTACGAGAACCGGGTGGCCAAAGACTGCCGCTCGCGCATGAACGTGCCGTTTTTCCTGCGCGACGAAACACGCAATGAACAATTCCTGGCCGGCGCAAAAGCGCGCGGCCTGCTGCAACTGAAGGGCCACAAGTCCGTCGGCGGTATGCGCGCATCGATCTACAACGCGATGCCGATCGAGGGCGTGCAAGCCCTGGTCGATTATTTGAACGAGTTCGCCGGTCGCTAACATCCACCGGTGCCAACCACCAGAATATTGCTGACCCATGACAGACAAACTGACACCCTTGCGCGAACAGATCGATGCGATCGACGCCCAAATCCTTGCATTGCTGAGCCGGCGCGCAGAACTGGCGCAGGAAGTGGGCCACGTCAAGGCCGAGACCAACGCCCCCGTGTTTCGCCCCGAACGCGAAGCGCAGGTGCTGCGCGGTGTGGCCGAACGCAATCCGGGTCCGCTCAAGGGCGCCGAAGTGCAGACCATTTTCCGCGAGATCATGTCAGCCTGCCGTTCGCTGGAAAAGCGCGTTACCGTCGCTTACCTCGGCCCGTCCGGCACCTTCAGCGAGCAGGCCGTGTATCAGCAGTTCGGCAGCGCTGTGGAGGGTTTGCCGTGCATCTCGATCGACGAAGTGTTTCGCGCGACCGAGGCGGGCACCGCCGACTTTGGCGTGGTCCCGATCGAAAATTCATCTGAAGGGGCGGTCAACCGCACGCTCGACCTGATGCTCGGCACCACCACCATCATCAGCGGCGAAATCTCGATTCCCGTTCACCACAGCCTGATGACCAAGTCCGGCACCATGGACGGCGTGACGGTGGTGTGCGCCCATTCCCAGGCCCTGGCCCAGTGCCAGGTGTGGCTGAACCAGCATTACCCGGCCCTGGAGCGGCGCGCGGTGGCCTCCAACGCGGAGGCGGCCGTCATGGCCAGCAAGGACCCCGCCATGGCGGCGATTGCCAGCGAAATGGCGGGCGAGCAGTACCGCCTGGGCGTGGTCAATGGCCACATCCAGGACGACCCGCACAACCGCACGCGCTTTGCCGTCATCGGCCACTTGCAGACCAATCCTTCGGGCGAAGACCAGACCTCGCTGGTGCTGGCCGTGCCCAACAAGGCGGGCGCCGTCTACAACCTGCTCGCGCCCCTGGCCGTGAATGGCGTGTCAATGACGCGCTTTGAATCGCGCCCGGCCCGCATCGGGACCTGGGAATACTATTTTTACGTCGATATCGAAGGCCACGTCCAAAATCCCGCAGTTGCCAAGGCGCTCGAGGAATTGAAGGACAACGCCGCATTTTTCAAGGTGCTGGGATCCTATCCGCTCAGCCTCACCTAAATCATAAAGAGACAGTCCATGCCACAGCAATTCGGTCCAGAATACGTTCGCGCCATCGCCCCCTACCAGGCCGGCAAACCCATCGCCGAAGTGGCGCGCGAGTTCGGCCTTGACGAAGCAAATATCGTCAAGCTCGCTTCCAACGAAAATCCGTTCGGCGTGCCCGAGTCGAGCAAGCGGGCCATGGCTGCGGCCGTGGCCGACCTGGGCCGCTACCCGGACGCCAACGGTTTTGACTTGAAGGCGGCGCTGGCCAAGCGCTACGACGTGCCGGCCGACTGGATCACGCTGGGCAATGGCTCGAACGACATCCTGGAGATCGCGGCCCACGCGTTTGTGCAGAAAGGCCAGGCCGTGGTCTACGCGCAGTATTCGTTCGCCGTCTATGCGCTGGCGACTCAGGGAGTGGGTGCGCGCGCGATCGTGGTTGGCGCCAAAGACTATGGGCACGACCTGGACGCCATGGCCGCGGCGATTGACGCCGACACGCGCCTGGTCTTCATCGCCAATCCGAACAACCCAACCGGCACCTTTATTCCCGCCGCCGAGATCGAAGCTTTCTTGGCCAAGGTGCCCGCTGGCGTGGTGGTGGTGCTTGACGAAGCCTACAACGAGTTCCTCGCGCCCGAGCAGCAGTTCGAGTCGGCCCAGTGGGCCAAAAAGTATCCCAACCTGCTGGTCTCGCGCACCTTTTCCAAGGCCTATGGCCTGGCCGGTTTGCGGGTCGGCTTTGCCATCGCCCAGCCGGCGCTGACCGATTTGATGAACCGCATTCGCCAGCCGTTCAATGTCAATTCCATGGCCCAGGCAGCGGCGATTGCGGCGCTCAACGACAAGGCCTTCCTGGAGCAGGGCGCCAAGAACAACGCCGCCGGCTACGCGCAATTCATTGAAGCGTTCGATGAACTGGGCTTGCAGTATGTGCCATCGTTCGGCAATTTTGTGCTGGTCAAGGTTGGTAGTGATGACGGCGCTGGCGCGCGCGTGAACCTGGCTTTGCTCAAGCAGGGCGTGATCGTGCGCCCGGTGGGCAATTACGGCTTGCCGCAGTGGCTGCGCATCTCGATCGGCCTGCCGCAGGAAAATGCGGTCTTCATCACGGCATTGAAAAAGGCGCTGTCCTGAGTGATGAATAAGGTCGTCATTGTCGGCGTTGGACTGATCGGAGGCTCGTTCGCGCGCGCCTTGCGCGCCGCCGGTGCGGTCAAGACGCTGGTCGGCGTGGGGCGGTCCCACGCAGCGCTGGCGCGCGCGCTTGAACTGGGCATCGTTGACCAAGTGGCTTCCATCGAGGCGGCAATGCAGGGCGCCGACCTGGTGCTGATCGCAGCGCCAGTTGCGCAGACCGGTCGCATTCTCGCTTCCATGCTGCCGTTCCTCGAGCCGCACACCGTCATCACGGACGCGGGCAGCACCAAGACCGACGTGGCGCAGGCGGCGCGCGCGGCGCTGGGCGAGCGGGTAGGGCAGTTCGTGCCGGGCCACCCGATTGCGGGACGCGAAACCAACGGTCCGGACGCGGCCATCGTCGACCTGTACCAGGGCAAAAAGACGGTGCTCACGCCCTTGACCGAGAACGCCGCAGCCGATGTGGCGCGCGTTGCCGCCGCCTGGACGGCGTGCGGCGCCGTCATCCATCACCTCACGCCGCAGGAGCATGACAAGGTCTTCGCCTCGGTCTCGCACCTGCCGCATTTGCTTGCCTACGCGCTGGTCAACGACATCGCCGCCAAGCCGCATGCCGCTTTGCTGTTCCAGTTCGCGGCCAGCGGCTTTCGGGACTTTACCCGCATCGCCGGTTCCTCGCCGGAAATGTGGCGCGACATCACGCTGGCCAACCAGCCCGCGCTTTTGGCCGAGCTGGACGCCTATCTGGCACAATTGACAGGCTTGCGCGCCATGCTGGCCGCCGGCGACGGCGCCGGCATTGAAGCCGTCTACGCCAACGCGCAGCGCGCCCGCTGCCGCTGGATCGAAGCCATCGAGGCCGCAGAAGCACCCGCATCACCCGACACCGCAGAATAGGATCACCCACAATGCAGCAAAAACACTATCCGCAGCACATCGACATCAAGCCCGTCATGCACGTGGAGGGCGTGGTCCGTCTGCCCGGATCGAAAAGCATTTCCAACCGCATTTTGCTGCTGGCCGCGCTGGCCGAAGGCACTACGCTGATCCACGACCTGCTCGCGTCCGACGACACGCTCGTCATGCTGGGCGCGCTGCGCTCGCTTGGCATCGAGTGGAACCAGGTGAACGACCATACCCACATGGTGTACGGTGGCGGCGGCGTGCTGCCGCATCACACGGCCGATCTGTTCATGGGGAACGCGGGCACCGCGATCCGGCCGCTGACGGCGGCGCTGGCGGTCATCGGCGGCGACTTTACGCTGCATGGCGTCTCGCGCATGCACGAGCGGCCCATCGGCGACCTGGTCGACGCCTTGAATGCGGTCGGCGCGCAGATCGAATACACCGGCGTGCAAGGCTATCCGCCGCTGCGCATCCGGCGCGGGCATATCCATGCCGAGCGCATGTCGGTGCGCGGCAATGTGTCGAGCCAGTTCTTGACGGCGATTCTGATGGCCGCGCCGCTGATGGCCAGGGAGCATCCGGTCTCGATTGACGTGGTCGGCGAACTCATTTCCAAGCCATACATCGAGATCACGCTGAACCTGATGCGCCGCTTCGGCGTGACGGTGGAGCAGGACGGCTGGCAGTCGTTCACCGTGCAGCCGGGGCAAAAATATGTCAGTCCGGGCGAGATCCACGTGGAAGGCGATGCGTCGTCGGCCTCGTACTTCTTGGCAGCCGGTGCGATTGGCGGCGGTCCGGTGCGGGTGGAAGGCGTTGGCCGCGACAGCATCCAGGGCGACGTGCGCTTTGCCGAGGCGCTCGAGCAGATGGGCGCCACCATCACCCGGGGCGACAACTGGATCGAGGCGACTTCGAACGGTGTCCTGAAGGCGATCGACGCCGACTTCAATCATATTCCCGATGCGGCGATGACGATTGCCGTGGCCGCCTTGTATGCGGACGGCACCAGTACATTGCGCAATATCGCCAGCTGGCGCGTGAAGGAAACCGATCGCCTGGCGGCCATGGCGACCGAACTGCGCAAGCTGGGGGCGGTGGTGGTGGAAGGGGCCGATTTCATTTCCATCACGCCGCCGGAGGTGATCGCCGCAGCCACCATCGAGACCTATGACGATCACCGCATGGCGATGTGTTTTTCGCTTGCCACGCTGGACGGCAAGGCGCGCCGCGGCAATCAGATGCGTATTCTCGATCCCAAGTGCGTAGCCAAGACGTTTCCGGATTATTTTGAGGCGTTTGCCGCGATTGCGCGGGAAGAGCTGTTTTAAGTGCGTTTCTACGTCGCGTGTGACGGTATTGCAGAATGCTCCAGAACCAACTGGCTACCCATAAATCGCGATATGTGAGACTTCGAAAATCAAAACGACATCGTCCTCGCACCTGCGCGAGGACGATGTAACTTTGCGCAGATGCCCCTTTTACAACAGCTTCGTGGGCGCCGACCCATGGAACGTGCTGCTTTTAAGCTAACAAGGTTAATAACAATGCCAACAACCCACATCCCAGTCATCACCATCGACGGTCCGACCGCCTCGGGCAAGGGAACCGTCGCCCACAAAGTGGCCGACCGCCTCAAGTTCCACTACCTCGACTCCGGCGCACTGTACCGCCTGACCGCCCTGATGGCGATCCGACGCGACACGCCCTTGAGCGACGAGCACGCACTGGCCAAGATCGCCGAGCACTTGCCGGTCCACTTCGACCAGGGCGAAATCTTTCTCTCCCATGAAAACGTGACCCAAGCCATCCGCGCCGAAGCCGTTGGCAACATGGCATCGAAAATAGCCGCTTTCCCCACCGTCCGGCAAGCCCTGTTCGCGCTGCAGCTGAACTTTCGCAAGATGCCGGGGCTAGTTGCCGACGGGCGCGACATGGGGACGGTGATTTTCCCCAATGCAAAATTGAAGGTGTATCTCACCGCGAGCGTTGCGGCCAGGGCGCAACGCAGATATAAGCAATTGATTGACAAGGGATTTTCTGCTAGCATGGAAGACCTTCTGTCGGATTTGCAAGCGCGCGACGACCGTGATACGAATCGCGCGATTGCCCCGCTGGTGCCGGCGGAGGGGGCGCATATTCTGGATACTTCCAATATGACGGCCGATGAGGCCCTTGAGGAAGTGCTGAAATACTACGCAGCAGTCAAATAGCGGTAGCAGGTGCCTGACCAGGCAATAGTGCTTGTGCAGGCGTGGTTCAACCTAACCCAGTTTAAGTCGCGTCGTGCGAACTCTGCTGGCTAACTCGTGTAAATCATATGTCAACAGCAACAACTGAAGTAAGCGGTATGGAAAGTTTTGCAGCCCTGTTTGAGGAATCGTTGTCGCGTCAAGATATGCGCTCCGGTGAAGTCATCTCCGCTGAAGTCGTGCGCCTCGACCACAATTTCGTGATCGTCAACGCTGGCCTGAAGTCGGAAGCTTTCATTCCTATCGAAGAATTCAAGAACGACCAGGGCGAACTGGAAGTTCAAGTCGGCGATTTCGTTTCCGTAGCGATTGAATCGCTGGAAAACGGCTTCGGCGATACCATCCTGTCGCGCGACAAGGCCAAGCGCCTCGCATCGTGGCTGGCACTGGAAAAAGCCATGGAATCGGGCGAAATCGTCATCGGTACCGTCAATGGCAAAGTCAAGGGCGGCCTGACCGT
Organism: Massilia sp. TSP1-1-2; assembly: GCF_049896185.1. Taxonomy (NCBI): domain Bacteria; kingdom Pseudomonadati; phylum Pseudomonadota; class Betaproteobacteria; order Burkholderiales; family Oxalobacteraceae; genus Massilia; species Massilia sp. TSP1-1-2. Next base: position 200,335 of record NZ_JAFCTU010000001.1, read on the forward strand.
TCTGACCAACGGCATTCGCGCGTTCCTGCCAGGTTCCCTGGTCGATACCCGCCCTGTCAAGGACACCACCCCGTTCGAAGGCAAGACGCTCGAATTCAAGGTCATCAAGCTCGACCGCAAGCGTAACAACGTCGTTCTGTCGCGCCGCGCCGTGATCGAAGCTTCGATGGGCGAAGAGCGCCAGAAGCTGATGGAAACGCTCAAAGAAGGTACGGTTGTTACCGGTATCGTCAAAAATATCACCGACTACGGCGCGTTCGTGGATCTGGGCGGTATCGATGGCTTGCTGCACATCACCGACCTGGCATGGCGCCGTGTACGTCACCCGTCGGAAGTGTTGACGGTTGGCCAGGAAATCACCGCCAAGGTCTTGAAGTACGATCAGGAAAAGAACCGCGTGTCGCTGGGCGTCAAGCAACTGGGCGACGATCCTTGGACCGGTCTGTCCCGTCGTTACCCACAGAGCACCCGCCTGTTCGGTAAAGTCACGAACCTCACCGACTACGGCGCATTCGTTGAAGTCGAGCAGGGTATCGAAGGCCTGGTCCACGTTTCCGAAATGGACTGGACCAACAAGAACGTGGCGCCAAACAAAGTTGTCCAGCTGGGCGACGAAGTGGAAGTCATGGTTCTCGAGATCGACGAAGAGCGCCGCCGTATTTCGCTGGGCATGAAGCAGTGCAAAGCCAATCCGTGGGATGACTTCGGCGTTACCCATAAAAAGGGCGACAAAGTCCGTGGCGCAATCAAGTCGATCACCGACTTCGGCGTGTTCATTGGCCTGGCCGGCAACATCGACGGTCTGGTGCACCTGTCCGACCTGTCCTGGACCGAAACGGGCGAAGAAGCAGTGCGCCGTTTCAAGAAAGGCGACGAGCTGGAAGCCATCGTGCTGGCCATCGACGTCGAGCGCGAGCGCGTTTCCCTGGGCGTCAAGCAGCTCGAAGGCGACCCGTTCAACAACTTCGCGGCAATGAACGACAAAGGCTCCCTGGTAACGGGTACGGTCAAGTCGGTCGAGCCTAAAGGCGCCGTCATTGGCCTGTCCGAAGAAGTCGAAGGCTACCTGCGCGCTTCCGAAATCTCGCGTGACCGTGTTGAAGATGCTGGCACCCACCTGAAGGTTGGCGACAGCGTTGAAGCACTGGTGATCAACATTGACCGCAAGGCTCGCAGCATCCAGCTGTCGATCAAGGCGAAAGACAATGTCGAGACCCAGGAAGCGATGCAGAAAATGGCGTCGACCTCGGACAGCAATGCCGCTTCGGGCACCACCAGCCTGGGCGCACTGCTCAAAGCTAAGTTCGACAACAAGAACTAAGTGCAGCACTGAGATCGGGAGCCTTGCCAGATGACGAAGTCCGAACTGATCAACCGCCTCGCTGAGCGTTATTCTCAGCTGGTGGCCAAGGATGCGGAATATGCTGTCAAGACCATTCTTGATGCAATGACCAATGCTTTATCGACTGGCCAGCGCATCGAGATCCGTGGTTTTGGGAGTTTCGCCCTGAACAGCCGGCCGCCCCGCATTGGGCGCAATCCCAAGTCCGGCGACAAGGTGATGGTGCCTGAAAAACGGGTGCCCCACTTCAAGCCGGGCAAGCAATTGCGCGAGCGGGTCGACGCGATGGTCGGGCAACCGATTATCGAGGACTGAGTCGTTTGGCGACTTCCAGAGACGGCATCTTCGGGTGCCGTTTTTTTATGCCTGCGCGACCACCACATCGTCCTCGCGTGCGCGAGGACGATGTGGGGGTAATTTAGTGCCTATCTATTTGGTGTAATATGCAAGCCTCACGATCACTTTACCCCGGGCAGTTCTGATGAAATTCGTTTCCTCCATCGTCGGCGTCATTCTGTTCATCCTGTTTTTCGGCTTCGCGATGAAAAACGATCATCCGGTCGACCTGAATTTCTTCCTCGGCTATGAATTGCGCGGGCCTTTGGTGTTGATGCTGCTCGCGTTTTTTGTCGCCGGCGCCGCGTTCGGCATCCTGGCCGTCACGCCCACCGTCTTTCGTCACCGCCGCGAAACCAGCAAGCATAAGACCACGATCCAGGCGCTGCAAAGCGTCGCCCGTACCGGCCCCACCCAGCCCGCGCCGGACAGTGTGAATACCCACATCGCGCCATAACAATACTAAGAACAAAAGAACCGCATGGAATTTGAAACCTGGATGCTGATCGGCATCCCCCTGTTTTTCGCAATGGGCTGGATCACCGCGCGCGTCGATATCCGCCAATTGCTGTCGGAATCGCGCACGCTGCCGCGCGGCTACTTCAAGGGCTTGAACTTCCTGCTCAACGAGCAGCCCGATAAGGCGATCGATGCCTTTATCGAAATCGTCAAGCTGGACCCGGAAACGGCCGATATGCACTTTGCGCTCGGCAACCTGTTTCGCCGCCGCGGCGAAATCGAGCGCGCCATCCGCGTCCACCAGAACTTGCTGGCCCGGCCCGATTTGCCAAGCGAACAGCGGGCCCAGGCCAAGTACGAACTGGGCATGGATTACCTGAAAGCGGGTTTGCTCGACCGCGCCGAGGAAACGTTCAACCAGCTGGTCGAGACGCCGTATTCGGTGCAAGCGCGGCGCTCGCTGCTGGAAATTTTCCAGCGTGAAAAGGAGTGGACGCGCGCCATTGAAGCTGCCATCGGCCTGCAAGAGTCCGGCGCCGGCGCGCGCCAAAAGGAAATCGCCCAGTTCTACTGCGAACTGGCCCAGGACGCGCTGGTGCACCTGCACACGGCCGACGCCCTGGCCCTGCTCGAGAAGGCGGTCCACACCGACCGCAAGAACGTGCGCGCCACCTTGCTCATCGGCGACGCCCAGCTGGTCAGTGGCGACGTCGAAGGCGCCTTGATGACGTGGCGCCGGGTCGAGCAGCAAAGCGTGCCGCACGTGGCGCTGGTGGCGGCGCGCCTGATGGATGGCTACCGCAAGGTCGGCCGTCCCCAGGAAGGGGTCAACCTGCTGCGCGCCTACCTGGCCGAAGCCTCCTCGATCGACCTGATCGAAGTCGTGTTCAAGGCTGTTATCGAGCTGGACGGCGTGGATGCGGCCAAGGAACTGGTGGTGGACGAACTGCGACGCAATCCAACGCTGCTGGGCCTGGACAAGCTGCTCGAGGCGCGCCTGATGGACGCGCCCGCCAATATCTGGGAAGAGTTGTCGATGGTGAAAAACCTGATCCACGGCTACACCCAGAAGCTGGCGCGCTACCGCTGCAGCCACTGCGGCTTCAAGGCGCGCCAGTTCTACTGGCAGTGTCCCGGTTGCAGCAACTGGGAAACCTACCCGCCGCGCCGTACCGAAGAACTTAACGTGATGAATTAATGATGATCAGCCGTCTCCTTACTGCCGACAGCTACCCGCCGATTGCCGCGCCCGACCTGGGCGCCGTGCGCATTTTGGTGGTGGGCGACGTCATGCTCGACCGCTACTGGTTCGGCGACGTCAGCCGTATTTCGCCGGAAGCGCCGGTGCCCATCGTGCGCATTGAGCGGCGCGAAGAGCGCCTGGGGGGCGCCGCCAACGTGGCGCGCAATGCGGCCGCGCTGGGCGCCCACTGCGGCTTGCTGGGGGTGGTGGGGGCTGACGAAGCGGGCGCCCAGGTGGCGCAGCTGCTGCAAGAGTCTGGGATCCACAGCTATTTGCAGCGCGATGAAGCGATCTCGACCATCATCAAGCTGCGCGTGATCGGGCGCCAGCAACAGTTGCTGCGCATCGATTTCGAGGATGCGCCGACCGACACCGTGCTGCGCGACAAGCTCACCCAATTTAACGCCTTGCTGCCCGACTATGACGTGATCATCCTGTCGGACTACAACAAGGGCAGCCTGGTCAACGTGGCGCCGATGATCGCGGCCGGCCGCGCGGCGGGCAAGATCGTCATGGTCGACCCCAAGGGCGACGATTTTTCGCCGTATGCGGGCGCCACCGTGCTCACGCCAAATAAATCCGAACTGAAACGCATCGTGGGCAGCTGGCACAGCGAAGAGCAGCTCACCAGCAAGGCCCAGGGCTTGCGTGAAGCGCTTGGCTTGGATGCCTTGCTGCTGACCCGTTCCGAAGAAGGCATGAGCTTGTACACGGCATCCGAAGTGCTGCACATGCATGCGGACGCGCGCGAGGTGTATGACGTCTCGGGCGCGGGCGACACGGTGATCGCCACCATGGCCGCCATGCTGGGCGCGGGCATGCCGATGGCCGACGCGATCATGACGGCCAACCGCGCCGGCGGCATCGTGGTTGGCAAGCTGGGCACGGCGACGGTGACGCGCGCGGAGTTGTTCGGCAAGTAGGGTTGACGATATTGATGAGCCTCTATCGTGCGGGTCAACTGCCGGGCGGGGGGAGGGCGTTAGGTACGGGAGGGCGGCATGGGCCGTCCCGTCTCATCATCAATATGGAGAACACCGAGATGATCAAGAAACTGTTGCTTGCAGTTGCCACCATGGTTACCACGATGGGTTTTGCATTCGCCCAGGTCGACGTCAACAAGGCCGACGCAGCCGGACTCGACGCTGTGAAAGGCGTCGGGCCGAGCATGTCGAAGGCCATCCTCGACGAGCGCGCCAAGGGCGAATTCAAGGACTGGCCGGATTTTCAAAAGCGCGTCAAGGGCGTGGGCGAAAAGCGCGCGGCGAAGCTGTCCCAGGCTGGCTTGGTAGTGGCCGGGAAGCCTCTGGACGGCGCCGCGATGGCCAAGCCGGCCGCCGCCGCGAAGACCAAGCCGGCTGAGGCGAAGGGCGCCGCGCCAGCGCGCATGTAAGCATTCCACCCTGCCCGCAGCGCCCACCTGCGGGCTTTTTTTCGCCATCTCCCCCGGGGAGATGTTGTGGGGGCAAGCTGGCCGCTTGCATACGCAGGCCGACGCGGTGGATTAGAATATGGTTTGTTGATACCGTAGAAGAGTTCCCATGCCCTATATGACCCTGGAAGACACGATCGGTAATACGCCGCTCGTGCAATTAGTCCGCTTGCCGGGCGCTGATGCTGTTGCGCGCAATAATATTATTCTCGGCAAGATGGAGGGCGACAATCCGGCCGGCTCGGTCAAGGACCGCGCCGCCATGTCGATGCTCAAACGCGCCGAGGAGCGCGGTCAGATCAAGCCGGGCGATACCTTGATTGAAGCGACCAGCGGCAATACGGGGATCGCGCTGGCCATGGCGGCCGCCATTCGCGGCTACAAGATGCTGCTCTTGATGCCGGAATACTTGTCGATCGAGCGGCGCCAGAGCATGGCCGCGTATGGCGCGCAGATCATCCTCACGCCCAAGTCGGGCGGGATGGAGTATGCGCGCGACATGGCCGAGTCGATGCAGCGCGACGGCAAGGGCATCATCCTCGACCAGTTCGGCAACCCGGATAATCCGCGCGCCCATTATGACGGCACCGGGCCGGAAATCTGGCGCGACACCGGGGGGCGCATTACCCATTTTGTCAGTGCCATGGGCACCACCGGGACCATCATGGGCGTGTCGCAGTATTTGAAGGAGCAAAATGAGGCGGTGCGCATCATCGGCGCGCAGCCGGAGGAAGGCTCGCAGATTCCCGGTATTCGCAAGTGGCCCGAAGCGTATCTGCCCAAGATTTATGACAAGGCGCGCGTGGACCAGATTGAAAGCGTGAGCCAGGCTGCGGCCGAACAGATGGCGCGCAGGCTGGCGGCCGAAGAGGGGATCTTTTGCGGGATTTCAGCTGCCGGGGCGTGCGAGATTGCGCTGAGGATTTCACAGACGGTGGAAAATGCGACGATCGTGTTTATCGTGTGCGACCGCGGCGACCGCTATTTGTCGACCGGGGTGTTTCCGGCCTAGGCTGACCGTTGGCGTAACACCGTAGGGCGGAAAAGCGAAGCGCATTGCGCCATGTTCGCGTCGCGTTGACGCAAGCATGGCGCAATGCGCTTCGCTTTTCCGCCCTACGGTGTGATGAATGCGTCACGCGCTGTTCTCGCGCGACGCATTCATCAAGCCTGTGGCTCGCCTTCTTTTGGCTTGAATTGCTTGTCGCTGATGCGAAATTTGTTGCGGCGGTCGCCCATCAAATAACGCAGGTCCCGAATCGACAGGTCGCTTACTTCGTGCATCCGGATTAACAGCGATGCGCCTACCGGCAGGCGGTGGTGGCGAATCTTCGAAATCACCGGTGGCGCCACTTCCAGCGCACGCGACAAGGCGGCATCGTTTTTCAGACGCAGATTCTCGATCAGGGTGTCCAACAATCTGTTGGGGTTGTATTGCAGCAGATCATCGGAATCCGAATCGCTGTTCATATCAATACCGACTTGGTTTGTCATGATGTCGTTACTTCCTATTGTGAGTTGTTTGCTTGGTCGATACACGGACTTCGCTTGTAGCTACAACTATCGCAGTGCGGCTGGCCAAATTTATCCGAGGGAACACTTTTTAAAAACTATACACAATTGTACAACCCTTTTCGAATCTAGTACCCAAAAGCAATAGAAGATTACAAAATGATGGCCACCATGTTGTCTACCCGCAACATGGTTGGTGTGCAATTCTCTCACAAAACCACTGAAAAATTAATTGTTTTTTCAGAAAGTTTAATTGTAGGGCAATTATAGTCTTCGATCCGCACGGTACCGGCAAGTACTGGATGAAAAGCAAGAATAGCAACAGTATGTTGCCACAAAACAGTTTTCCCGGGCGCACGGGCCGTTTCTTCCAAGGATACCCCGCGCCAGTATACCCCGCGCTACCGCCTGACATGGCGGGGAAGACTGCCGGACTCGTTACATTTCTTTACAAAGTTTCTCCGGGCATAAGCGCCTGAGCACCCCGCGCGAGCCTGACCGCGCGCCCCAGTTCAAGCACCGACATTGCATAGTAGTAACTGCGATTGTATTGGGTGATAGCAAAAAAATTATCCGTCGCCAAGCAGTATTCTGTCGTTTCGGCCCCGTTTTGCAGGTCAATCAAGCCGTACAGGCGCCCGCCAGGGGGGCTGGGGGCGCTTGCCACGCCGGCGGCGAGCAGTTCGTCGAGCGAAAACTTGGCCGCCAAGCCTTGCCCGATGAAACGCTCCCAGCGCTCGTCGGGCGCCACGTGCGCCGCGTACACGGACGGCCCGCCCAGTGCGCGTTGATAGCCATGCTGCACCAGAAAATTGGCGACACTGCCGATGGCGTCCTGGGCCGAGTTCTGCAAGTTGACGGCGCCGTCCCGGTCGTAATCGACGCCGTACGCGAGCACGCTGCCCGGCATGAACTGCGGCATGCCGATGGCGCCCGCAAACGATCCCAGCAGGCTGAACGGGTCGATCGCGTTCTTGCGCGCCAAGACCAGGGCATTTTCCAGTTCGCCCCGAAAAAACGCCATGCGCGCGGCCTGATTCGGCGCTTCCGGATAGGCAAACGCCAGCGTGGTGAGCACGTCCAGGACGCGGAAGCGCCCCGTGTTGCGTCCATACACGGTTTCGATGCCGATGATGCCGGCAATGATTTCGGCAGGCACGCCGTAGTCGCGTTCGGCCCGCGCCAGCGTGTCGGCGTTGCTGTTCCAAAAGACGACGCCGGCATTGATGCGCACCGGTTCGAGCATCAGCGCGCGCACCGCCGTCATGTTCTTTGGTTTGCCCGCCGGCGCCGGCTTGACCAGCTGCACCGCCGAATCGACGTAACGGATTTGCGCGATCAGCGCGGTCAATTCCTTACGCACAAATCCGTGGCGCAGCGCGATCTCGTCGGCGAACTCGCTGACCGCTTTCCATTCCACGAAATTGACTTGCTCGCCCGCGTAATCAACTTTGCGCGGTGTCGGCTTGGCGATGGTGGGCTTGGGCTTCGGGTTGGCTTTGGCCTTGGCCTTGGCCTTGGCCTTGGCCTTGACCTCGGCCTTGGCTTTGGGGTGGACCGGTGCGGCGTGCAGCGCGCCGCTGGCAGACACGGCCAGCAGCAAAAGCAGGGTGGTGAACAATTTCATCGGGAAGTGCCGAGCAGCCTTTTCATGGTGGTAAGCAGCGCCGCGTCGGGTGCGCGGTCCGCGTATTTGTGCGCGCTGTACAGCGCCAGGAAACGCAGCAATCGCTCTTTCCGGTCCGGCGCAAGGGGCGTCTCGGCCAGCCGCTGCGCCCAGGCGTTCGGCCCTTCGTGCGGCGCGCGCGCCAGACCGATCCGCCCCAGCTGCACATTGAGCGCCGAGTATAGCGCATCGACCGGATCTGCCTGCCTGCGCACGTGCAGCTTGCGCGCAACGACGAGCAGAGCGGCAATCGCCGCCAGCGCCGCCAGGTTGCGCCAGTTGCCCAGCGCCGCCAGCAGCGTGTCGAGCAAGCCCTGGCGCCGCTCGGGGTCGTAATTGAGCACCCACTGGTTCCAGCCATTGTTCATGGCGCTGATTTGATAGCGCAGGCGCCCGATCAGCGAATCGCCATCCAGCTGCAGGTTGATCAGGCTGCCCAGGCGCGCGATGCCGGACTGCTCGCTTGGGGCCAGCGTGCGCGCCATGCCCCGTTCCACGCGCCCCGGCGCCACCGCCGCGGTCGGGTCGACCCGGACCCAGCCGCTGTTGCGGATCCACACTTCGGCCCAGGCGTGCGCGTCGCTCTGGCGCACCACCGTAAAGCCATCGACCGGGTTGCGCTCGCCACCCTGGTAGCCGGTCACCACGCGCGCCGGCACGTCGGCCGCGCGCATCAGGAACACAAATGCGCTGGCGTAATGCTCGCAAAAGCCTGCTTTCGAACTGTATAAAAAGTCATCCACCGAGTTCGGTCCCAGCTTGGGCGGCTGCAGCGTGTACACGTAGCCGCCGTCGCGAAACTCGCGCAGCACCTGTTCCACCCGGCGCGCCGGGTCCGGCTCGCGCTGCAAGTTGAGGCCGGCCTGCATGGCCAAGGGATTGAAGCCGCGCGGCAGCGCCAGATAGCGCTCGGCCTCGGGCAGGTCAACCCCGGCGTCGAGCTGGTAGGTCGGGTACGACGTGACGTCGTAGCGCAGCCGCTTGTCGATGGGCACGCCGGCGCGCAATTCGACATTCGGCGTGAGGGCCGCCTGTTCGGGCAGTACCGGCACGCTGCCCGGCATGTCGAGCGCGAACAGCCAAGTCCTGCCGTGCGGCTCGAGCGTGACCTGGTAGTCGACGGGGGTGCCGCTAAGCGAGAGCTGGGTCGATTCGCCAAGGTGGCGCCGCCTTGCGTGGGTCCAGTTGCGCCCGTCGAAGTCGCCCAGCACGACGGCGCGCCAGTACAGGCCCGACTGGGCCGGCGCGTTCGCCTTGAAGCGCACCCTGAAGGCGATCTCGTCGGACTGGGCCAGATTCGAGATATTGCCCGGACTCATGCTGTCGGACAGGCCCGTGCGGGCGCCCGTGGCGTCGCCGGGCATGCCCCACAGCGGGCCCTGGAGTCGGGGGAACAGGAAGAACAGCGCCAGCGCCAGCGGCGCGGCGAACCCCAAAATCTTGGCGCCCAGCAGCAGGCGGCGCCCCAGCGGCGGCACCACGCCGCTGTACTGGAACGTCAGTTGCGCGCTCAACAGGGCGATAATGGCAAGCACCATCATGACGCCCATGGCGATGCTTTGCGAGTAAAAGAAATTGGTCAGCAGTAGGAAAAAGCAGAGGAAGATGACCACGAACAGGTCGCGCCGGGCGTGCATTTCCAGCATTTTAAAGGCGACCAGCAGCACCGCCATCGCAACGCCCGCTTCGCGCCCCAGCAGCGTCTTGTAGGTCATGAAAATGCCGGCCATGGCCGCGAAGGCGAGCGGCAGCAGCAGCCAGGTGGGCGGCATGCGGGTGCCGCGGAACGTGATCAGGCCGCGCCAGGCCAGCGTGGCGGCGCACACCAGCGAGACCCACGGCGGCAGGTGCGCCGCATGGGGCCCCAGCACCAGCAGCGTGGCCGCCAGCAGCAGCAAGGTGTCCGCCTTGTCGCGCGAGAGCTGCAAGGCCAGGCGCGCCATCATGGGCGTTCCTTGCTGCCGTACAGCGCCAGCGCCCGCAGACAGGCCGCCTGGTGCGCCGCGCCCACTGCCGGGGCGAATGCGTGGCCGTGCAGGCGAAAGCCGTAGGGCAGGGCGCGCTGCTCGGCGTCGAGCACCCAGCGCGTCATGCGCGACAGGCGCAGTTCCAGCGCCAGCGTGGCGGGCAAGGCGTCGAAATCGAGCATCAGTTCCTCGATCGCGCCGCCTTCAAAATGCTTGGTCACCAGTTGCCCGCCCAGCGCCGGGTCGAGCCGCGCGATCTGGCGCCACGCCATGTGGCGCAGCGAGTCGCCGGCCTGGTAGCTGCGAATGCCGGCAAAGTCGTCGTGGCCCGCGTGGCCGTGGCCGTCTTCGCTGGCCACGCCCGACATCGGCAGCGGCGGCGCCACCGCTTCGGGAAACGGATAGACCAGCGCGCGCGCGTCCGGCTGCCAGTAGCTCCAGGCGCGAAACAGGCCGAGCGGAAAGCGGGTGGCCAGGCGCACCCGGGGCGCGGCCAGGTAGCCGCGCGCCGTGCTGGGCGCCGACAGCAGCAGCGCCGTGTGCTCGCCCGCCGCCACGTCGGCCACGTAGCGCGCCTCGCCGGCCTGTAAAAAATCGGCCCACAGCGCGTAGCGGTCCAGTTTGCTGCGGTTGACGATGCTCAGCTCGAACTGCGCCACTTCGCCGGCGAACAGGGGGTGGGCGCGCCCGGGCGCCAAGTGCAGCTGGCCCAGGTTCCGGTAGGTCAGGTACATGTCGACGACGGCGCAGGCGCCCAGCGCGAACACCAGCGCAAAGCCCAGGCTCAGGTTGTAATTGGTGGCGCCGATCAGCAGCACCAGCAGCAGCACGCCAAAGCCCATCCCGGCCCCGGTGGGCAGGATGAACACGCGCCGCTGGTTGAGAAACACTTCGCCCGGCTCGGCGTCGCGCAGCTGGAACAGCCACTGGTCGGCGCGGCGGCGCACGGCCAGGCGAACGGTTGCAAACATGGTGGCAAACACGGGGGCCGCGGGCGCTTAGAGCGGCACCGATTTTTGCAGCTGCAGCACCAGGTCGCGGCTGGCCAGAGCAACGCCGTTGGCCGACTTTAACGCGCGCAAGCGGTGCGCGCAGACCGGCACCAGCACGGCCTGCACGTCTTCCGGCACCACATGGTCGCGCCCCTCGAGCGCGGCCCAGGCGCGCGCGGCCTGCAGCAATGCGATCGCCGCGCGCGGCGACAGGCCTTCGGCAAACAAGCCATTGTGGCGCGACGCTTGCGCCAGCGCCTGCACGTAGTCGATCAGCGCGCTAGAGGCGTGGATCTGGCGCAGCCCTTTTTGCGCCAGCGCCAGTTCTTCCGGCTGCATCGCGGCCGGCAGCGCTTTCAACATGCTGCGCCGGTCTTCGCCCATCAGCAGCGCGCGTTCGGCGGCCGCGTCCGGGTAGCCCAGCGACAGGCACATCAAAAAGCGGTCCAGCTGCGACTCGGGCAGCGCGTAGGTGCCCACCTGGTGCAGGGGATTTTGGGTCGCGATGACGAAAAACGGTTCGGGCAGCGCGCGCGTGACCCCGTCCGCGCTCACTTGCCGCTCTTCCATCGCTTCGAGCAGGCCGGACTGGGTCTTGGGGGTGGCGCGGTTGATCTCGTCGGCCAGCAGCACTTGGGTAAAGATCGGGCCCGGGTGGAACACGAAGCCGTTTTTTTCGCGCTCGTAGACGGAAATGCCGGCCACGTCGGCCGGCAGCAGGTCGCTGGTGAACTGCACCCGGTTGAACTGCAGCCCCAGCGAAATGGCCAGCGCGTGGGCCAGCGTGGTCTTGCCCACGCCCGGCACGTCTTCGATCAAGAGGTGGCCGCCGGCCAACAGGCAGGTGAGCGCCTGGCGTACCTGCAGTTCCTTGCCGACGACGATCTGACTGACCTGGTGTGCTACTGCATGCAATTTTTTGAACATGGGATTGTCTTTATGGGGGCACGGCACGGCGGTTGTCGTTCAGGCATTGTAAAATAGCGCCTATCGGCACCCACCTTATCCGTCATCACGACATGTTTCCCGATTCTATTCGAGAACGGCGCATCCGGTGCAACATTGATGACGGGCGCGACAGAATCGACCATGAGCACAGCCATTTTCAGCCATCCCGAATGCAGCGCCCACGACATGGGCGAGTGGCATCCCGAATCCCCCGCCCGCCTGCAAGCGATTGAAGACCAGCTGATCGCCGCCCGTATTGACGGCCTGGTCGAGCGGCGCACGGCGCCCTCGGCCGAGCTGCCGGCCATCTTGCGCAACCACAGCGCGGCCATGGTGGCGCTGGTGCGCGAGCATACCCCCACGCTGGAAGGGGAGCACTATCCGCTCGACGGCGACACCTTGCTGTGCGCGCACAGCTACCGCGCCGCGCTGCGCGCCGCCGGCGCCGCGCTGGCCGCCACCGACGCCGTCATCGACGGCAGCCTGGCCAACGCCTTTTGCGCCACGCGCCCGCCCGGCCACCATGCGCGGCCCACGCAATCGATGGGTTTTTGTTTATTCAATAACGTGGCCATCGCCGCGCGCCATGCGCTCGACGTCCATGGCCTGGCGCGCGTGGCCATCATCGACTTTGACGTCCACCACGGCAACGGCACCGCCGAATCGTTCCGGGCCGACCCGCGCGTGCTGATGGCCAGCTTTTACCAGCACCCGTTTTATCCGTACAGCGAACCTGAACCGCAGACGGCGACCTGGGTCAATATCCCGGTGCCGGCGCGCAGCACGGGCGAGGTGGTGCGCAAACTGGTCAGCGAGCAGTGGCTGCCGGCGCTGCACGCGTTTGCGCCTAAAATGATCTTTATTTCAGCCGGTTTCGACGCCCACCGGGAGGACGACATCGGCGGCATGGGTCTGGTCGAGGAGGACTACGCGTGGATCACGCGCGCCATCATGCAGGTGGCCCGCGTGCACGCGGGCGGGCGCATTGTCAGCTGCCTGGAAGGGGGCTACAACCTGTCGGCACTGGGGCGCAGCGTCGTCGCGCACGTCAAAGTACTGGCCGAGCTGGATTGATTTTCACGAAATGTAGCGGAAAGTATACACATCGAGTATACGCATCCTGAATATCGGACATACATATTTGACATAACTCAATTACAACGGTAGCCTCATGGCTAACCGTTAGCACGGTCGTACTATTTTTTCCCGCCGCAGTACCTACAGGAGAATTAAATGAGTGGATTCATGCGTAAGTTGATGTCGATGTGCCTGGTTTGTCTGGCAGCAGTGAGCACCCAGGCCAGTGCCGAGAATTATTCCTTGTGGATCAATGGGCGCACCGGCGGCGGCGTGGTGGGCGACTACAACAGCTTTAGCTACTGGGGGCCGGGCGGCACGGCCGCCGGCGTGAATAAAAAGTCGGTCAACTGGGATGGGCGCAGCAGCATCGCTTCGCAAAACAGCAAGATCCGCGACGCGCTCGACTGCTTTTGCACGGGCGCCAACTGGTGCTACGTCGCCACCCACAGCGCCGGCGACCTTATGATGGGCTACACGCTGGCCAATTACGGCGCCTCCTCGCGCATGAAGAAAAACCCGGCCACGGCCAGCGGCGGCGTGTGCGGCAACAGCGACGGCGGCGCGCAGACCGGCTGGAACATCAAGTGGGTGCGCACCGCCTCGGGCGCCGCCGGCGGCACCGAATTGTCCGACGCCGGTTCCTGGACCACCGGCGAGCCGCTGGTGTCGGACCTGAAAACGGCCACCGCGCGCGCCATGTACGACCATAACGTCACGCGCGGCGTGATGTTTTACATGTACGCCGGGGCCAAGGGCACCGCTTACTCGGCCATCCTGCCGGGCCAGGACGATGAAGTGGTTGCCTATCACAGCACCGGTGGCGTGTCCGGCTCCGGCGGCGCCGGCTTTTGCAATCCGAGCGACTGGTTCTGCAACGACCTGACGCTGGGCATCGCGGCCAATGAAGGAGGCAAGGCCAAGTGGACCAACCATTCGGTGGCCTTTCGGGATGACGCCGAAGCGTACAACCACTACGCCAACGGCAACTGGGGCGGCATCGTCGGGGTAGTGCGCAGCGCCATGGTCAACAGTGCCTTCTAAGGCAGTCTTGCTGGGCGGGGCCGCAGCGGCGATCATCGTCGCCACTGCGGCCTGGTGGTCCGGCGCTCAGGATGGCGTCGCCGCCCCGCAGCCTGCGGCGCCGTCCATGCGCGCTGCCGGTCAGCCTGCCATTGACAGCGCAGGCCAAGCCAGCGCGGACACCCCGGTCGCCAAAGCCGAGCGGCGCCGGGCGCTGCTGGCGCAAGTGGCGCTGGCCGACACCACCTACTGCACCTACGCGGGCGACACCAAATATCCCCCCGTCTCGCGTCCGATCAGCGAGCACCCCGACCAGGTCTATCCGAACGCACCCGTGACCGACGAGCACGCGTTGCGCGGCGCCGACGGCTCGGCCGACGCCGCCGTGCAGATCCAGACCTCGCAGTCGCGCGTGTTCATGGCCTCGGGCGAAACGGTCGCCTTTTCGGTGCGCGCCGTCGACGCCCAGGGCAAGGCGCTATCGCTGGTCATCACGCGCGCCGCCGCCCAGGGCGTCACCTACACGGGCCAGCGCGCCAGCGCCCAGATCGCGCTGGCGTTCGCCGACGATGGCGAGGGCGCCGACGCGGTGGCCGGCGACGGCGCCTTGGCCGGCATCCTGGCGCCGGCCCAGACTGGCCTGGCCAGCTTCAACGGCACCATCCGCACCGAGCTGCGCTACAGCGTGGCCGGCAAGAATGGCTTCGTGCTGTTCGACGTGATTTATACGCCCGAGCTGCCCGCCACCTGGACCGGCCAGGCGCGCGAAGCGGTCGAAGACGGCGCGCTGGTGTACTACCTGAAGGCCAACGTGCTCAAGGCCGGGCGCTACGTGGTGCAGGGCAGGGTGGACGACGCCAAGGGGCGTCCGTTTGCAATCGCCAGCTTCAATGACGTGCTGGCGGCCGGTCCCGCCGAGCTCAAGCTGACCGTGTTTGGCAAACTGTTGCGCGACAAGGAAGCGGCGCTGCCGCTGACGCTGCGCGATGTGGACGGCTACCTGCTCAAGGAAAATGTCGACCCCGACCGCGCGCTGTTGCCGCGCCTGGAAGGCAAGGTGGTGGTTGGCAAGCCGCATCCGCTGGCGGGCTTTTCCGACGCCGAGTGGCACAGCGAAGAGCGCGCGCGCCATCTGGTGGAGTTTGCCAAGGATGTGGCGCTGGCCAAGGCCGCGCTGGGGCAGTTCGATCCGGCGCTGGCGGCGCCAAAAAGCGCCTGCCTGCCATAGCCGCGTAAAATAGCGCCTTGTCCACGCGAATTTGAAAGCAAGCATGTCGATACAATGGTACCCAGGCCACATGAACGCCGCCCGCAAGAAGGCGGCCGAACAGATGGAGAACACCGACCTGGTCATCGAGGTCCTGGACGCCCGCCTGCCCGAGGCGAGCTGCAATCCGATGGTCGAGGAGCTGCGCCTGTTTCGCCAGCGGCCTTGTCTGAAGATCCTCAACAAGGTCGATCTGGCCGATCCGGCCGCCACCGCCGCGTGGAGCGCTTATTACAATCGCCAGGAGGGCGTGACCGCGTATGCGATGACGACCAAAAAACCGGGCGACGTGGCCAAAATTCCCGAGCTGTGCCTGTCGCTCGCGCCGCACCGGGGCGTGCCGACCAAGCCGCTGCGCATCATGATCATGGGTATTCCCAACGTCGGCAAGTCGACCTTGATGAACGCGCTGCTCAAGAAAAAAGTGGCCAAGGTGGGCGATGAGCCGGCCGTGACCAAGATGCAGCAGAAGCTCTATTTGGGCAAGAACATTATTCTGGTCGATACGCCCGGCATGCTGTGGCCCAAGATTGCGCTGGCCAGCGATGGCTTGATGCTCGCCGCCAGTCACGCGATCGGGTCCAATGCGCTGATCGAGGATGAGGTGGCGGTGTTTTTGGCCGAGCAATTGTTGGCCAAGTATCCGCAGTTGTTGACGGCGCGTTATGGGTTCAAGACCGAGGGGCTGGACGGCATTGCGGTCGTCGAGGGCGTGGCCGCGCGCAGGGGGTATCGGCAGAAGGGGGGCGACCTGGATTTTGAAAAGGCGTCCCATATTTTCTTGCAGGATTACCGCACCGGGACGCTGGGGCGGATTAGTTTGGAAACGCCCGAGACGCGCGAGCTGAGGCTGGCCGAGCACGCGGCCGAGATGGCGGCCAAGGCGGCCAAGGCGGCGGAAGCGGCGGCCAAAAAAGCTGCGGATAGCGCCCGGGGCAAACGCGGTACGTGATGGTGTGCCTTGGGCCGTGCCGGCATTCGGGGTTGTTTTAAATGGGTAACGGTGCAGCAGGGTTACATCGTCCTCGCGTACGTGAACTAGCCCCTTTTTGTTGCTCAGTTGACCCGTTCTATGGGTCCCCGCGTGTGCGAGGACGATGTGGTGCGGGGACTGGTTATATCGATTGCGCGGGCTCTTCAAGAACGCGCCGCTTTTTACCCACGCTGCGAGCGCGCCAGTTCTACCAGCACGAACAGGCGCGCGCTGCGCATCCAGCCCAGCACCGCCACCGTGACCTGCACCAGCAGCAGCGCGCCGAGAAAGCCCGCCAGGCTGGCGCCCGAGACGTTGATGCGCCCGATAACGAGCGCCCCCGCCAGCGCCAGGCCGACAGCGCTGATCAAAAAATATCCCCCGAAAGTGGCCAGCGGACGCTTGAGCAGCAGCTTGCAGCCCGACCACCAGGCCTTCACCGCCGACGTGCGGCGCCGCTCGATCGCCAGCGCCGCGCGTCCCGCGTCCAGCGTGGCGTGCGCGAGCGCCAGCAGCAGCGCGGCGAGCGCCAGCGCGCCATAGTCGGCCAGGTCGGCGCTCGACTCGAGTATCGCGCCGGCCCCATACTCGGCCGACGCGTCCAGTGCGATGCCGCCCAGCGCGGCGGCCACGCCCAGCACAATCACGGACCAGACCAGCATGCGCAGCATGCGCGGATATTCGGCCAGGCCGCCCGCGGTCAAGGCGCCAAAGCCCAGCGCGGCCGGGGCGCGCGCGGCGCTTGCCGCCATGCCGCTAAGCAGCGGCGAAATGAGCAAGGTGACGATCAGCGCCACCACGCCGGCCACGTTGAAGGCAGCCACGTTCTTGCCGTGCGCTGCCATCAGGTCGGCAAACACGGTCAGGTCGAGCTGCCTGGCAAATTCGGCCGCATGCACCGAGTAGTCGAGCTGCGCGCTCATCGTTTGCCAAACGGTCAGCCCGAGGATGGCGGTCGGGATCAGCATCCACAACACCCACAGCAGCAGCAAGCGCCATTGCAAGGCGGCGCGCGCCGCGCGCGGGACGGCGGCAAACGAAAATGGCGGGGTCGGGTTCATCATACGTTCGCAATCAGGGAAAAGAGGAGGGTGAAGATGGCGGCCAGGTCAGCGCTCCAACGGCGCGAGGCGCGAGTGTCCGCTTTCAGCGTGCGGCTGTCGTCCAGTTTGCTCACGTCCAGGTAATGCATGCGCTGCGGGTCCAGTTCCACCGACACCGCGCGGCTCGGCTTGAGCCAGGTGTAGCGCTGCCAGCGCGCCTCGTTGTTCCAGGTCACGGTCTCGCTGCTGCCGTCGGCGAACTTGACCAGCACCGTCTGCGGCACGGGCGCGCCGCGCCGGCGCAGCACCACGCTGGTGCGGTAAGGGAAGGGGCCCGCAGCCGCCCTGGTACCCGCTTTGGTACCCGCCTTAACGTTCGGGTTGGCCTTGTTCCATGCTGCGCGCAATGCGGCAACGCGCTTGTCGACAGCGTCCGCGTTTTCCTCGACCCAGGTGCCCTTGACGTCGCGCGTGCCGCGCTGCGGCAGCACTTCGTCGCTGGAGAACTTGTCGACCCGGTCGTCGATCTTGGCGGTGGCGTAGACCTGCTGCGCGAACACCGCTTCCACCACGGCGCGCTGGCCGCTGCCGTCGGCCAGCGCTTCGCGCAGGTCGGCCACGCTCGGATGGCGGAACTTCCAGCGCTTGTAGTATTCCTTGAATGCGCGCTCGGTCGCGTCCTTGCCCAGGCGCGCTTCCAGGTCGCGCATCATGGTGGCGCTGCGTACATACGCCGGCCCGATGCCCTGCAGGCGGTCATAGGCGTTTTCGCCAATCGGATCGGCCGGTTCTTCGCGCGGGGCGCCGGCGCGCTCGCCGTCAAAGCCCTTGGCCGAGAAAGTGATGCCGATCGCCTTCAGGAAGGGCGTGACCGGATACACGTCCTGCTTGCGCTCGACCAGCATGCGGTGGTCCCAGTATTCGTTCAGGCCTTCGTCGAGCATCGGCTCTTCATGTTCGTTCGACGCCAGGATGCCGTAAAAGTAGCCATGCCCAAATTCGTGGATGGTCACGAAGTCGATGTCGAATGCGGCCATTGTCTTCGGTTCGACGCGCGTCTTGCCTTCGATCGTCATGAAGGTCGGGTACTCCATGCCGCCCGCTTCGGCAGCGTTAAAAGGCGGGACCACGACGGTCAGCGTCTTGTACGGATACGGCCCCAGCGTGCGCGAAAAGTAGGCCAGCGAATCCTTGGCCGCTTTCATGGCCGCGATGGCGCTCGCTTTCATTTCCGGCGGGTAAATGACCGACAGCGCGACTTTCGGGCTGCCCGGGCCGGTCCAGCTCTCTTGCAGCGGCTTGGCGCTGCGATTGTCGGCCGTCCAGGCAAAGTCGTGCACGTCGCCCTGCACGTAGTGATGGGTCAGCATGCCGTTTTTTTCAACCGGCGGCGCCTGCAAAACGCCCGTCGCGCCGATGGTGTACGCCTTGGGCGCGGTCAGCGTGACGTCGTAGTTGCCGAAGTCGGCGTAGAACTCGGATTCCTGGTGGTGCTCATGCACGTTCCAGCGCGGGGCCGTTGCGCCCCGTTCGCCGGGCAGTTCGAGCACGCCGATCTTCGGGAACCATTGCCCCACCAGGTGAAAGCTGCCGAAGTAACCGGTGCGGGCGATGACGCGCGGCAGCTTGGTCAGGAAATCGATGTCCATGACGGTCGAGGCGCCCGGTGCCACCGCCGCCGGCAGGTCGAAACGCACCACCGTGTGGTCGGTCTGCGGGCCGTTGTCGGGATGGACGTACGACCAGGCAACCTTGGCGCCGCCTTGCGTCACGCTGCGCAGCGCAATGTGGCCCCATTCGCCTTGCTTGGTGCCCACGCCTGTGCGAAAACCCTTGCCGCTGTTGCGCTGTTCGGTAAAGAAGGTGCTCTCGCCGCCTTCAAAGGCGTTCATGTAGAGGTGCAAATAGACACTGCGCACTTCCACCTTGCTGCGGTTTCGCCACGTCAGTTTTTGTTTGCCTTCGACCGTGTGCTTGACCGGGTCGAGCGTAGCGGCGATCTGGTAATGGACGACCCGATCCGACAGCGTGGCTTCGGCGCCGCTGCGCTGCCCACCCCACGCATCGGGCAGGCTGGCCACGCTGACGGCGCTGCCCCGCGCGGGGGCCAGCGCAATGCCGGTATCGGTGACTGGCTGCGCAATCGGCGTGACGGCAACGTTTGCCTGCGCCATGATTTCTTCGTGGAAGACACTGCCGGCAAGCAGCAGCGCTGTGATCGACAGCACTTTGACAGCGCTATGACTGACTCTGGTTAAGGTCATGCATGACTCCTGATGGGAACGGTGTTTTTGTGCTGCGAACTATAGCTACATGAGTTATAAAAAGCCAATCAATCCGACGAATGTCGCCAAAACAATGACAAGCGGGAACGCTGGCCAGACGAAAGCAAATGCACGCGCCTGCATACGTGTGGAAACAGGGCGGGTGAAACTATCTCGAGGACCATGTTGGTACATACATTTCCGTGACGAATTTCACGGCGACGGAAGGTGGGTAGTGCGATGCCAGTCCCTATTGCATCGTGTCGAATTCGACGCCTCGTTTTGTCGAATCGTCGCCTGGTTTGAAACTTGGACGCGTCAAGATTGCCTAATAATTCAAAGAGGCCCCAAATTCGACAAATCCAGACGGAGAACGAGTATGAATGCAATAGGGAGTCACACCGTACCCACCCACCTCGTGGCCGAGTTGGTATTGCACCTGCGCAATAGCGGCAGCAAGCTTTCCGTAGTGCAGGCTGCTACTGCCGCCATCCGTGCATGGATCGCGGCAAACTCGCCGCAACCGTCACCGGCCTCTGCCGATCCCGCAAGCAGTCAGGGTTACCAATGGAAAACCCTGTTCCTGCCCAGCGGCACCGAGCTGCGCATGTCTACCCGGCAATCGACCTATCACGCGCGCGTTGAAGGCGACGACATCCTGTTTCAAGGGCGTCGCGTGTCGCCGCGCGGCTTCACGCTCGCCGTTGTTGGCGAAGGGCGCAACGCTTGGCGCGACGTGTGGCTCAGGTTACCTGGCGAACGTTACTGGAAGCAGGCGGTCAGTTGCCGCGCCGACCAGGAACGCACGCTGCGCAGCCAGGCTGCCAAGGGGCCGGCCTCACCGGCCGACACGGTCGCCGCCGCCGCGCTCGTGATGTCCGACGCGCTCAAGACCATGCTCGAACTGGTGGAGCGGGTCAGCGCGCGCCCGGTGCACGCCGACGAGCGCCGCACCACGGGTGCGCGCCGCGAAGAAGACATTCTGGCCGACCATTGCGCTTTCGATTAGCGACGCCGCTGCGTTTATAATGGCCCCGTTTTAGTGTCCGGCTTAGTGTCCGGCTTAGTGCCCGCTCTAGTGCCCGCTCTAGTGCCCGCTGGCGTCACCGCGCCTGCGGGAACGCCGGCCTGATGTTTGTAACGCGTTAACAATGTAGAGACGACCATGATCATTCCCGCCGCGCTCTGCCGCGCACCGGCCCCGTGAAGGGCGCCGCCATGCTTCGCTTTACCATCGGCGCCTTGCTGGCGCTGGCCGCCGCGTCATCAGGCGCTGCCATCTCCGTGCTCGACGACAGCGGCGCGCGCGTCGTGCTGCAGCGTCCCGCGCAACGCGTCATCTCGATGGCGCCGCACGTGACCGAATTGCTGTTTGCGGCCGGCGGCGGCGCGCGCGTGGTCGGCGCCATCAACTACAGCGACTATCCCGAGGCGGCCCGCCGCGTGCCGGTGGTCGGCAGCAGCAGCGAGCTTGACATGGAGCGCGTGCTGGCCCTGAAGCCGGACCTGCTCGTGGTCTGGCAAAGCGGGAACACCGCGCGCCAGCTTGAGCAACTGCGCCAGACCGGCATCCCCATTTTCTACAGCGAGCCCACCCGCCTCGAACACGTGGCCGACAGCCTGACCCGCTTCGGCGTCCTGCTCGGCACCGAACCGGCTGCGCAGGAGACGGCGCAAAATTTTCGCGCCAAAATCGCCGCGCTTGAAAAACGCTACGCCAGGCGTTCACCGGTGCGCCTGTTTTACCAGATCTGGGACAAGCCGCTTTTCACGCTCAACAACAGTCAGATCGCCAGCGACGCCATTCGCCTGTGCGGCGGCGTGAATATTTTCGGCCAGCTCAAGGTCAAGGCGCCGATGGTCAGCACCGAAGCGGTGCTCGAACAAAATCCGGAAGCGATCATCGGCAGTGTGCGCGACGACTCGCCCGAGGCTGGCCTGAACATGTGGCGCGCGTACAAGGGCATGCTGGCGGTGCGCCGCAACAACCTGTTCAGCCCGCCGGAATCGCTGACCCGCGCCGGGCCGCGCATGGCTGCCGGCGTGGCCGACCTATGCGAAAAACTCGAACTGGCGCGTCAACGCCGGCGGTAACCCTGCGTTACAGAGGTAAGTAATTGCAATAATGCTCCCGCCGGCCCGGGCCTGGCCCAAAAAAGTGGTAATCTCGCGTCGTTCGCTCAATCAATCAACAAGGACTACCTTATGCGTTCCCTCCGTCTTGCTGTCGCCGCCGTCGCCATGATCGCCACCACCGCCATGGCAACTCCTGCCGATCCGAAAAACGGCGCCGAATATACCACGCTGGCCGCGCCGCAGCCGACCCAGGCGGTTGGCAAGAAGATCGAAGTGATCGAATTTTTCGCCTATCACTGCCCGGCCTGCAACCTGATGGAGCCGCACGTGGCCGAGTGGGTCAAAAAACACGGTAGCGACGTCACCTTCAAGCGCGTCGCCTTTCCCTTCCAGGGACCGGCCGATCCGGAAGCGCACCTGTGGGTAACCTTGGATGCCATGGGCAAGAGCGACGAATACGGCCCCAAGGTGTTTCGCGCCGTGCACGTCGAGCGCCAGCGCCTGATGACTGACGCGGCCATCTTGGATTGGGTGGCCAAGAGCGGCCTGGACAAAGCCAAGTTCACCGAATACTGGAATTCCTTCGGCGTGCTGACCAAGCTGCGCCGCTTGCCGCAGATGGTCTCCACCTACAAGATTGACGGCACGCCGACCTTCGTCGTCGACGGCAAATACGTCACCTCGCCAGGCGCGGTAGGCCAGGCCAACCCGGCCATTCCCAGCAGCGGCGTAGCGGGGGCCGCCGGCGCCACGCTCGACGCCCTCGTTGCCATGGCGATGAAGGAAAAAGGCTACAGCGCCGCCGCGCCGGCGGCGCCTGCGCCAGCGAAGAAAACCGTGAGCAAATGAGCGACGAAACGGAAAAAAAGATCTTGAAAATTTACGACGGGTCGCGGCCCGACGTCAAGGATCTGTTCGAGACCAGCCACGTCAATCAGGTCGCGTGGACGCTGGCGGTGTTGATGGCTGGCCTGGCGCTATGGCTGGCCATCGCCTTGGTCAATGCAGAAAACCAGCGCCACGCCTTGATGACGAAGCAATGCGAGGACAAGGTTTTCAAGGGCGAGGTTGACGTCATCTGCATGCAGGTTGTCAACTCGCGTCCCCACTGGTGGGAACACCTGTGGTACGGCCTCACGCACCTGCAGCCGAGCGTCAAAGAATAGCGCGCCAGCCCCGGTAGATCGTCGCGTTGCCAAGGCAAGTAGGTCGGATAAGCGTAGCGCAATCCGACGTGCGTGAACGTGACGCATGTCGGATTGCGCTACGCTTATCCGACCTACGACACGACGCCACTGTGGCAACATCCTCGTTTGCCAAAAATCGACGCCCCCCACTACCCCTAACCCGGCAAACTGATCACAAACCGCGCCCCTCCCAATACCACGGACTGCTCCACCCGAATCGTCCCCCCATGCAGCGCCACCGCCTTGTGTGCGATCGACAACCCCAACCCGAACCCGCCGGTGGCCCGATCGCGGCTGCGGTCAAGCCGATAAAACGGCTCAAACACGCGCGCGCGTTCCTGCTGCGGAATCCCCGGCCCGTCATCCTCCACCACAATCTCCAGCCCCGCCCCGCGCCTGGCCGACAGCACCACGGTCGCATCGCAATACTTCTGCCCATTGGTCAGCAAATTGCCAATCGCGCGCGCCAGCAAGCGGCGGTCGGCCCGGACCATGCCCAGCTGCTCGCCCAGCACCACCTGCACCTTGCAAGTTGACGGCGGCAACGCCGCCACACAACCGGCCAGCAAGGCGTCGACGCGCGCCTCCTCCAGCTGCAAGGCCTGCGCGTTATCGAGTTTGATCATCCCCAGCAACTCATTGACCAGCCCATTTAACTCCTCGACATCGCCCTCCATGGCCGCGATGCGCGGCTCGAGCGCCGCATCGCCCGCGTGGGCGCGCAGCAATTCCAGCGCAAACCCCAGCCTGGCAATCGGCGTGCGCAATTCATGCGACACCGAATGGATCAGGTTGCGCTGAGCGTCGAGCAAACTCTGGATGCGCCCGGCCATCAGGTTCATGCGCTCGGCCAGCGGATACACACTGGCCCCCGGCTTGAGTATCGCGCGCGCCGATAAATCCCCCGCGCCCACCTGGTCGGCGACCTGCGAGAGCACCTGCAAGCCCATCCAGTGCGAGCGCGACCACAGCGCAATCGGAATGAGCAGCGCCAGCGCCACGATCACATAGCGTACCGCTTCCATCTGCAGCGCCAGTCCTATATCGATGGGCAAGTCGCGCGCCAGGATTACCTCGTCGGCGCTGCCCACGTAGTAGCTGCCCGACAGGTCAACCCGCCGGTAAAACGCCTTGCCGGAGATGTCGAGCACGACCTCGCCGCGCGCGAGCGCCGCATGCAGGTCGCGCGGCAGGGCGGTGCGCGCATCGGCCAGCGCGATGAGTTCGATATTGATGCCCGACACTTCGCGCACCTTGTTCAGGCGCACCAGCCACTCGTCGCCGGGGGCCTTGTCGACATACTGTTCGATGAGAAAAATCTGGGCCGCCGCCTGGCGCCGCGCGATGTCGTCGAGCGGGTCGCCGAACAGGCGACTGATGACGAAATAGATGACGAACGTGGCCACCGTGATAGACAGCATGACCAGCACGAAAAAGCGAAAGAAGATGCGGTTCATGCACCCTTTCGCGGCAGCGCCTCACGTTCTGTTGCCAAAACCATCTGCTTTCCTCCTGCCAGCATTGTATGCGAGGCCGATCGGCTTGGGAACATTACAAATGGACGACAAATACGGGACAGTGTGAGGGGGAATGGGAATGCATTGTTGCCTAAGATGAAGTTATCGGTTTCCGTTTGCCCACCGATGCATCAGTATCGTGGGCTTTTTTTATTCGCAGTACGCGCAACCGGTCCGGCCGCCGCACGCCTAGCGCGTCGCCTGGCGGCCCGGCCGGGTGCCATGTTACATGCCGTGCAATTACTTGCCGTGCACTTACTTGCCGTGCAATTAGGGATGTCAACGGGCAAGGTAGAATATGAGCCATCCGGACTTTCCCCTGACACCACCATGAAAACGTTTCTCGCGCCGCCGCTGACGCTGTTGCTCACGCTGTTGCTCACGCTGTTGTTCACCTGCAGCGCAGCGCAGGCCCAGACGCCCGCGAACAACCCGATGCCCGACGGCAGCCGCGACCTGTACATCGGCCTGGGCGCCATTACGCAGCCCGTCTACCAGGGCGGCAACGCGCGGCGCGTGCGCGCGCTGCCGCTGCTGCAGCTTGAGTGGAGCAATGGCGTGTTCGTCTCCGGCATGAGCGCCGGCATGCATCTGTCGCAGCAGCCCACGCTCGAATACGGGCCCCTGCTGTCCGTGCAGACCCGGCGCGGCGTCGATGGCACCGGCGAGGCCATCGACGGCATCGGCCAGCAAACCGTCCCCGGCGTGATGCAGCCGACCAGCCAGCGCGGGGCAGCGTCCGGCGGCGACGGCTTGCAAGGCATGGACCCGATCAAGGCGCGCCTGCAGGCCGGCGCGTTTGTCAACTATGACGTCACGCCCACGCTACGCCTGACCAACAGCGTGCTGTACGGCGCCGGCAAGTGGCATGACGGCCTGGTCTGGAACCTGGCCGTGCAGCACACCGCCGCCGACATCACCGCGCACCACCGCTTGAGCTGGTCGGCGGGCGCCACGCTGGTCAACAACCGCTACAACGCCAGTTTTTTTGGCGTCGGCGGCAGCGAAGCGACCAGCAGCGGCCACCGCCCGTACGCGCCCGGCGGGGGCGTGCAGGATGTGTATCTGGGGGCGCGCTGGAACTGGGCGCTGGCGCCCGGCTGGCTGCTGGTCAGCGGGGCGCGCGTCACGCGATTGCAGGGTGACGCGCGCCATAGCCCGCTGGTACAGCGGCCGACAAATGTTTCCGTTTCTTCTGGCCTGGCCTACCGGTTCTGACATGCGCGCATTCACCTCCTTGTCCGCGTTTTTTGCACTGCTGTTCACGGCCGGATCGGGCGTGGCGCAAGTCAATGACGGGCAATGGGTGAGCTACCGCGACGCCTACCGGGCGATGGTCGCGTTCGAAAAGTACGGCAAAAGCAAGCACTTCATCCAGAACCACTTCCAGGTCATGCCCCAGGACAAAAACCTGGCGCCCGAAGGCTTGCAGCTATCGCTGCAGGGCAAGGGAACCAGTGTGAACCTGCCGCTGGACGCGACCGGACGCACCGTCTTCCCGCTGCTCAAGTCGGCATACGACGAGAATGCGGCGCTGGTGTTAAATCGCAAAGTGAGCCAGTACGTATTCCGCCCGCGCATCTCGATTGTGGTGCGAGCGGACGGCGTGTACGAAACGGGCGACCTGCGCAGCGCCTGCGAAGAAGCGCTCGCTTACCAGCGCACAGTGGACGCCACGCTGCGCGCGCTGCGTTGCACCGGCGTGCGCTTCGTCTTCGCGCGCGGCATGGTTGACCCGGGCGTACGGGTGCGCAAAGGGGAGGGCGAAGCGCTGACGACGCAAGACGGCCCGGCCTTTCCGGGCGACCCGTACGAAGGCTTCCGGGTAGTGACCTACCGCTTCAGCGCGGCGGGCGAAAAGAGCCACGTCGTCACCCAAAACGCCCCCCTGGCGATCAACCCCATCTACGAATAGCCCACCACCCGCATAGTCGCCAGCGCAACGTAGGGCGGAAAAGCGCAGATCACCCCCACGCCGACGGCGAAAACAAATACCCCTCACCCCACACCGTCTTGATCTTTTCCGAATCCACATCATCGAACTTGCGGCGCAACTTGGAAATGCAGTTATCAATACTGCGATCGAGCCCATCGAACTCAATCCCCCGCATTTTCTTGAGCAGCGCATCGCGCGAGAGCACATGACCGGCCGACTCGGCCAGCACCAGCAGCAGCTTGTACTCCGTATTACTCAGCACACACGGCAACCCGCGCCACGTCACGCTGCGGTCGCTCACCGCAATGGAGAGCGCCCCGAACACCATGCCCTGGCCTTCCGGCTCGCTCCTGCCGCTAGCGCGCCGCATCAGTGCGCGCAGGCGCGCCAGCAGCACGCGCGGCTGCACCGGCTTGTTGACGAAATCGTCGGCGCCCTGTTCCAGCACCGACACTTCATCATACGAATCCTCGCGCGCCGTCAAAATCAGAACCGGCACCGCGGAAAGCTCGCGAATCTGGCGGCACACCACCATCCCGTCCAATCCCGGCAGCATCAGGTCAAGCACCACCACATCCGGGGCCAGCGACTTGAAACTGGCCAGCGCGGTGTCGCCGCGGGTGACCAGGTCGACCGTGAATTCATAACTGTTCAAGTATTCCGTGACCAGCTGCGCCAGGCGCATATCGTCTTCCACCAGCATCACTCGGTACATGGCATATCTCCTCGGCGGCTATTGTATAAGAGTCGCGCCGCCAACGGCCAGATGCGCAAAAGGGCGGACAAATGGATACATTTGATGACACGCCAGCGTGCTGAAAATCTGCGACCGACTCCGAACATTCCAGCCCCCAGCGTGATTTTTGAATAGCACGTAGACTCCAGCGCTACCCATCTTTACCAGGAGCCAGCATGCCCGACCTGTCCGCCTTCCCCATGACCAAAAAATGGCCCGCCAGCCACCCGGAGCGCCTCCAGCTCTATTCGCTGCCCACGCCTAACGGCGTGAAGGTCGCCATCATGCTCGAAGAAGCAGGCTTGCCGTACGAGCCGCACCTGGTCAGTTTTGACAGCGCCGACCAGACCTCGCCCGAATTCCTCTCGCTCAACCCGAACAACAAGATCCCGGCCATCATCGACCCGAATGGCCCGGACGGCGCGCCGCTGCCGCTGTTCGAGTCCGGCGCCATTTTGCTGTACCTGGCCGAAAAAACCGGCAAATGCCTGCCCGCCGATGCCCCCGGCCGCTACGAAACGATCCAGTGGCTGATGTTCCAGATGGGCGGCATCGGCCCCATGTTCGGCCAGCTCGGCTTTTTCACCAAGTTCGCCGGCAAGGACTATGAAGACAAGCGCCCGCGCGAGCGTTACGCGGCCGAAGCGAAACGCTTGCTGGCCGTGCTGGACCAGCGCCTGGCCGGGCGCAACTGGATCATGGGCGATGCGTACACGATCGCCGACATTGCGATTTTTCCGTGGGTCAATACGCTGAACACCTTTTACGGCGCCGGCGAGCTGGTCGGGATCGCCGGCTACACCAACGTGATGCGCGTGCTGGAAGCTTTTCTCGCGCGCCCCGCGGTGCAGCTTGGCATGCAGGTGCCGCACCGGGAGTGAGCGCCCGCTAGCGGGCCGGGCGCACGTCGCTGACGATGCGCGGCAAATTCCATGCACCGCCGGCGGCCACCATCCGGCACATGCCCGAAGTCGCCGAACTGGTATGGATGAAGGCAGCGTCGTTCCAGGTCCAGGCGTCGCTGGCGCGGCAGTCGCCCAGGCCGCGCTCCTTGTGGCTGGCCACGATGGCCGGCTCGTCGGCCTCGCTGCCCGAGGTGGTGACCAGCACTGGGTGAAACGGCGGCGCGGCGTCGACCACCCAGTACCCGTCGCCCACGTTGTAAGCGCCCGCCCAGCAGCGGGCCGACACCAGCAGGCGCTGCGCGTCGAGCCGGCGCACCGTCAGCGGCGCTGCCGCGGCGTCGTCCAGAACGGGGCAGTAATCCTGCTCGCCCAGGCTGGTGCGCAAGGCTTGACGCAGGGGCGCGGCCTGCGCCTGGACCCAGTGCGCATCTGGCGGCGTGGTGCTGACCCAGCGCGCCGCATTGACCACCGGAACCGGCGTTGCCGGCAGCACCTGCGCTTCTGAGCGCGTGCCCGGCTTGAGCAAGGCGCCGCGGGTGCCGATGCGGCGCTGAAAGTCATCCATCTTGAGCAGCACCGCCGCCGCGCCTTCGCCCGACAATTGCCAGCGCTGCGTGCCAGCCGTCCAGGCGATGCTGGCCGTGCCGGGCAGGGCGGCCAGCAGCGCGCCCAGCACCTTGGGCGGCAGGGCCACCTTGCTGCGCCCGGCCATCACGCTGCCGGCGTCACGCCCGTCGATGCGCAGCGTCAGCGCGAGCACCGGCGGCAGGCGCGCCGCGGCATCGACTCGCTCGCCGAGCAGCAACTGGCCGCTGACCGGCTGGCCCGGACCGGCGCGGCGCGTCAGCAGCACCGATACCGGCGCCGCATCGGCGCTGCGCTGGTAACCGACGGCGCGGCACGTGCCGGTGTTGTCGCAGGCAAGTTCCCAGTCGGCATACGAAAAATACAATCCGGGAAGAACTTCTTGTGCCTGGGCGGAATGGGCCAGGCAGGATGCGGCAACAATGGCCGGCAGCAATGAACGAAAGCGCATGACGAGATCCCTCGAGATGAGAATCCACTATCGCTTGTGATGAAAAAAAGGCCCTTGTCTTGCGACAAAGGCCTTGTTTGCAGCGCGCGCCGCGGTGCGCCGCACAGCGCGCGCCGTCGCTTGTTACGCGAAGTTCTTGGCCACGAAGTCCCAGTTGACCAGGCCCCAGAACGTTTCCACGTACTTGGCGCGCGCGTTGCGGTAGTCGATGTAGTAAGCATGCTCCCAGACGTCGCAGGTGAGCAGCGGCTTGTCGCCGGTGGTCAACGGGCAGAGCGCGTTGGACGTGTTGACGATATCGACCGAACCGTCGGCCTTTTGCACCAGCCATGTCCAGCCGGAACCGAAGTTGCCCAGGCACGACTTGGTGAATTCTTCCTTGAACTTGTCGAACGAACCCCACTTGGCGTTGATCGCGTCCGCTGCGCCGCCTGCTGGTGCGCCGCCGCCGGCCGGCTTCATGCCGTTCCAGTAAAAGGTGTGGTTCCACACCTGGGCCGCATTGTTAAAGATGCCGCCGGACGATTTTTTGATGATCTCTTCGAGCGACAGGTTCTCGAACTCGGTGCCCTTGATCAGGTTGTTCAGGTTGGTGACGTAGGTCTGGTGATGCTTGCCATAGTGGTATTCGAGCGTCTCTTTGGAGATGTGCGGCGCGAGCGCGTCCATGTCGTAGGGGAGTGGCGGCAGTGTATGTTCCATGGCTTGTCCTTTGGTGTTGAGAGCGTGATTGGCGTTAAGAGCGTGATGAATGTGCAAACGACCCTTATTGTAGTGCGTCTCGGCTTTCGATGCAGGCTAATCCAGTGCGCCCTGCACGCTGGCAACCCCGACCTCGGCGCTGCCCTCGGCCAGGCGGATGTTGAGCAGTTGGCGCGGCGCGATCTGGGACGGTGAGCGTAGCACGTTTCCGGCCCCGTCGCGCACGATCGCGTAACCCCGTTCCAGCGTGCGCTGGGGATTGAGCAGCTCGAGCTGGGCCGACAGCGCGCCCAGCGCATGGCGCCGCTGCCTTAGCTGGTAGGCGAGCGCGCTGGCCAGGCGCTGGCGGTGCGAGTCGATCTCGATCCGGCGCGCGCGCGCATCGGGCTTGTGGCTGGCCCAGCGCGCGCGCAACTGCGCCAGCGCAAAGCCGTGCCGCCCCACCGGCGCGCGCACCGCGTGCGTGAGCGCGGTCGACAGCGCCACCAGTTTCAGGCGCTGGTGGCCAATCTGGGCCGACGGGCTTTGCAGCCTGCGCGCCAGGTTGTCGAGCGACTGGCTGGCCTCGCCCAGCGTGCGCCGCATTGCGCGCCGCAGGTCGACGGCGTCGGCACCCAGCGAGGCCATCCAGTCGGCGTGCGCGGTGGCGGCCAGTTCCGCCGCTGCGGTGGGCGTGGCGGCGCGCACGTCGGCGGCAAAGTCGGCAATCGTAAAGTCCGTCTCGTGGCCCACGCCGGCGATCACCGGCATGCTGCACGCGGCGATCGCGCGCGCCACGACTTCTTCGTTAAAGCTCCACAAGTCTTCGATCGAACCGCCGCCGCGGCACACCAGCAGCACATCGACTTCGGCCCGGAAAGACGCGCTGGCAATCGCCGCGGCGATCCGTTCGGCCGCGCCCTGGCCTTGCACCGGCGCCGGGTACAGCACCACGCGCACGTGCGGCGCGCGCCGCTTGAGCGCGCTGAGAATGTCGCGCAGGGCCGCCGCGTTGGGACTGGTGACAATGCCCACGCTGCGCGTAAACAGGGGCAGGGCGCGCTTGCGGTCCGGGTCGAACAAACCCTGCGCGCCCAGCGTGTCCTTCAGGCGCAGGAACGCTTCGTAGAGGGCGCCCACGCCGGCGCGCCGGATCGCCTCGACATTGATCTGATAGTCGCCGCGCGCCCCGTACAGCGTGACGAGCGCGCGCACCTCGACCTTGTCACCTTCGCGCGGCGTAAAGCCGGCGAACTGCGATTTGCCGCGAAACATCACGGCGCGCACCTGGGCGGCATCATCCTTGAGCGTGAAATACCAGTGGCCGGAACTGGCGCGCGTAAAATTGGAGATTTCGCCGCCGATCCAGGTGAGCGGAAAGGAGCGCTCGAGCAGGCGCGCCACCTGCGCGTTGAGGGCGGTGACGGTCAGTACCGGCGGCGGTGTATAGCTGGAATCGGGGTCGGGCGAAGTCTGCATGGGGAAAGCTGTCCACAAAAATTTACGACGGTCATGCTTATGTCACAGTTCCGCCGCGACATCAAGTATTTTTTATAAGTGTTTGATTATAAAAGAAAAACGCTGGCTGCGTCATTTAGAGGCAGTGGACGAAAACCCTTATAGATCAATGACTTTGGCGAACCGCTCCATAGTTGCTCACAAAGTTATCCACAGATTCTGGTGATAGATCCGCAGGAGCCGGCCCGCCTTTGCGCTGGTAGCAAAATGGGCCGACTCCATGCATACTTTGGCTATTCGACAACCTTTATCCGGACGCGGCAGATGACAACAAGATCCATGGCGGCGGCGCTTCCGACACATTTGAAGGGCGCGACTGTCCGAACAGTCGGCGCAGTTGGGGCAGTTGGGTCAGTCGCCGCTTTTGTCTGCTTTGCGCTGGCCGGATGCACCCACACACCGACCGATGCGGACGTCAGTTTAGGCTGCGAACCATGGAAAACGACGTCCCGCTGGAAAGGACCTGATCCGTCCGACATCCCCCGACCATCAAGCAGTCCCATCGTTCGCAAACTCGACCTGTCGGACAATGGCGAACTGATGGACCGCTGCCAGTGGACGGACGTCCTGCTTGAAATCGGCGGCGGCGCTACGGCGACGGGCAGTGCGCACCGGTCGAAATTCGTCGTCTTCTACGTGCATGGCTGGAAGCACAATTCTGCTCCTGCAGACAGCGACCTGCAAAATTTTACCGCGCTCGTTGCCAAGCTGACGGACGCCAAAAAGAACAGCGGGCAAGACGTGGTGGGCGTGTTCATCGGTTGGCCGGGTGCCTCCAGTCCCGTGCCGGGCTTGAAAAACCTCACGTTTTGGGACCGCAAAAATGCGGCGGACCGCGCCATTGCCGTCTCAAACGTCACCAAGCTGCTGGGCGCCGCGGCTAACATCAAACGGCGCCGGAGCGATCCAAAAGACTTCATCACCGCCATTGGCCACAGCTTTGGCGCGCGCATCTTGTTCTCATCGGTCGCGCCCGTCCTGCTGCACAACCAATCGATGGCCCATCCGGGCGGCCACGGCGTCTACGACGCCTTTTATGGCGCGGCGAACCTGACGATCTTGCTCAACCCGGCCTTCGAAGCCTCCCGGTTTTCCGCCTTCAACAGCAACCGGCGCATCCAGGAACAATACAACCGGGCGCAAGAGCCCACGCTGCTGACAATTTCCACATCAAACGACTATCCGACGCGCTTTGCCTTCTCCGCGGGGCAACTCCTGACGGGCCGCTGGAGCGAACGGGAACGTACTACCTTGGGCAACTATGGCGACTACGTCACGCACACGCTGCGCAAAACCGCGAGCGCGCCACAGCAGCTGGCCGACGCGCGGTGGTTCGATCAATTCTGTGAAAAGACAAAAAACGAGCGTGGCAATGAGGAGACGCTGTGCCTGACCCGTACCGCGCAGGAAGCGCAGCCTGGCAATCCTTTTCTCGTCGCCCGCACCGACGGCACGATTTTGAATGGCCACAACGGTATCTGGAAAGATACCTTCCAGACCTGGCTGATCAAGTTCATCGAAGCGACTGAACTTGCCCAGCGCCAGCAAAAATAGCCCGCCTTGCCGCACAATTCGGGCCGCGCGTCAATTCGGGGTCAGACCACAAGTGGAAAAGCTGGCGGCGCTACAAACTTAAGCAGGTGCAAAAAGTCATTTGTTTTCAATGGCTTGTCGAGCAACCCGAACGGTTGCACACAAAGTTGTCCACAGAAGATGTGCAAAAGATGAAGGAAGGAAAAGGCAATCTGGACGCCGAAGTGTCGGCTATGGCGTCGGAAAAGGACGTAGTCGCCTGGGCGGCCCCCTTATCCGACAAGCGCCGTCGAGACCCCTGTCGCTCTACCGGAACGAATCGAAAATGGCAACGGTCTGGTTCTGGATATCACGCCAATGGGGAAGCAGAGCCGAGTCGTAGTCCATCGAAAATTCCAGATGCCGTACCCGGTCTTGATACGTGTGATCGCAGTGCTGACCTTTCAGCTGGCGCGCATAGGCACTGCATTGAATCAGCGTGCAGGCCGCGCCGCTGCTGTCGTCCCAGTACATAGACACCGGCCCGCCATAGGTTCTGGCATCGTTGTAGGGCGGCCTGGACGGCGCGTTGAAGCGGTGCAGGCCGCCGAAATGGCGTTGCGGGTCGCGCTCGAAAACATCCTTGTCAGTCAGGAGCATGGCATGTCCCGGCTGGTCCGCGTGGGCGATCGTGTAATTCATGCAGGTGCGTGCCGCTCTCGTTGCCAAGTCGGCGTCAACGGCCGGCGTGTAGCCCAGCACCGCCACCTTGATCCAGTCGGTATGCGCGTAGGCACGCAGGAAGTCGGCGCGCTCGCGCGGCAGCATGGGCGCCATGCTGGGATAGCGGAAACCCCATAAATTGTCGGTGATGAATCTGCGTCCGGCCACCATGCGCGTGGTGGCAAGAAAGGTATAGCGCTCTGCCGGGAACACCACGTGCCGGCCGTTCAGGTAGCCGTCAATGGGAGCCGGCGGGGCCTTGGGCGCGCGCAGCGTCGCCAGCAGCACGGCCAGCGCGCCGACCGCCAGGACGGGATAGATCGCTTTCATCAGTGCTCCTGCAGCCTGGGCCGCAAACTGGGTGGATCAGCGTTCGCGCAGGCTTTCGCCGCCGGCCTTTTGCACGGGACTTAACAGGAAATCGATAATGCGCCGGCGCCCGGTCTTGATTTCGGCCGTGATGTTCATGCCCGGCGCCAGCGCCACCCGCTTGCCATCGATGAGCATATCCTTTTGCGCGAACGTCAGCGTGGCCGGATAAAAGGCGCCATGCTTGTCGTCCGTGACGGCGTCGCTGGTGACCACGTCCACCCGCGCGCGCACCGTGCCGTAGCGGGTGTACGGAAAGGTCTCGAGCTTCACGTCCACCATCTGGCCGGCATACACGAAGCCGATGTCCTGGTTGGCCACGCTGACCTGGGCGCTGACCTGGGCCGAATCGGGCACCACGATCATCAGCTCCTGGGCCGGGGTGACCACGCCGCCGGCGGTATGGATGGCCAATTGCTGGATCACGCCGGCCACCGGCGCGCTCAGGTGGGTCAGCTGTTTGCGCTGGCTTGCCTTGCTGTGTTCGGCGTCGAGCTGCTGGTAACGGCTCTTGGCCTGCGCTTCGCGGTCGCTCAGGCTGCGCACCGCTTCGGCGCGGTAGGCCGCCTTGGCCTGCACCGATTCCTGCAGCGCCGAACGCGCTTCGATCAGGCGCGCGCGCTGGGTTGCCAGGTCGCGTTCGAGCTCGATGCGCTCGCGCGTCTTGTCCTGGGTGGCGTGGCCCGACATATAGCCCTGGCCCACCAGCTGCTTGAAGTCCGATTCGCGCGACTGGGCCAGCGGCACCGTCGCCTCCAGCTTGGCAACGCCCGCCTGCACCGTGTTCATTTCGGCCTGGCGGTGATCGCTGTCGGCGTCGAGCCGGGCCAGCCGCGCGCTGATGTCCAGCCATTCCGACTGCAGCTGGGCCGCATGCTGCGCGTTGTCACCGGCATCCGGGCGCCGCCCGTCGGCCAGCGCACGGAGCAGCGCGGCGCTGCGCTGCTGTTCGCTCAGGGCCGCGCTGCGCTGTTCAGCCACGCTGGCCTGGTCGGCACTGGCGGCGGTGGGGTCCAGTTCCACCAGCAGTTGGCCGGCCTGCACATGCTGGCCATCCTTGACCAGCACGCGCCGCACCACGCTCGCTTCGAGCGGCTGAATCAGTTTGGTGCGGTCGCTCACAATGATGCGCCCCGGCGCCACCGCCACGATATCGACCTGGCCGATGATGGACCAGGCCAGCGCCAGTACGAATAGTCCCATCAGGCACCAGGCCAGGCGCCGCGGCGCCGGGTGGGGCGGCGTTTCCTGCAGGCTGATGGCGGCCGGCAGGAAGGCCAGTTCGTCGGCCAGGCGCGCCGGACCGGCCAGCGCGGCGCGCTCGTCCCAGGCCGCGCCCAATACGCTGCGGTAGCGCGCGAGCAGCGCGCGCAGCGGATGGGGAGCGCCGCTCATGGCTGCGCCGCCGCAGCGGCGTCGATCGGCTGGCCGCCATCTTGCATGCGCCACAAGTGCGCATACAGGCCCGGCTGGGCCAGCAGCGCATCGTGGGCGCCGGCTTCGACGATATGGCCCTTGTCCATGACGATGATGCGGTCGGCCCGGCGGACCGAGCTTAAACGGTGGGCGATGATGATCACGGTGCGTCCCTTGCAGATCTGCGCCATGTTGCGCTGGATGATCGCCTCGCTTTCGTAGTCGAGGGCGCTGGTGGCCTCGTCCAGGATCAGGATGCGCGGATTGGTAAACAGCGCCCGTGCGATGGCCACGCGCTGGCGCTGGCCGCCGCTCAGGCTGCCGCCCTGTTCGCCGACCATGGTGTCGTAGCCTTCGGGCAATTCGCTGATGAACTCGTGGGCGCCGGCCATCCTGGCCGCGCCGATCACCGCTTCCAGCGGGGCGCCCGGGTCGGCAATGGCGATGTTTTCGCGCACGCTGCGGTTGAACAGCAAATTGTCTTGCAACACCACGCCGACCTGGCGGCGCAACTGGGCCGCGTCGATCAGGGCGATGTCGATGCCGTCGACCAGCAAGCGTCCCGCTTCGGGCGAATACAGGCGCTGAACCAGCTTGGTCAGCGTGCTTTTTCCCGAGCCGGAGCGGCCCACGATGCCGAGCACTTCGCCGGCGCGAATGGCCAGCGACACGCCGTTGAGCACGGGCGCGGCCTGCGGCCGGTAGCGGAAGGTCACGTTGTCGAGCGTGACATGGCCCTGCAGCTGGGGCAGTTGGGCGGCGCTCGCCGGCGCCACTTCGGTGCGGGTGTTGAGGATGTCGCCCAGGCGCGCCACCGAAATGCCGGTTTGCTGAAAATCGGTCCACAATTGCGCCATGCGCATGATCGGCTGCGACACGCGCTGGGCGAACATATTGAAGGCCACGAACTGGCCCACCGTCATTTCATTGTCCATCACCAGATGGGCGCCGTACCACAGCGTGGCCGCCCCCACCAGCTTGCCGATCAGGTTCACCCCCTCGTGGGCGATGCTGGCCAGGTTCTGGGTCTTGAAGCTGGCGGCGACATAGGCGGCCAGTTGCGCGTCCCATCGCTTGCCGAAAGCCGGTTCGAGCGCGGTCGCCTTGACGGTCTGGATCGCGCTCACCGTTTCCACCAGCATGGCCTGGTTCTCGGCGCCGCGCGCGAACTTCACGTCCAGGCGCTGGCGCAGCAGCGGCACCACCGCCAGGCTGAGGCCAAAGTAGAGCGGCAGGCTGACCAGCACGATCAGCGTCAGCGCTACGCTGTAAAACATCATCAGCGCGATGAACACGATGGAAAAAAACACGTCGAGCACCACCGTGAGCGCGTTGCCGGTTAAGAAATTGCGGATATTTTCCAGTTCGCGCACGCGCGCCACCGAGTCGCCCACGCGGCGCGCCTGAAAGTAGGCCAGCGGCAGCTGCACCAGGTGGCGGAACAGGCGCGCGCCCAGCTCGACGTCGATGCGGCTGGTGGTATGGCTAAAGACGTAGGCGCGCAAGGCACTGAGCACGCTCTCAAAAATGACCACCACCACCAGGCCGGTCACCAGCACATCGAGCGTGGTCACGCCCTTGTGCACCAGCACTTTGTCCATCACGACCTGGAAGAACAGCGGGCTGACCATGGCGAACAGCTGCAGCATGAAAGAAATGAGCAGCACTTCGCCGAGCAGCTTGCGGTATTTGACCAGGCTGGGAATGAACCAGGAAAAGTCGAACTTGGCCAGCGCGCCGGTCAGGCTGGCGCGGCTGGCCACCAAAATCAGCTGGCCAGTCCACTGGGCGGCGAAGGCGTCCAGCGCTTCAATCATGGGTCGCCCGCCGTTGCGGCCCGCTTCCTGGTACAGCACGCGCTGGCCGTCGCACTGGGCCAGGATGACAGCGCGCAGCGTGCCGTGCTCGCTGTGCATCAATGCCAGCGCCGGCAAGGGGGTGCTGCTGAAACGCTCGGCGGTGGTGTTGCTCAGTTTGGCCTTGAGGCCGAGATGACGGGCGCAGTGCAACAGATCGTTCACCGAAGGGGCGTCGCTGGGGGACAGGCCGAGCTGGTGGGCGACGGTGGCCGGGTCGGCGGGCAGTTGGTGAAAGTGAGCGATCGCGCACATCGCACGGAGCGCCGCCAGCGGGTCCGACGCCGACTCTGGCGCAACACCGGGCGCGCTGGACGCCTGGGCGGCACCATCG
Organism: Massilia sp. TSP1-1-2; assembly: GCF_049896185.1. Taxonomy (NCBI): domain Bacteria; kingdom Pseudomonadati; phylum Pseudomonadota; class Betaproteobacteria; order Burkholderiales; family Oxalobacteraceae; genus Massilia; species Massilia sp. TSP1-1-2. Next base: position 237,681 of record NZ_JAFCTU010000001.1, read on the forward strand.
GCTTGCCCCTCGACTGCCACCTGCATTGACATCTGCACTGCGCTTGCACCTGCCATGCTGCTGCTCCATTGTCCAAGAGCTAATTCCAGCGACCGGGAAATAGTTGCGGTATTATACTTGTTGCCAAGAAATAATCACACAAGGAAATAAATTTTCCAGTTGCCGGCAGTCTTTGCGCGCGCTGCCACAAAGTTTGGCAGGTAAGAAATTGCTTTACCTTTCAACGACTTGCACGACTTCCATGCGCCTTGCACACACAGTTGTCCACAGAAGGTGTGCAAAACTTCGCCGCTGCCGCTATAGCGTGCTGCCATGTTATACAACAGGGTCAGACCACTTTTGCCGCGGGGCAGGCGCCACAAAGTTAAGCAGGTGTAAAATTTCCTTTGCTTTCAAACAGTTGTCGAGCTCCCCGAACGGTTGCACACAAAGTTGTCCACAGAAGATGTGCAAAAGCTCGCGATTGTGGATAAGTGGCGATGCCTTCAATTTACGCACCGGCATATATCCTATAAGAATCAATGACCTGCGGCAGTGCCAGGATCGTTGCACACAATCTTATCCACAGAAGTTGTGCAGAACTTGCCAGGCCGGGAAGCCCGAACCGATCACCTGCGGCTGCCGGTCAACCGGCGCCGTGATTAATTTTCTACTGCCTTGTTTTTGCGCATGACTATTTTTCTATTTAAAAACAAAGACTTGGCGACTTACCGCGATTCTTGCACACAATCTTATCCACAGAAGATGTGCAGAACTGTACTTGCCGTCCGGCTGGCAACACGTTACATTGCCGGGGTTCGTTCCGATCCGGTAGTACCCTTACTCAGGAGTTTGTTTTGCTCGCCATTCTTCAAGCTGCAGGCTGGCCTATCTGGCTATTGCTGATTGCCTCCATCGTCGCCGTGACGCTGATCATTGAACGCTCCATCTACCTGCGCCGCTCCAAGCTGCTGCCCAAGCAGCTGCTCGACGAGGTCATTCGCGTCTACCACAATGGCAAGATCACCCCTGACGTGATCGACAAGCTGCGCATCAATTCGCCGCTCGGCACCGTGCTGGCCGCCGCGCTGCGCAACGTCGAAGCGCCGCGCGAGATGATGAAGGAGTCGATCGAAGAAGCAGGGCGCGGCGTGGCCCACCTGCTGGAACGCTTCCTGACCACGCTGGGCACGATCGCCTCGCTCGCGCCGCTGATGGGCCTGTTCGGCACCATCGTCGGCATGATCGAGATCTTCGGTTCGCAGTCGGCCAGCGGCGCCAATCCGGCCCAGCTCGCGCACGGCATTTCGGTCGCGCTGTACAACACCGGTTTTGGCCTGGCCATCGCCATGCCCTCGCTGGTGGCGTACCGCCATTTCCGCGCGCTGGTCGACTCCTTCATCATCGACATGGAAATGCAGGCCGTCAAATTCGTCGACATCGTCCACGGTGCGCGCAAATGATGGACTTTCGCCGTGGCCGCAAGCGCGAGGATCCGGAAATTAACCTGATCCCGTTCATCGACGTGCTGCTGGTGATCCTGATCTTCCTGATGGTGACGACCACCTACAGCAAGTTTACCGAACTGCAGATCACGCTGCCGACGGCGGACGCCGAAAAAGCGCTCGACAAGCCGTTTGAATTGAACGTGACGGTCGACGCCAAGGGCAACTACACGATCAACAACACCGCGGTCTCGTTTCGCAGCGTGGCCGACCTGGCCGAAGACATGAAGCGCGCCGCCGGCGCCGCCAAGCCCGAAGGCGCGGCGGCCGACGTCAGTCCGGTTGTGATCGTCAACGCCGACCAGTTCGCGATGCACCAGATGGTCATCAACGTGCTGGAAGCTGCGCGCCTGGCCGGCTACGACAAGCTGACCTTCGCCGCGCAGACCGGCACCAAGAAGTAACAGGGACGCGCGGGTAGCTTTCCGCGCTCCCTGGCTTCTCCATCCGATCGCCCATGGCTTCCCCTTCCTTTGAAACGACGCTCACCCGAGCCTGGCAGCGCCGCGGGTTGCTGGCCCGCGCGCTGTGGCCGGTCTCGCTGCTGTTTCGGGCACTAACAAGCCTGCGCGCGCTGCTGTATCGCACCGGCTTGAAGCAGTCCACGCACCTGCCGGTGCCGGTGGTCGTGGTCGGAAACATCTTCATCGGCGGCACCGGCAAGACCCCGCTGACGATCTGGCTGTGCGGCGTATTGCGCGAAGCAGGCTTTCGGCCAGGCGTGGTCTCGCGCGGCCATGGCGCCAGCGGCCAGGCGCCGCGCGCCGTGACGGCGGCGTCCACGCCGCAGGAAGTGGGCGACGAGCCGCTGCTGATCCACGTGCGCAGCGGCTGCCCGGTGGTGGTGGGGCGGTCCCGCGCGGCGGCCGCGCAAGCGCTGCTGGCGCTGCACCCCGAGGTCGATATCCTGGTCTCCGACGACGGCTTGCAGCACTACGCCTTGCAGCGCGACGTCGAAATCATGCTGTTCGACGCGCGCGGCGCGGGCAATGGCTATCTGCTGCCGGCCGGTCCCTTGCGCGAGCCGGCCACGCGCCGGCGCGATTTCACCGTCGTCAACGCACCGCAACTGACCGACGCGCTGCGCCAGGCCGTGGGCGGCCAGCCGTACCGCATGCAGCTTGAAGGCGCGCTGGCCGAGCCCTTGCTGCGCCCGGGGCAGGGCGTGGCGCTGGCGTCGCTGGCCGGCAGGCGCATCGTGGCGGCGGCCGGCATCGGCAATCCGGCGCGCTTTTTCGCCATGCTGCGCGCCGCCGGCCTGGACGTGGACGAGCTGGCGCTGCCCGACCATCACGATTTCCTGGACCAGCCGTTTGCCGGCTTGGACGCCGAGATCATCCTGATCACCGAGAAGGATGCAGTAAAATGTCGGCAAATTGAACATCTCAAAGACGACCCGAGACTGTGGGTCGTTCCGGTGACGGCGCAGCTTGACGCCGCGCTGGCCGAACACATTGTGGAGAAATGCCGTGGACGCTCGCCTGCTTGACATCCTGGTCTGCCCTGTATGCAAAGGGCCGTTGGAGTACGACAAAAAAGCGCAGGAACTGACCTGCCGCCCCGACCGACTGGCCTTCCCGATCCGCGACGGCATCCCGATCATGTGGGCCGACGAAGCGCGCAAGATCGAGCCCGTGTAATGGGCGCGGCCAACGGTTTCATCGTCATCATCCCGGCGCGCCTGGCTTCAACGCGCCTGCCGAACAAGCCGCTGGCCGACCTTGGCGGCAAACCGATGGTGGTGCGGGTGGCCGAACGGGCCGCCTTGTCGGGCGCTGCGCGGGTTGTCGTGGCCACCGATCACGACGACATCGCCGCCGCCTGCATCGCGCACGGGGTGGAAGTGTGCATGACGCGCGCCGACCATCCGTCGGGCACCGACCGCATCGCCGAAGTGGCGCGCGCGCTGGAACTGGCGCCCGACGCGGTGGTGGTCAATCTGCAGGGCGACGAGCCGCTGATCGACCCGGCGTTGCTGGGAGCTGCTGCCGCCTGCATCAGCGACGCGGTGCCGATGGCCACTTGCGCCCACCCGATCGGCGACGCAGCCGACGCGTTCAATCCCAACGTGGTAAAAGTGGTGCTCGATAAACTGGGACGGGCCCTGTATTTTTCGCGCGCGACCATCCCGTGGCACCGCGACGCGTTTGGCGCCGATCGGGCGGCGCTGCCGGCCGGGTATGTGCCGCTGCGCCATATTGGTTTGTACGCCTACAGCAACCGCTTCCTGCAAGTGTATCCGGGACTTGAAGCCTCGCCCCTGGAAGACATCGAAGCGCTGGAACAGCTGCGCGTGCTGTGGCACGGCTATCCGATTGCGGTGCACGTGACCGACAGTGCGCCGGCGGCGGGGGTGGATACGCCGGAAGATCTGGCGCGCGTACGCAAGCACTACACACAGTAAAATCATCTCCCATCGTCCTCGCGAAACGCGGCGTTTTTTGGGATCGGGCGTAGGTCGGATAAGCGCAGCGCAATCCGACGTGCGTCAACGCGACGCATGTCGGATTGCGCTAGCGCTTATCCGACCTACATTCCTCACTGCGGTACGTAAAAACCGGTAACTGAGTTTACTTACACGAACATTGCAAGCGGTCAAAACATCCCCGTTTTGCGCCATATCAAGCAAAAAGACGGCAATTCACCCCCCGATTGGCGTTGACGCATACTTTTGTGGTAAGTTTCGTATCAAGGTCATCGCATATGCATCACCACCAATTTTAAATCAGTCTTAGGAATTTTTTCATGCGTCTCATTCTGTTAGGAGCACCCGGCGCCGGCAAGGGCACCCAAGCTAACTTCATCAAAGAAAAATACAACATCCCGCAAATTTCCACCGGCGACATGCTGCGTGCCGCCATCAAGGCCGGCACCGAACTTGGCCTGGCTGCGAAAAAAGTGATGGATGTGGGCGACCTGGTGGGTGACGACATTATCATTGGCCTCGTCAAAGAGCGCCTGAAAGACGCAGACTGCAAGTCCGGTTATTTGTTCGACGGTTTTCCACGCACCGTCGCCCAGGCCGACGCCATGAAAGAAGCGGGCGTGGGCATCGACTACGTGCTTGAAATCGACGTCCCTGACGAGCTAATCGTGGACCGCATGAGCGGTCGCCGCTCGCACCCCGCCTCGGGGCGCGTGTACCACATCACCAACAATCCGCCAAAAGTGGACAATATCGACGACGTCACCGGCGAGCCGCTGGTTCAGCGTCCCGACGACAAGGAAGAAACCGTCAAGAACCGCCTGTCGGTCTACCATAACCAGACCGAAGTCCTGCTGGGCTACTACAACGACTGGGCCACATCGGGCCTGGCCGGCGCGCCAAAATACCGCCGCATTTCCGGTGTCGGACCTGTCGACACCATCCGCGACGCGGCCTTCGCGGCGCTGTCGGAATAAATGTAAAAACAGATGTAAAAAGAAGCGGACGCCAAGTCCGCTTTTTTAATGCGGATGCTTTGCCATCCCTCGCTCCAGATGTTGATTCAACGTTTTGCAGTGCGCAGTAAGGCAGGCCTACCCGGCCTTTCGGATGTGTTTTTGTGTTACTTGAAAAAATAGGATAAGGGGACGACATGGCAGAAAGCTATTTGATCTTTGCAGTGGCATGCGGCGTGATCGCCGTCATCTACGGTCTGCTCACGCGCAGCTGGATTCTCAAGCAGGACCCCGGCAACGCCCGGATGCAGGAAATCGCACAGGCCATCCAGGAAGGCGCAGCCGCCTACCTCGCGCGCCAGTACCGCACCATTGCCATCGTCGGGGTGGTGCTCCTGATTGCCATCGGCATCCTGCTCGACATGAACACCGCCATCGGCTTTGCGCTGGGCGCCGTGCTCTCGGGTGCGTGCGGTTTCATCGGCATGAACGTCTCCGTGCGCGCCAACGTGCGCACCGCGCAGGCGGCGACCAAGGGCATGAACCAGGCGCTCGACGTTGCCTTCAAGGGCGGCGCCATCACCGGCATGCTGGTGGTCGGCCTGGGCCTGCTGGGCGTCACGCTGTTTTACTGGATGCTCTCGCGCCAGGCCGCCGGCAGCCCCCTGACTTCCCACGACATCATCAAGCCGCTCATTGGCCTGGCCTTCGGCGCCTCGCTGATCTCGATTTTCGCGCGGTTGGGCGGCGGCATCTTCACCAAGGGCGCCGACGTTGGCGCCGACCTGGTGGGCAAGGTCGAAGCGGGCATCCCCGAAGATGATCCGCGCAATCCTGCCGTCATCGCCGACAACGTGGGCGACAACGTCGGCGACTGCGCCGGCATGGCCGCCGACCTGTTCGAAACCTACGTCGTCACCCTGATCGCCACCATGCTACTCGGCGCGCTGATGATCACCAACGCCGGCACCACCCCGGTCATCTATCCGCTGCTGCTGGGCGCCGTGTCGATCATCGGCTCGATTGTCGGCTGCTCGCTGGTCAAGGCCAAGCCGGGCAAAAAAATCATGTCGGCCCTGTACACGGGCCTGTGGTGGGCGGCCGGCCTGTCGCTGATCGGCTTTGCCGCCGTCACCTGGATGGTGTGGGCCGAAGAAGCGATGCGCATGAAGATGATGGGCTGCGCCGTGGTTGGCATTGTCCTCACCGGCCTGATGGTCTACATCACCGAGTACTACACCGGCACCGAATTCAAACCCGTGCAGCACATCGCCGAAGCCTCCACCACCGGCCACGGCACCAACATCATCGCCGGCCTGGGCGTGTCGATGAAGTCGACCGCGTATCCGGTGCTGGCCGTGTGCGCCGCGATCCTGGCCTCGTACCAGATGGGGCAGTTGTACGGGATTGCGATTGCCGCCACGTCGATGCTGTCGATGGCCGGCATCATCGTCGCGCTCGATGCGTATGGACCGATCACCGACAACGCCGGCGGCATCGCCGAAATGTCGGGCATGCCTGAATCGGTGCGCGCCATTACCGATCCGCTGGACGCGGTGGGCAACACCACCAAGGCCGTGACCAAGGGCTACGCAATCGGTTCGGCCGGCCTGGCCGCGCTGGTGCTGTTTGCCGACTATACGCACGCGCTGGAATCGGCCGGCAAGGCCGCCTCGTTCAGCCTGTCGGACCCGATGGTAATCGTCGGCCTGTTCATCGGCGGGCTGATTCCCTACCTGTTCGGGGCGATGGCGATGGAAGCGGTGGGGCGCGCCGCCGGCGCCGTGGTGGTCGAAGTGCGGCGCCAGTTCCGCGATATCAAGGGCATCATGGATGGCACCGGCAAGCCGGAATACGACAAGGCGGTCGACATGTTGACCGCCTCGGCGATCAAGGAAATGATCTTGCCGTCGCTGCTGCCGGTGGTGGTGCCGGTGGTGGTGGGCATGCTGCTGGGGCCTGCCGCCCTGGGCGGCCTGCTGATGGGTACCATCGTCACCGGCCTGTTCGTCGCCATCTCCATGACCACGGGCGGAGGCGCATGGGATAACGCCAAGAAGTACATCGAAGACGGCCACTTTGGCGGCAAGGGCTCGGAAGCGCACAAGGCGGCGGTCACGGGCGACACCGTGGGCGACCCGTACAAGGACACGGCCGGTCCCGCGGTCAACCCCCTGATCAAGATCATCAACATCGTCGCGCTGCTGCTGGTGCCGCTGCTGCCGGTGACGGGCTGGATTGCCGTCACGCCGGCCGCGGCGATGCATGCGCCGGCAGTGATGCCAGCGTCGCCCGTGGCCCCGCTGCCGATGGCCGCGCCGGCGGCGCAGAACATCGAACCGTCGGTGGTGCCGATGCCTGCGCCGACACCGGACGTCGTCCCCGCCAACCCGGTACCGGCCGACCTCAAAAAGGATGAAGGCGAACCGGTCCAGCTCAAGTAGCGCGCCACGGAGTTCACCCCTGTTTCCTTAACCAAGCCGTCCGGCCCCCGCCGCGCGGCTTTTTTTCATGAAACTCCACCCCGGGGTAGACCTGGTCTTGCTGCTGCTTGAATTTTGCGCGCGCGGACCTATACTTTTTTGTGGGAGTTTATTTTTGGAGGAGGCCATCATGTCCCGCAAATATATCGATTGCCGCGAGTTTCCCAGCGAATCCAAGTGCACCGTCACGATTGCCGCCGACAGCGACGCCGAGTTGATGGAAGTGGCCGTGCAGCACGCGGTCAGCGTGCACAATCACCAGGACACGCCAGCGTTTCGTCAGCAACTGCGCGAAGCCATTCGCGAAGGCACGCCAGCCTGACTGGACCGGTTGCCCGTCTTGCACCATGCTTCATTGAAAGGCATGGTGCAAGGCGTAGCCTTTTCAATCACCGCCACGTCGCGTCAATATTGCCGCTGAACGCGCCGTTAAAACACGCCCATCTTGTTGGCCGCCGCGCGCAGTTCGCCGCGGAAATCCGGATGCGCAATCGCAATGAGCGCCTGCGCGCGCTGCTTGGCCGACTTGCCGCGCAGCTGCGCCACACCGTACTCGGTGACCACATAGTTGACGTCATTCTTGCTGGTGCTCACATGCGTGCCGGGCGAGAGCACGGGCACAATGCGCGACAAGGTGTTGTCCTTCGCCGTCGACGGCAGCACGATGAACGACTTGCCCCCGCGCGAACGGTTGGCCGCGCGCACAAAGTCGCTCTGGCCTCCCGTGCCGGAATAGGGCAGGTGGCCGATGCTCTCGGACCCGCACTGGCCCAGCAAGTCCACCTGCAAGCTGGCGTTGATCGACATCAGCTTGTCGTTTTGCCCGGCGATGTACGGGTCGTTGGTAAAGTTCGACGGATGCATTTCGATCATCGGATTGTGGTGCATGAATTGGTACAGCTTGTTCGAGCCCAGCGCGAAGGTCGCCACCATCTTGCCTTTCATGAAGCTCTTCTGGCGGTTGGTGACGGCGCCGCACTCGACCAGCGTGAGGATGCCGTCGCCCATCATTTCGGTATGGATGCCCAGGTCGTGCTTGCCGGACAGTTGCATCACGACGGCGTCGGGAATGCCGCCGTAGCCGATTTGCAGCGTCGAGCCGTCGTCGATCATGTCGGCCACGTATTTGCCGATCGCTTCTTGCACCGGCCCGATGGTCGGCAAACCCACCTCCATGACCTGTTCGGCGCTCTCGACGATGCGCGTGACTTGCGAGATGTGCACGTGGCACTGCCCGTGCGCGAACGGCACGTTGGGATTGCACTCGAGCACCACTGCGCGCGCCTTGGCCACGGCCGCCATGGTGTAGTCGGTGCCCAGGCTCAATGAAAAGAAGCCCTGTTCATTCATGGGCGAGGCCAGCGAAAAGACCGCGTCGGCCGGCATCAGGCCGTCGTCGATCAGCTTGGGGAGTTCTGAAAAATAATTCGGAATGAAGTCGCACCAGCCGGTCTGGCCCGCCGCGCGCGAGGCGCCGCCCAAAAACAGCGCCGCGTGACGAACGTGATGAGCCGTGTCGATGTCAAAATAATCGAACTTGCGCATCGCCAGAATTTGCGCCACCTTGACGTCCTGAAACGTTCGGCGCTCGCTTGATAGCGCCGTCAACAACGCCGGCGGCTCGCCCACGCCGGTGGGCACGATGATCATATCGCCATCGCGCAATACGGCCAGCGCCTCGGCCGCCTTGCATAATTTTTCCTGGTACATCTGCTGTGCCGTTTGCATAATGCGTCTCCTATAGTTTGCGCCATGGTACAGGGGCAAACTGACCCGTGCCTGACGCAGTGTCTGACGTAGGGCTAGCTGCGGGCCTTGTTACAAAGTGTTTCGCGCGCTAACGAACCGTGGTCCGCAAGCACATAATGAGCTGTTGGCCATGCGCCCCCGGGAGGACCTTCATGAACCTGCTGAAACCAGTCTTGCTCTCGGCCCTCGCCGCGAGCGCCTTGTTCGCAAACGGCGCGGCAGCAACCGAACGGCCGCCGCGCGTGGGCGAGGAAAGAATCGTGCCGAAAAAGCCGGCTGACGGGAAACCCGCGCCCGCCAAAAAGCCGGCCCAGCGGCGTGCCGTTCGGCAAGTACTGGACGACGATGTGCGCCCGGCGCCGCCGCCGGCAGTGTATGCACCCCAATTGACGTCGCCACCATCCTCGCTGCCGGTTCCGGGCGTGGCGCCGGGGCCGCTGAACCTCAACTGCGTGGGCGCCACCTGCACCGACGCCAACGGCGGCCGCTTCAATGGCGGGGTCGGCACCACGCTGATCAGTCCCCAGGGCAAGTTATGCAATAACAATGGCATGACGGTGCAGTGCTTCTAAAAATTGCGGCTGACCGGTTTTTCCCGCCCAAAGTTCGATACAATCGGGTTACTTGACGTTTACGTAAACGTTACACAGAACTTTTAAGGGGATATCATGCAAATCGAAAACAATGTATTTATCATCACCGGCGGCGCATCGGGCCTGGGCGCCGCTACCGCGCGCATGCTGGTCGAGGCGGGCGCGAAAGTCGTGCTGGCCGACGTGCAGGTGGAAGCTGGCAAAGCGCTGGCCGCCGAATTGCAAGGCAGCTTCGTCAAGTGCGACGTGACTTCCGAGGCCGATGGCCTGGCCGTCGTGGCCGCCGCCACCGCGCTGGGCACGCTGCGCGGACTGATCAACTGCGCCGGCGTCGCACCGGCCGTCAAAACCGTCGGCAAGGATGGACCGCACCCGCTCGACGTGTTTCAGCGTACCGTCAACATCAACCTGGTGGGCACCTTCAACATGGCGCGCCTGGCTGCCGACGCGATGGGCAAGCTTGACGCTGCCGAGTCGGGCGAACGCGGCGTGATCATCAACACCGCTTCGGTGGCGGCCTACGACGGCCAGATCGGCCAGGCCGCTTACGCTTCCTCGAAGGCGGCCGTGGTCGGCCTGACGCTGCCGATGGCGCGCGACCTGGCGCGCAGCGGCATCCGCGTAATGACGATCGCCCCCGGTATTTTTGAAACGCCCATGTTGATGGGCATGCCCGAAGAAGTGCGCACCGCGCTGGGCAATATGGTTCCGTTCCCGCAGCGCCTGGGCCGCCCGTCCGAGTACGCGCAGCTGGCCCGCGCCATCATCGAGAACACCATGCTCAATGGCGAAACCATCCGTCTTGACGGCGCGATCCGCATGCAACCGAAGTAACGCAATTCCTGTACGATACCGGTGTTCAAGCGCGCGGCCTGGGGCCGCGCGTTTCATTTGGAGAGTACATGGTCAAGTTGAAGCTGCTGGCGCTGGCCTGCGCGTGTGTCGTTAGCCAGGCGCCGGCGCAAGATGCCGTCCAGGCGGCGCCTGAAGTGGCCACCGGCTACGCCGCCAAGGCAGGCTGGGCATCGAAAAAATTCATGGTCGCCGCAGCCAATCCGCTCGCGGTCGATGCCGGTTACCAGATGCTCAAAAAAGGCGGCAGTGCGATTGACGCGGCCATCGCGGTGCAACTGGTGCTCACGCTGGTCGAGCCGCAGTCCTCGGGCATTGGCGGGGGCGCGTTCCTGATGCACTATGACGGCAAGACCATGCAAGCGTTCGACGGGCGCGAAACGGCGCCTTCGGCCGCCACCGAGAAGCTGTTCCAAAACCCCGATGGCACACCCGTCTCGCGCATGACCGGGGTGGTGGGCGGGCGCTCGACCGGCGCGCCGGGCGTACTGCGCATGCTCGCCATGGTGCACAAGCAGCACGGCAAGCTGCCATGGAAGGTGCTGTTCGCGCCCGCCATCGGGCTGGCCGAGCACGGCTTTGCCGTCAGCGCGCGCCTGAACGGCTTGCTGGCCTACGACCAGCACATCGGCAAGGATCCGCAAGCCGGTGCTTATTTTTACAAGGATGGCAAGCCGTGGCCTAGCGGCCACGTGTTGAAAAACCCGGCGCTCGCTGCCACCTTGCGCGAAATCGCCGCAGGCGGAGCGGAAGTGTTTTACACCGGCCCGATTGCGCGCGATATCGCCGCCAAGGTGGCATCGCACCCGACCAATCCGGGCTTGCTGACGGCGGCCGACATCAAGGCTTACCGGCCCAAGCTGCGTTCGCCCGTGTGCAGCGACTACCGCGCCTACACCGTGTGCGGCATGCCGCCGCCCTCGTCAGGCGGGATCGCAATCGCGCAACTGCTCGGCATTCTGGAAACGCGCAACCTGGGCGCCTATCCGCCGGTCAATGGCGTGCCCGCCATCGAGGCGCTGCACTTGATGACCGAAGCTGCGCGCCTGGCTTACGCCGACCGCAATCGCTACGCGGCCGACACCGACTTCGTGCCGCTGCCGGGGCGCGGCGTGGCCGGCCTGATCGACAAAGCTTACCTGGCCAAGCGGGCCGCGCTGATCGGCGAAAAATCAATGGGCACCGCGCCCGCCGGCACCCCGCCCGGCATGGAGGTGGCGTGGGGCCGCGACAACGCGATCGAAACGGCCTCTACCTCGCACGTGGTGGTGGTGGACGGGCGCGGCGGCGCGGTCTCGATGACGACCTCGGTGGAAGACGCTTTCGGGTCGCGCCAGATGGTGCGCGGTTTCATCCTCAACAACCAGCTCACCGATTTCTCGTTCGATTCGGCCGACGCCGACGGGCCCGTCGCCAACCGGGTCCAGGCCGGCAAGCGCCCGCGCAGTGCCATGTCGCCCACGATCGTGTTCGACCGCGCCAGCAAGAAGCTGGTGATGGCGGTCGGTTCGCCCGGCGGGCCGGCGATCATCAACTACGTGGCCAAGACGCTGGTGGGCACGCTCGACTGGGGGTTGAACGTGCAGCAGGCCATTAACCTGCCCAATTTTGGCAGCCGCAACGGACCGACGGAGCTGGAGACCGGGCGTTTTCCACCGGCGGTGCAGGAAGCGTTAAAGGCGCGCGGGCACAGCCTGCGCAGCTTCGAGATGAATTCCGGCCTGCACGCGATCGAGCGCATCAACATTCATGGGCAAGACTGGTGGTTCGGCGGCGCCGACCCGCGCCGCGAAGGCGTAGCCAAAGGCGACTGAGCGGGAACGGTGCACGAATCCAAACGGAAATCCACCTCCCGTTGGGGATGCTGTGGTGGTCTGTCCCCAAAAATGCTCAAACCGCAAGGTTTTGCTATCGTACACGCCTTAAACCCTGATACCCTTGCTGTATGGGAATAGAACAGAAAACCGGCTTGATTCTTTCCGGGGGCGGTGCGCGCGCCGCTTACCAGGTGGGCGTGCTGCAAGCGATCTCCCAGATCCTGTGGGAAGCGGGCTGGCGCCCCGCGCGCAATCCCTTCGATATCATCTGCGGCACCTCGGCCGGCGCGATCAACGCGGTGGCCCTGGCCTGCCGCGCCGACAACTTTAGCGAAGGCGTGCAAAAGCTGCTCGACGTCTGGGAAAACTTCACCGTCGACCAGGTCTACCGCGCCGATTCGCTGGGCGTGATCCGTTCCGGTGCGCGCTGGCTCTCGCTGCTCTCGTTCGGCTGGCTGCTGCGCAAGTGGCGCGCCTCGCCGCCTACTTCACTGCTCGACAACACTCCGCTGGTGGGCCTCTTGCACCGCATGCTCGACCTGCCGCGGCTGGACGCGGCGCTCGGCGACGGCTTGCTGCACGCGCTGGCCGTGACCGCCTCGTCCTACACCGCCGGCAACCACGTCACCTTTTACCAGACCGCGGCCGACATCGCGCCCTGGATCCGCATGCAGCGCATCGCCATGCAGCACCAGATCGGCGTCGAACACTTGCTCGCCTCGTCCGCCATTCCCTTCATTTTTCCGGCCGTGCCGCTGTACCTGGGCGGGCGGCGCGAGTTTTGCGGCGACGGCTCGATGCGCCAGCTGGCCCCCATTTCGCCGGCCATCCACCTCGGTGCGACCAAGGTGCTGGTGATCGGCGCCGGGCGCCTGCACGAACCGGCCGTGCACGACGCCGAGCAGGCGCGCTATCCGAGCCTGGCGCAAATCGCCGGCCACGCCATGTCGTCGATCTTTCTCGATTCGCTGGCGGTCGACATTGAACGGCTCAACCGCATCAACCTGACGCTGTCGATGCTGCCGCCCGAGTACCTGGCCAAAACGCCCCTCAAACCGGTCGAGCTGCTGGTGATCGCGCCCTCCGAACGGCTCGACACCATCGCCGCGCGCCACACGGGCAGCCTGCCGGCCCCGGTGCGCACCATGCTTTCGGGGATCGGCGCGACCGAGGCGCGCGGCGCGGCGCTGGCGTCTTATCTGCTGTTCGAATCGAGCTACACCTGCGAACTGATACGCCTGGGCCAGCGCGACACCCAGGCGCGCAAAACCGATGTCCTGAAGTTTTTCGGCGACTAGGCCCAAGCACAACATGAAAAAGGACATCGCATGAAAGCGCTGGTAGTGGACGACGATATTGTTTCGCGCATGGCCTTGATCGACCTGCTGTCGGTGTATGGCGTGTTCGACCTGGTCGAAGCCGAAGACGGCGAGGCCGCCTGGGCCCTGCTCGAGGCGGGCCTGCGCCCCGTCATCTGCTTTTGCGACGTGCGCATGCCGCGCATGTCCGGCATCGACCTGCTGCAGCGGATCAAGGCCGCGCCGGCACTGGCCGCGCTGCCTTTCGTGCTGGTGTCCTCGGCCTCGGACCGCGACACGGTGCTGCAGGCCGTGGCGCTGGGTGCGGTGGGCTACATCCTCAAGCCGCTGCACGCGCTTGAGGCGCGCGCCCACCTCGACAAAATTTTCAAGGTCACGCTCGATAAGCTGGCCGAAGACCCGCTCGTCACGGCCCAGCGCCTGCATATCGGCAGCGAGCGCCTGCTGGCCTACTTGGGCGCCTTCGGCGAGCAGCTCGACAGCGGGCGGCGCGACCTGGCCGCGCTGCTGGAGGCCGGCAATACGGACGACGCCAGGCTGCGCGTGGACGCTTTTTTGAACGGCTGCGCCACGCTCGGCCTGTGGCAGGCGGCGGCCACGCTCGACGTGGCGCGCCAGGGCGCCAACGACAGCGCCAGCCTGGACGCGGCCTTGTGCGCCGTGGCCGATGCCGTGCAGCGCCAGGCCAGGCGCGTGCGCGCCGCCGGCGCCACGCCGGCTAGACGCGCCGCGGCCTGACATTTTGACCTTGCCGACCCGCGCCTGCTCTCACGGTCCGATGTTGCGGCGCTTCGTCGCGCTGCCTACCGCCTTGTTCTCTGCCTTGTTCTCTGCCTTGTTCTCTGCGTTGTTCTGGCGCTTGTGCTGTCTGCTGTGCTGCGTGCTGGGCTTGTTGCCATTCTGGCTGCCGTCAGCCCAGGCCGCGCCCGGCGGCGCGCCAGCGCGCACGCTGCGCTTCGAGCACCTGTCGGTGGACCAGGGCCTGGCCCAGGAATCGGTGCTGGCCGTGGCCCAGGATGGCGACGGCTTCATGTGGTTCGGCAGCCAGGGCGGCCTGTCGCGCTTTGACGGCTACCGCGTCATCAACTACCGCAACGCCACCGGCGACGCGCGCAGCCTGGTCAACAACTGGGTGCGCGTGCTGCACATCGATCCCAAGGGCCGCATGTGGATCGGCACCGACGGCGGCCTGGACCTGTTCGACCCGGCCACGCGCAGCTTTCGCCACTACCGCCCCGGCGAGGCGCAGCGCAATGGCAACGGCAACCGGCGCATCCGCACCATCGTCGACGACGGCCACGGCGCCCTGTGGCTGGGCACGGGCGACGGCCTGCAGCACTTCGATCCGGCCAGCGGCGCTTTCCAGGCCTGGCACCACGACAGCGCCAATCCGGCCAGCCTGGCCGACGACCAGATCGGCGCGCTGGCGCTGGACCGCGCCGGCACGCTGTGGATCGGCACCAATGCGGGCCTGGACAGCCTGGCCGGGCGCGGCGCACCGTTTATCCACCATACCGCCGCCGGCGCCGATCCGAAGTTGACTGCCGTGGCGGCGCTGATGGCAGACCGCAGCAATACGCTGTGGATCGGCAGCCAGGGCGGCCTGGAAAGCTGGAAGCTGGGCCAACCTGGCGCGCCGCGCGTGGCGCTGGGCGCCGCGCACGGCTTGAAGGCGGGCGCCATCAGCGCCTTGTACCAGGATGCCGAAGGCGCCGTGTGGGTCGGCAGCTGTGTCGACGGCCTGTATCTGTGGGACGGCGCCGCGCGCCGCTTTGCCAACTACCGGCACGCGCCGGGCGACAACCGCAGCGTGGGCGACAACCAGGTGTCGGCCCTGTACCGCGATCGCGTCGGCACCTTTTGGGTCGGCACCTGGTACGCGGGCGTGAGCCGGGTCGACTTGAACAGCGGCGGCTTCGCGCGCATCGTGCGTCAGAGCGCCGCGCCGTATGCGCTGCTCGACAACAAGGCGCGCGCCATCCTCGACGCCGGCGACGGCAAGCTGTGGATCGGCAGTAACGATGGCTTGAGCCGGGTCGACCCGGTCAGCGGCGAGGCGCGCTTTTACCGGCACGCCGCCGCCGACCCGAACACACTGGCAGGCCAAACCGCCAGCGCGCTGGCGCGCGATCGCCAGGGCGCGCTGTGGGTGGGCAGTACCACGGGCCTCACGCGCATCGACCCGAGCGGCGCCATGCAGCGCCACGTGCTGGCCAACGGCGACGCCGACAGCAATACCATCCGCGGCATGCTCACCGACCGCGCCGGCATGCTGTGGCTCACTTCGCGCGGCGGCCTGCACCGGCTCGACCCGGCCAGCGGCAAGGTACTGACTTACCGCCACGATGCGAGCGACAGCACCAGCTTGTCCGACAATATCGGTCGCCCGATCCTGGAGGACCGGCGCGGCCGGCTGTGGATCGGCACCTTCGACGGCCTCGAACTGCTCGACCGCGCCAGCGGCAAGTTCCGCCACTTCAGGCACGATGCGCGCAATCCGGAAAGCCTTTCCCACGACGAGGTGCACTACCTGCTTGAAGACAGTGCAGGCACGCTGTGGGTGGGCACCGCGGGCGGCCTGAATCGCATGCGGATCGGCGCCGACGGCCAGGCGCGCTTCAAACGCTACACGGTGCAGGACGGCATGGCCGACGAAGGCGTGGCGGCCATGCTTGAAGACGGCGCGGGCAAGCTGTGGGTCAGCACCAACAGCGCCATTTCGCGCCTCGATGTCAAGAGCGGCCAGTGGCGCAACTACAGCGCCATCGACGGCACCATCGAAGGGGCGTACTTTGACGGCTCGGCGCTGCGCGCGCCCAACGGGGCCATGTACTTTGGCGGCTTCAATGGCGTGACGGCGTTTTTCCCGGATGCGATCCACGACAATGGCATGGCGCCGCGCGCCGTCATCACGGGCTTTCAGATCTTTAACAAGCCGGTCGAACAGGTCCACCCGCGCCTGTTGACGGCGCCCATCGAAAAAACCGGCGCGCTGACGCTGGCAGCGGCCGACTCGGTGTTTTCGTTCGAGTTCGTCGGCCTGCACTACGCCGCGCCCCAGCGCAACCGCTTCGCCTACCAACTGGTGGGCTTTGACGAAAACTGGGTCGTCACCGACGCGGCGCGCCGCTTCGCCACCTACACCAACCTGGACCCGGGACGCTATTCGTTCCGCGTCAAGGCGGCCAACAAGGACGGCGTGTGGAGCGCGGACGCAGCCACGCTGACGGTGACGATCCTGCCGCCGTGGTGGAAGACCTGGTGGCTGCGCACGGGCGCAGCGCTGTTGGTGCTGGGCAGCGCCTGGGGCGCCTACCGGGGCCGCCTGTCCGGCCTGCAGCGCCAGAAGGAGCGGCTCGAGCGCCAGGTGAGCGCGCGCACGCTCGAAATCGAGCAGCAGAACCGGCTGCTCGAAACCCAGAAGGGCGAACTTGAAACGCGCCGCAGCGACGCCGAAAGCGAGCGCTGCGAAGCGGACCTGCGCCGCTCCGAGGCCGAGCGCCAAAAGGCGGAAGTGGAGCGCCAGAAGGAAAACGTCGAGCAAGCGCACCGCAATATCTCGGTGCTGTCCGAAATCGGACGCGAGCTGACCGCCACGCTCGACATGGAAACCATCATGATGACGGTGTACCGCCATGTGCACCACCTGATGGACGCGCGCATTTTCGGTATCGGTTTTTTCGACGAGGCGGCCGGCCAGCTGACGTTTCCGTTCGCAATGGACCAGGGCGTGCGGCGCCCGCTCTACAGCCGCGCGCTGTCCGATCCGCTGCAATTGGCCGTGTGGTGCCTGGAACACCGGCGCGAAGTGTTCATCAACGACATCGCCACTGAGTGGCCGAATTATCTGGAGGCCCCGCCCAGCGCGCCGCCGCCGTCGGCGCTGCTCGACAACGCCCTGGGCTCGCTGCCGGTGTCCACCATGTACGTGCCGCTGATCGTCAAGCAGCGCGTGATGGGCGTGCTGTCGGTGCAAAGCGTGGAAAAGAACGCGTACCAGCAGGTGCACATGGACATGCTGCAAACGCTGGCCGCGCACGCCGCCGTGGCGCTCGACAATGCGCGCGCCTACCGCGAACTTGAAGAGACCCAGGCCCGGCTGGTCGAGCAGGAAAAGCAGGTGCGCGTGGCCAAGCTCAAGGCGGAGGATGCAACGCGCCAGAAGTCCGAATTTTTGGCCAACATGAGCCACGAAATGCGCACCCCGCTGGCTGGCGTGATCGGCATGCTGCGCTTTGCGCTCAAGGATGCGCACCTGCAGGACAATACGCGCGAACAGATCGCGCGCGGCCAGGCCAACGCCCAGTCGCTGCTGACCATCATCAATGACCTGCTCGACTTTTCCAAGATCGAGGCCGGCAAGCTGACGCTCGAGCACATCGATTTTGCGCTCAAGCCCATGCTCGACAACGTGGCCACCCTGTTCGAGGGCCAAGCCGCCGCGCGCAGCATCGATTTTGCCATCGAGCTCGATGCGCGCCTGCCGCCGTTCGTCAAGGGCGACCCGACCCGGCTGCGCCAGGTGCTGGTCAACCTGGTGGGCAACGCCTTCAAGTTCACCCATGCCGGCGCGGTGCGGGTGCGGGTCGAGCCTTTGCCCGGCGCGCCCGAACAGTCGCACCTGATCCGCTTGACGGTGCAAGACAGCGGGATCGGCATTGCGCCCGACGCTTTGAGCAGGTTGTTCCAGAAGTTCGAGCAGGCCGACAGCACCACCACGCGCCGCTACGGCGGCACCGGCCTGGGACTGGCGATCTGCCGCCAGCTGGTCGACCTGATGGACGGGCGGATCGAGGTCGACAGCACGCTCGGGCAGGGCAGCGCCTTCAGCGTGGTGCTGCCGCTGGCCGCCGGCGTGGCGCCGGCCAGCGCGCACGATGCGCCGCTCGCGCCGCACCCTTACCGCCTGCGCGTGCTGTGCGCCGAAGACTTCCCGACCAACCAGATCATCATCCGCATGATGCTCGAAGAACTCGGGCATGAAGTCGACATCGCCGACAATGGCGCGCTCGCCGTGGCCGCCTGCGCCGCCGTGCGCTACGACCTGATACTGATGGACGCCCGCATGCCGGAAATGGATGGCGCCACCGCCACGCGCCTGATCCGCGCCGGCGGGGTGCGCGGCGCCCCGGTGCAGGACAGCGCGCTGATGATCGTCGCGCTCACCGCCAACGCCAGCGAGGAAGACCGCGCGCGCTACCTTGACAGCGGCATGGACGACTTTTTGAGCAAACCCGTCGATGAAGCTGCGCTCCACTGCCAGCTCGGACGCGCCATCGCGCATCAGCTGGCGCGCGG
Source organism: Massilia sp. TSP1-1-2 (assembly GCF_049896185.1). Lineage (NCBI taxonomy): Bacteria > Pseudomonadati > Pseudomonadota > Betaproteobacteria > Burkholderiales > Oxalobacteraceae > Massilia > Massilia sp. TSP1-1-2. The sequence continues at coordinate 256,657 of NZ_JAFCTU010000001.1, forward strand.
CATTGCAATGGCGCCCATGGCCGCACCCGGCGCGCCGGCGCCAAGCACCAGTGAACTGGACACCATGTTCGGCGTGTTTACGGGCGGGCCGGCGCTGTCGATCGCGCCGCCGCACAATGCGGGGCGCCGCAGCAGCGACCTGAAAGCGCGCATGCGCGCCGCGTTCGTGGCCGACCTGCCTGGACGGCGCGCCGACCTTGAGGCCGCCGTCGCCGCGCGCGACCAGTTCGAGGCGGGGCGCCTGCTGCACGGCATGCGCGGCAGCGCCGCCTACCTCGACGCGCGCGAACTGCACGCGCTGTGCGGCGAACTGGAAGCGGGCGCCGACGCGCGGCAGTGGGAGCAGGTCGAGGCGGGCCTGCCGCAGCTGCGCGTTCTGCTCGACCACTTTGCGGCCAGCGCCAACCACGCCAGCAGAGGGTAGGGCTGGTTATCGCACGTGCTTTTCAAGCTGCGCTCAAAACATGGCCTTGTTCAATTTGAGTTGTTCAATATTTAATGCTTAAATCGCCCATGAATTTGCTGTAATATTGATTGACTTGCCATACTACGAGCAGGCCTCACAATGGAGACAGGCATGAAAGTTCTGGTAGTCGACGACGACGTGGTCTCGCGCATGGTGCTCATGCACCTGATCGACGCGTGCGGCAAATTCGACATCCTCGAAGCCGAAGACGGCGAGGACGCCTGGCAGCAAATGGCAGACGGCCTGCGCCCCGCGATCTGTTTTTGCGACCTGCGCATGCCGCGCTTGTCCGGCATGGATCTGCTGGCCCGCGTCAAGTCCGACAGCGCGCTGGGCGCCATGCCGTTCGTGCTGGTCACCTCCGCCAACGACAGCGCCACGGTCGGCCAGGCAGAAGTCCTGGGCGTGGACGGCTACCTGGTCAAGCCGTTCCAGGGCGAGCAGGTCAAGACCTACATGGCGCCGTTTGCACCCGCGCCCACGCCCGGCGCCGAGACCGCGCAGGCCACCATGCAGCGCCTGGGCATCAACGGCGAACGCCTGCTGGTCTATCTGGGCGGCTTTCAGGCGCAGCTCACCAGTGCCAGCGGCGACATCGCCGCGCTGCTCGCGGGAGGCCAGTCGAGCCAGGCGCGCGTGCGTCTGGAGCGCCTGCACGCCGGCTGCCTGACGCTCGGCCTGGGCGAGGCGGCCGCCATCCTGCGCGGCTTTCCCGAAGGCACGCTCGACGACGAGCAGGTGCGCGACGCGCTGGGCGAGACAGTGCGCGCAGTGATGCACCAGAGCGAAGCGGTCAAGCGGCTGCAGCGCGCCGCCTGATCGCTGGGAGCTTGAAGCGCCGCGAGCCTGCCGAGCCTGCCGGGCCAGATGCGCCGCCACGTTTGCCGCCTGGTTTGCGATTTGTCTTGATCGGGCGATAGTTTAAGTCTAAAGTATCTGCTCGGATATTTGACTGAACCGCATCGGGGCGACCATGACACGCTTCACTGCACCAGTATTGAGCCCATCGGCCTACCAGGACACGTTCGCGCGCGAGCATCTGCCCCCGCCCGAGCAGTGGCCCGACTTCCATTTCGACCTGCCCGAGCTGGCCTATCCCGCGCGCCTGAACTGCGTGGCCGAACTGCTTGACGCGGCCGTGGCCAGAGGCTGGGGCGAGCGCATCGCCGTCATTGGCGCAAGCGAGCGCTGGACCTATGGCGAACTGCAGCGCCGGGTCGACGCGATTGCCCACGTGCTGCGGCGCGACCTGGGCCTGGTCAGCGGCAACCGCGTGCTGCTGCGCGGCGCCAACAACCCGATGATGGCCGCCTGCATCCTGGCCGTGCTCAAGGCGGGGCTGATCGCCGTGCCGACCATGCCGCTGCTGCGCGCGCGCGAACTGGAGGCCATCGCGGGCAAGGCGCGCATCGACGCGGTGCTCTGCTCGGCCAACCTGCGCGGCGAGATCGACGCTCTGGCTGGACCGGTTTCCCACATCGTCTACTTCAACGCGCCGGGCCAGCCGGATGCGCTGGAACTGCGCATGGCGCGCCACACAACGCCCTTTGCAGCGCTGGACACGGCCGCCGACGACGTTTGCCTGATCAGTTTTACGTCGGGCACCACGGGCGTGCCAAAAGGGACGATGCATTTTCATCGCGACGCACTGGCCATTTGCGACTGCTTCCCGCGCCACACGCTCGCCTCGCAGGCTGACGATATTTTTATCGGCACGCCGCCGCTGGCGTTCACCTTTGGCCTGGGCGGACTGCTGCTGTTTCCGCTGCGCGTAGGTGCGGCCGGCGTGCTGCTGGAAAAACTCACCCCTGACAGCTTGCTGGCCGCGATTGCCAGCTACCGCGCCACCGTCTGTTTTACCGCGCCCACTTTTTACCGCCAGATGGCGCCGCTGGCCGCCGGTTTTGATTTGTCCAGCCTGGCCAAGAGCGTGTCGGCCGGCGAAGCGCTGCCGCTGGCCACGCGCGACGCCTGGCAGGCGGCAACGGGCCTTTGCATGATCGACGGCATCGGCGCGACCGAACTGCTGCACATTTTCATTTCGGCCGCCGGCGACGACATCCGGCCCGGCGCCACCGGCAAGCCGGTGCCCGGCTACCAAGCCTGCATTATCGGCGCCGACGGGGCGTTGGCCGGCCCCGGCGTGATCGGGCGTCTGGCCGTCAAGGGCCCGACCGGCTGCCGCTACCTGGCCGACGCGCGCCAGCTGGACTATGTGCACGACGGCTGGAATCTGACCGGCGACGCCTATGAAATGGACGCCGACGGTTATTTTTACTACCGCTCGCGCACTGACGACATGATCATTTCGGCCGGCTACAACATCGCCGGCCCGGAGGTGGAAGACGTGCTGCTGCGCCATCCGGCGGTGCTCGAATGCGCCGTGGTGGGCCGCGCCGACGACGAACGCGGCCAGCTAGTCGAGGCCTACGTCATCGTCAAGCCGGGCGTGGCGGCCGACGCCGCACTGGTGCGCGATTTGCAGGATTACGTCAAGGCGCAGATTGCGCCCTACAAGTATCCGCGTGCGATCACCTTCATCGACAAGCTGCCGCGTACCGAAACGGGCAAGCTTCAACGCTTCAAACTGCGAGCCGCATAAATGAACATCGTCTGTATCGGCGGGGGACCCGCCGGCCTGTATTTCAGTCTGCTGATGAAAAAGCAGAACCCGTCGCATGACATCGTCGTCGTCGAGCGCAACCGCCCCTACGACACCTTTGGCTGGGGCGTGGTGTTTTCCGACCAGACGCTGGGCAACCTGTCGCTGGCCGATGAAGAATCGGCGCGCGCCATCTTGCAATCGTTCAACCACTGGGACGATATCGACATCTTCTTCAAGGATGAACGCATCACCTCGGGCGGGCATGGCTTTTGCGGCATCGGGCGCAAGCGCCTGCTCAATATCTTGCAGCGGCGCTGCGAAGAGCTGGGCGTGCAGCTGATCTTCGAATGCGATGTCGAGGACGACCAGCAGATCGCCGCCGCTTACCAGGCCGACCTGGTGATCGCCTCCGATGGCTTGAACAGCCGCATTCGCAAGCGCTATGCGGCCACTTTCCAGCCGCAGGTGGAAGCGCGCCGCTGCCGCTTTGTGTGGCTGGGCACGCGCAAGAAGTTCGACGCGTTCACGTTCGCCTTCAAGCAAACCGAGCATGGCTGGTTCCAGGCCCACATTTACCAGTACGACGCCGACACCTCGACCTTTATCGTTGAGACGCCCGAGGAAGTATGGCGCAACAGCGGCCTGGAACAGATGACGCAAGAAGAGGGGATCGCGTTTTGCGAGCGCCTGTTCGCCGACCAGCTGGACGGCCATGGCTTGATGTCCAACGCCAGTCACCTGCGCGGTTCTGCCATGTGGATCACATTCCCGCGCGTGGCGTGCGCCCAGTGGGTACACTGGAACGGCGCCACGCCAGTGGTGCTGATGGGCGACGCGGCGCACTCGGCGCATTACTCGATTGGTTCGGGCACCAAGCTGGCGCTGGAAGACGCCATAGAACTGGCGCGCTGCTTTGGCAAGCACGCCACGGCGCGCGACGCGCTGGAGGCATACCAGGACGCGCGCGCGCTCGAAGTGCTCAAGCTGCAGGGCGCCGCGCGCAACTCGATGGAGTGGTTCGAAAACGTTGAACGCTACAGCGCGATGGAAGCGCCGCAGTTTGCCTACTCGATGCTTACCCGCAGCCAGCGCCTGTCGCACGAAAACCTGCGCCTGCGCGACGCTGCCTACGTGGCCGGTTTTGAGGAGTGGATTGCGCGGCGCGCCTGCGAACAGGCAGGCGTGGCGGCGCCGAGCCAGCGGCAGGGTCAAAGTCAAATGCTGCCGATGCTCACGCCCTTCCGCCTGCGCGCGGTCACGCTCAAGAACCGCATCGTGGTCTCGCCCATGGCGCAGTATTCGGCAGTCGATGGCGTGGCCGGCGACTACCACCTGGTGCACCTGGGCGCGCGCGCCATGGGCGGCGCGGGCCTGGTGTTCGCCGAGATGACGTGCGTGTCGGCGGACGCGCGCATCACGCCCGCCTGCCCGGGCATGTACACGCCTGAGCATACGGCTGCGTGGACGCGCATCGTCGACTTTGTGCATGCCAATACCAGCGCCAAAATCGCGATCCAGCTCGGTCACGCGGGCGCGAAGGGATCGACCCGCGTGATGTGGGAAGGGATCGACCAGCCGCTCGCCGACGGCAACTGGCCGCTGGTGTCGGCGTCCAGCCAGCAGTACCTGGAAGGCGTGTCGCAAGTCTCGCGCGCCGCCACCGAGGAAGACATGGCGCGCATCGAGGCCGATTTCGTGCGCGCGACGCGCGCCGCTTCGCAAGCCGGGTTTGACTGGCTCGAGCTGCACTGCGCGCACGGCTATCTGCTGTCCTCGTTCATTTCGCCACTGACCAACTACCGGCAGGACGCCTACGGCGGCAGCCTGGAAAACCGCTGCCGCTATCCGCTGCGGGTGTTTCGCGCCATGCGCGCGGCCTGGCCGGCGGACAAGCCGATCAGCGTGCGCATTTCGGCCCATGACTGGGTCGAAGGCGGCATCACGCCCGACGACGCGGTGCAGATCGCGCGCCTGTTCAAGGACGCCGGCGCCGACCTGATCGACTGCTCGTCGGGACAGGTGAGCAAGCAGGAGAAGCCGGTCTACGGGCGCATGTTCCAGACGCCGTTCGCCGACCGCGTGCGCAACGAAGCGGGCATTGCGACCATGGCGGTAGGCGCGATCTTCGAGGCGGACCACGCCAACAGCATCATCGCGGCCGGGCGCGCGGACCTGTGCGCGGTCGGTCGTCCGCACCTGGCCAACCCGGCGTGGACGCTGACCGAGACGGCCAGGATCGGCTTTGCGGCGGTGGAGTGGCCCAAGCAGTACCGGCCCGCCAAGCTGCAGCTCGAACGCAACCTGGAGCGCGAGCGGCAGCTGGCCGCCGCCGGCGCCGGCCTCACGCCGCAGCAGGTGGCGGCCAAACTCCTGGAGAGCTGACATGGGCGAAATGGAAAACGGCAATCAGGAGGCGGCGCTGGACCTTGCCAGCCGCCTCACGCAAGACCATCACCAGTCGCTTAAACTGTGGCTGCGCATGCTCTCGTGCACGGTGCGTATCGAGAACGAGATCCGCAGCCGCATGCGCGCCACGTTCGACATCACGCTGCCGCGCTTTGACCTGATGGCGCAGCTCGAACGCCATCCGGACGGCTTGCGCATGGGCGAGCTGTCCAAGCGCATGATGGTCACCGGCGGGAACATCACCGGCATCACCGACCAGCTGGAGCAGGAAAAGCTGGTCGCGCGCGTGCCGGATGCGAAGGACCGGCGCGTCTACACCGTCAAGCTGACCGACGCCGGGCGGCGCACCTTTGCCCAGATGGCGGTGGTGCACGAAGGCTGGATCGCCGAGATGCTGCACGCGATTTCGCCCGAAGACAAGGGACAATTGATCCACCTGCTGTCGCACATGAAGCAGCACCTGAACACGTCGGACGACAAGAAAGATTAAGGACTCACCATGCGCTATCTTCCAGGCCAGGCGCAGCAGCTGCCGGGCAACCGCAGCGCGCTGGCCAACTACCAGGCCACGCACTTTCGCTTTGACGTCGACCAGGGCGTGGCGACCGTCACCTTGAACCGCCCCGAGCGCAAGAACCCGCTGACGTTCGACTCCTACGCCGAACTGCGCGACCTGTTTCGCGCGCTGGCGTATGCCGACGATGTGAAGGCGCTCGTGATCACGGGCGCCGGCGAAAATTTTTGTTCGGGTGGCGACGTGCACGACATTATCGGCCCGCTCACGCAGCTCGACATGCCTGGCCTGTTGGCCTTTACCCGCATGACGGGCGACCTGGTCAAAGCGATGCGCGCCTGCCCGCAGATCGTGATCGCCGCCGTTGACGGCATTTGCGCCGGCGCCGGGGCGATCCTGGCGCTGGCGTCGGACCTGCGCCTTGGCACGGCGCGCAGCAAGACCGCCTTTTTGTTTGCGCGCGTGGGCCTGGCCGGCTGCGACATGGGCGCCTGCGCGCTGCTGCCGCGCGTGATCGGGCAGGGCCGGGCCGCCGAACTGCTGTACACCGGGCGTTCGATGTCGGGCACGGAGGCCGAGCGCTGGGGGTTTTTCAACAGCATCAGCGAGCCCGAAACGCTGCTCGCGCAGGCGCAGGCAATGGCGCGCGCGCTGGCCGACGGCCCCACTTTTGCGCACGGCATGACCAAAAAAATGCTGCAGCAGGAGTGGAATATGGGCGTGGATGAAGCGATCGAAGCCGAAGCGCAGGCGCAGGCAATCTGCATGGCGACCAACGACTTTCATCGCGCCTACCACGCCTTTGTAGCCAAACAAACACCGCAATTTGAAGGCGACTGACATGGCAGACAAAACCTATCTGGACTGGCCGTTTTTCGCGCCGGCCCATGGCGAACTGGAAAAATCGCTCGACGCCTGGGCCTTGCAACACGTGGCCGGCGCGCACGGGCTTGATGTCGATGCAGATTGCCGCAAGCTGGTGCGCCAGCTGGGCGACGCCGGCTGGCTGCATTTCGCCGTGGGCAAGGACAGCGGCGCCATCGACACGCGCGCCATTTGCCTGATTCGCGAGACGCTGGCGCGCCACAATGGCCTGGCGGACTTCGCCTTTGCAATGCAAGGTCTGGGCTCCGGCGCCATTTCGCTGTTCGGCAGCGCTGCCAACAAGGAGCGCTACCTGGCCCGCGTGGGGCGCGGCGAAGCGATTGCGGCGTTCGCGCTGTCGGAACCGCAGGCTGGCTCGGACGTGGCGGCGATGCAGTGCGCCGCGGTGCGCGATGGCGACAGCTATGTGCTGAATGGCGAAAAAACCTGGATCTCGAATGGCGGCATCGCCGACTTTTACGTGGTGTTTGCCCGCACGGGCGAAGCGCCCGGCGCGCGCGGCATCAGCGCCTTGATAGTCGACGCCGATACGCCGGGCCTGGAAATCGCCGAGCGCATCCACGTCATCGCGCCGCATCCGCTGGCGCGCCTGGTGTTTCGCAATTGCCGCGTGGCGGCCAGTGCACGCCTGGGCGAGGGCGGGCAAGGCTTCAAGGTGGCGATGGCAACGCTGGACCTGTTTCGCACCTCGGTTGCCGCCGCTGCCCTGGGCTTTGCGCGGCGCGCGTTTGACGAAGCGATCGCCCACGCCGCCACGCGCAAGATGTTCGGCCAGACGCTGGCCGACTTCCAGCTGACGCAGGCCAAGCTGGCCGAGATGGCAACCGGGATCGACGCTTGCGCGCTGCTGACCTACCGCGCCGCCTGGCAGCGCGACCAGGGCCGCAAGGTGACCAAGGAAGCGGCGATGGCCAAGATGACGGCGACCGAAACGGCGCAAAAGGTGATCGATGCGGCGGTGCAAATGTTTGGCGGCTTGGGCGTGGTGAGCGAGCACCCCGTGGAGCGGCTGTACCGCGAGATTCGCGCCTTGCGCATTTATGAAGGCGCGACCGAAGTGCAACAGCTGATCATCGCGCGCGAACTGCTGCGCGACGCGGCCACTGAACAGCAGATCGGCTAGACAACAAAGGGTTTGACATGGACTTTCTTCAACCTCCCGGGTGGGCCCGCGCCCGCGGCTATTCAAACGGCATAGCGGCCAGCGGGCGCAGCGTGCATGTGAGCGGGATGATCGGCTGGGATGGCCAATGCGCGTTTCATACCGACGACTTTGCGGGACAAGTGCGCCAGGCGCTGCAAAATGCCGTCGATGTGCTGGCCGAGGCGGGTGCCAAGCCGGAGCATATCGTGCGCATGACGTGGTACGTGCTCGACAAGAAGGAATACCTGGCCGCGCACAAGGAAGTGGGGCAGGCGTATCGCGACGTGATCGGGCGCCATTTTCCGGCCATGACGGCGGTGCAGGTGGCCGGGCTGATCGAAGACCGGGCGCGGGTGGAGATCGAGGTGACGGCGGTGATTCCTGAGCAGTAGGGCCAACACTGTCTGTCTGCACATACAAAAAATTACATTTTGTCATGATTTTGCATGAGGATGGCACGCCACTATTGCGGCGCGCATGTGCAACAATCATCCTGTTACCAGAGACACTCGGAGCGCCATCTTGAATTTCGACAAACCCGTTGCCAATCCGTATGCCCCACCACAGTCCGCACTGAACAGTTCGGGAACTGAATGCTTTCGAGATGGCAAATTGCTGGTGGTGCCGGCGGGCCAAGGCTTGCCTGAGCGCTGCGTGAAATGCAATGCGCCGGCGACCATGGACAAGCCGCGCACCTACAGTTGGCACAGTCCGGGCTGGTATATTCTGCTGTTTGTCGCGCTGCTGTTTTACATCATTGCCCACCTGATCGTACGCAAGCAAGTCAAACTCGCCATCGGCCTGTGCGGCGCGCATCGTCAGCGCCGCCGCGCCTTCAATCTGACCGCTCTTGGGCTGCTTGTGTTCGGCGGCCTGTGCATCGTTGGCGCCATGGGGTATTCCTACGAACCACTGGGCTGGACTGCACTGCCGGTGTTGCTGGTCTCGGGATTGATGGCGCTATATGCCAACAATATCCTGGCGCCGCCGTTCATTGATGACACGCCGGCCCGCTTGCGCGGTTGTGGTCCCGCGTTTCTGGACAGCCTGCCTGATCGCTGATCGAAGGTGCCGGGACGCTCACTGCTTGAACATACAATGAGGTAACGAAACCACCTCGTATGGTAATCACGCTCACAATGGCAGTGAGGAGGAACTCACATGGACGCCGCTGTTCAATTTCCCACGACACCCAAAGCAGCCAAGGCTGCTGCTTTGCACCTCAGCAAGCGCATGAGCCTGGAGCAATCCTTCGAGGCGATCATGCGCAACGGTATCGAACAGATACTGGAAAACGAAGTCGGCGTTACGCGTTTCCATGACATGGAAAGCTTGCACCAGATGCGCGTGGGAGTGCGCCGCTTGCGCGCCGCGCTGGCGATGTTCGATGAGGTGTTGCGCTCGCCCGAGGAGATCGCGCTGGAACTGGTGTGGCTGATGGACCAGCTCGGACCGGCGCGCGACTGGGACGTGCTGCTGACCGAAACGCTGCCGCAGGTCGAGGATGCATTGCCGGGCAACCCTGCGCTGGCCGGCGTCAGGGATGCCGTGCAACAGGCACGCCTGGCGTCGCACGAACAGGTGGCCCGGGAGGTTTCCTCACTGCGATTTAAAAGGCTGGTCAAGCACCTGGAACAGTGGGTGGACCAACGCGGCTGGCGCGATGGTCTATCGCCCAAAGGCAAGACCCGGCTGAAGATGCACGCTGTCGATTTCGCCGATACCGTGCTGGCAGCGGAGCAGCAGCGTCTGCTCAAGCGTGGAAGCAAGCTCAAGGGCGCTACGCCGGAGCAGCGGCACCGCGTGCGCATCGCGGCCAAGCGCGCGCGCTATGCCGCTGAATTTTTTGCGTCGGTGTATCCCGCCAGGCGCGTGCGCCCGTATCTTGGGGCAATGGCCGGCTTGCAGCGCCAACTCGGTTTGCTCAACGATGGGGAGGTAGCGCGTAAGCTGGTCTGCAAACTGTGCGCCGGCAACGATGGCTTGCGGGAAGGGGGCGCGCTGGTGTGCGGTTACCTTGCTTGCGGCGAACAGCGCGGTGGGCAGCAGCTAGGCCGCTGGTGGAAGCGGCATGCGCCTGTTGCGCCGTTTTGATCGCGCTTACCGTTGTGTGAGCATTGTCGCGCCCCTTAACGCCAATGGAACGGTTTCTTGGCGACTAGCGCCACGACGAAGGAGGGCCGCGCAACCGGCCGCGTACAACAATGCCCTTGTTGAGCTTTCGGCACGCCTGCCTACCCTGTATAATTCGCCGCTGGTGTGTCGCCATCGCACAATGGATAGTGCAATCCCCTCCTAAGGGATAGATGCAGGTTCGATTCCTGCTGGCGATACCACCACTTGCCGCCCTGCGTGTCGGTCGCTTGTCGGTCGCTTGTCGGTTGCTTGTCGGTAAATTGGCACCCAGATGGGTGCTGTAGCGCATCTATCTGTACAATACTGCGTTCTTTCCTCAATTTGGCCGCCAGTTCCGGGCCGCGCACTCTGAAATCACTATGGCTGTCATCTCCCTATCGTCGGCGCAACTCGCGTTCGGCCACGTCGCGCTGCTCGATCATGCAGAATTTTCCCTTGAAACCACGGAGCGCGTCGGCCTGATCGGGCGCAACGGCACCGGCAAGTCATCGCTGTTGAAAGTCATTTCGGGCAAGTTCAAGCTCGACGATGGCTTGCTGGTCCAGCAACAGGGCCTGAAAATCGCCTACGTCGAGCAGGAACCGAGCTTCGACCCGGCCACCTCCGTGTTCGACGCGGTTGCCGCCGGCATGGGCGAGCAAGCTGCCATGCTGGCCGAGTACGAGCAACTGACCGGCCAGTTCGGGCAGGGCGACGACGACGCGCTGATGGACCGCATGCACGACTTGCAAGTCAAGCTCGACGCCTGCGACGGCTGGAGCATGCAAAACAAGGTCGATACCACGCTTGACCGGCTGAGCCTATCGGGCGACATGCTGATGGGTACGCTTTCGGGCGGTATGCAAAAGCGCGTGGCGCTGGCCGTGGCGCTGGTGTCGGCGCCCGACGTGCTGCTGCTCGACGAGCCGACCAACCACCTCGACTTCCGCTCGATCATGTGGCTGGAAAGCTTGCTGCGCGACTTCAAGGGCTCGGTCCTGTTCATTACCCACGATCGCTCGTTCCTCGACAACGTGGCGACCCGCATCATTGAACTCGATCGCGGCAAGCTGCTGTCATATCCGGGCAACTTTACCGCCTACCAGACGCGCAAGAGCGAACAGCTGGAAATTGAAGAAGTGGAAGCGGCCAAGTTCGACAAGGTGCTCGCGCAAGAAGAAATCTGGATCCGCAAGGGCGTCAAGGCACGCCGCGTGCGCGACGAAGGGCGCGTGCGCCGTCTCGAAGCGCTGCGCCTGCAGCGCGCCGCGCGCCGCGACCAGCAAGGCCAGGTCAAGCTGGAAGTGACGTCGGGCGAGCGCTCGGGCAAGATCGTGGCGGACCTCGAGGGCGTAAGCAAGAGCTACGGCGCAAAAGTCATCGTCAAGGACTTCAGCGCCACCATCCTGCGCGGCGACAAGATCGGGCTGATTGGCGCGAATGGCGCCGGCAAGACCACCTTGCTGAAAATGATCCTGGGCGAAGAAACCGCCGACAGTGGCAAGGTCAAGCTGGGCACCAAGCTGCAGGTCGCGTATTTCGACCAGATGCGCGCTCAGCTCGACGAGAACGCCACGCTGATGGACACCATCGCGCCGGGCAGCGACTGGGTCGAAATCAATGGCGCCAAAAAGCACGTGATGAGTTACCTGAACGACTTCTTGTTCGCGCCGGAACGCGCGCGCTCGCCAGTCAAGTCGCTCTCGGGCGGCGAACGCAACCGCCTGCTGCTGGCGCGCCTGTTCGCCAAGCCGGCCAACTGCCTGGTGCTTGACGAGCCGACCAACGATTTGGACATCGACACCCTCGAATTGCTGGAGGAATTGCTGGAAGACTATACCGGCACCGTATTCCTGGTCAGCCACGACCGTACCTTCCTCGACAACGTGGTGACCCAGGTCATCGTGGCCGAAGGCGATGGGTTTTGGCGCGAATACGTGGGCGGTTACAGCGACTGGGAACGCGTCAAGGCGCTGGCCCCGGCCACGCCCAAGCCGGCCGCCAAGGCTGCCGCCGCCGCCGCTGCCGCGCAAACGCCGGTTGCCAAAAAAGTCAAGTTGAGCTACAAGGAACAGCGCGAGCTCGACGAGCTGCCGCTGTTGATCGCCAGCCTCGAGGACGAGCAGTCGGCCATCACGGCCCAGCTCAATGCGCCGGATTTCTACAAGACCAATCCGGCCGACGCCAAGCGCATGAATACCCGTTTCGAGCAGATCGACCAGTTGCTGGTGGACGCGCTTGAAAAATGGGAATTGATCGAGGCGCGCGCCAAGGGCTGATAGCAAGGGTGAGATTCACGGGCCGCGTGCCTGGAAATGGAACAGTATGTCCGACAACGACAGGCAATCCCCACTCCAGGCGAGCACCGCCAACGCGCCCATGCTCAGCCACGCGGCATGGGTGCGCATCCTTCCTTTCCTGGCCTACATGGCCTTCATCGTCGTCGCCGACTTGCGCGAGCGGCTAGGCGTGTCCGCGTCTGCTTTGCGCTGGCTCTATCCCGTCAAGATCTTTACCGTTGTCGTGACCCTGGTCATATGCTGGCGATACTACACGGAACTCCACAGCATCCGGCTCACTCCTATAGGGGCTGGTATCGCTGTGCTGGTCGGCCTGGCCGTTTTTGCACTGTGGATCAGCCTGAGCAGCGGCTGGATGCTGATCGGTTCCCCGGCAGGTTTCGACCCCCGTACCAACGGCCAGGTCGACTGGTTGCTGGTGGGGCTGCGCATTGCGGGCGCGGCGCTGGTGGTGCCTGTAATGGAAGAGCTGTTCTGGCGCTCGTTCCTGCTGCGTTGGCTCGACAACAGCAATTTTGAATCCGTTGATCCAGCCAAGGTCAGGCTCTCGAGCGTGGCCATCGCCGCAGTGCTGTTCGGCTTCGAGCATAACCTCTGGCTGGCGGGCATTGTTGCAGGCGCCGCTTACAGCGTGCTGTACATGCGAGCGCGATCGCTGTGGCCGGCCATTGTTGCGCATGGCGTGACCAACGGCATCCTCGGCCTGTGGATCGTGCGTACTGCTCAATGGACATTTTGGTAATGATTGCCGTGCTAACAGAACGACCAAACACCAAGACAAACGACGATGGCAACCATTTCGCGTCTTCATCCTGGCCCCGGGCCGGCGTTTGCACCCGGCCTTGCGCCGCTGGTGCTACCTCTTCTGCTACTGGCCTTCGCCGGTGGCGCGGCGGCCCAGCAGCGCCCTGAAACTCCGCCCGGCCCCCTGGGCGGCTTTCACCTGGTTGCCAGCGCCGGCGCCTTGCACGACGACAACCTGTTTCGCATCCCCGGCGACCGGCCCGCCTTCGACAACCAGCGCAGCGACTGGGCGCGCTACCTGATCGGTGGACTGTTGTTCGACAAGGCCTACGGTCGCCAGAAGGTCTACCTGCAAGGCAAGGTGTCGAGCGTCAAGTTCGATCACTTCAAGCAGATCGACTACAACGGCAAGGACATGCTCGGCCTGCTCGACTGGCAGCTCGGCAACCGGCTTGAAGGCAGCCTGGGCGCCAGTTACGCCGAAACGCTGGCGCCGTACACCGATATCCGCACGCGCGAGCGCAACCTGCGCGAGCACCGGCGCGGCCATGCCGACGGCGCTTGGCGCATGCATCCGCAGTGGCGCCTGCGCGTGGCCGCCGCGCGCGACAAGTACAGCTATCAAATTCCCATCCAGCAAGTGAACGACCGCACTGAAGACGCGCTGGAGGCAGGTCTTGACTTTACGCCCCGCAGCGGGAGCACGGCCGGCGTGGTGGTGCGCCGCGTCAAGGGACGCTATCCGAATCCACGCAGCATCAGTGGCATGCTGGTCAACGACGACTTCACCCAGGACGAGCTTAAAGCAAAGGTCCATTGGAACGTCACCGGTGCAAGCAGCGTCAATGTGCTGGCCGGCTACGCCAGGCGCCGCCACGAGCTGCTTGGCCAGCGCGACGCCAAGGGCTTTAACGGCCGCGTCACGGCCAGCCTCAATCCGCGCCAGAAACTGCGCCTGAACGCGGCGGCCTGGCGCGAGTTCGCCGCCGTCGAAAGCGACCTGGTCAGCTACAGCCTGAATCGCGGCGCCAGCGCCGGGGCCAGCTGGGATGCAAGCGCCAAAGTGCGGGTGGACGCCTCGCTGTCGAGCGAGCGGCGGCGCTATCAAGGGGGCTTTCTGTCGGCGCTGCAGGGCCAGGCCCGCGACCGGCTGCGCAATGCGGCGCTCGGCGTCACCTGGTCGCCCCGCAGCACCTTGCAACTGAACGCCAACTATGCGCACCAGCGCCGCAGCGGCGCCGTCTTCCTGGGAAACGGCAGTTTCAAGGCCAACACGTTTTCTGTGAGTGCCAGCGCCCAGTTTTGAACGCGCCATGACGGTCAACGACATACCGCTGATTTCGTTTTTCCAGCGCGTGCTCGACCCTTTGATCATCATGGGCACGCTGTACCTGTCGGCGCGCTTTTTCAGCGAGCCCTTCAACGGCTACGCGCTGGTGCTGATGATCCTGGCCTTTTTCGTCTCGTCGGCCGTGTACCAGCAGGTTGACCCCTACCGCGCCTGGCGCAGCGGGCGCATGCTGGCCTACGCGCGCGACACGCTGTTCGGCTGGCTGCTGACGGTGGCGGTGCTGCTGTTTTTGGGCCGTACCAGCGGCCTGGTGTACTACTATGACGCGCGCGTGTTGCTGGCCTGGGTGCTGGCCGTGCCGCTGCTGATGCTGGTCAGCCATATCGGCTTGCGGCGCGGCGCCGTCGTCAAGGGCAGGCACACGGAAGTGCGCTCGGTCGTCATCATCGGCGCCAACGAGGTGGGACTGAAATTCGCGCGCATTTGCGAGCGCCAGAAAAACCTGTTCATGCAAGTCGACGGTTTTTTCGACGACCGCCTGGCCGCACGCCACCCGCCCGCGCTGCGCCACCCGATGCTGGGCAAGATGGCCGACATCGCACCCCATGTGCGGGCCCAGAACATTAAGCTCATCTTCATTAGCCAGCCGATCTCGGCCCAGCCGCGCATCCGCCGCCTGCTGGACGAATTGCAGGACACCACCGCCTCGGTCTATTTTTTGCCCGACATTTATATATTCGACCTGATGCAGGCGCGCTTCGACAATGTGGGCGGGATGCCGGCCATCGCCATTTGCGAGACGCCCTTCATGGGCTTGAACAGCATGATCAAGCGCGGCAGCGACATTGTGCTGGCGCTGGCGATCCAGACAGCGCTGTTGCCGGCCATGCTGCTCATTGCGCTGGCGGTCAAGTGCACCTCGCCCGGGCCGGTCATTTTCCGCCAGCGCCGCTATGGGCTGTATGGCGAGGAAATCATTGTCTATAAATTCCGTTCGATGACCGTGACCGACGACGGCGCGGCCATCGTCCAGGCGCGCGCGGGCGATCCGCGCGTGACGCGCCTGGGCGCTTTCTTGCGCCGCCATTCGCTGGACGAACTGCCGCAATTCGTCAACGTGCTGCAGGGACGCATGAGCATTGTCGGGCCGCGCCCGCATGCGGTGGCGCACAACGAGCAGTACCGCAAGCTGATCAAGGGCTACATGCTGCGCCACAAGGTCAAGCCCGGCATCACCGGCTGGGCCCAGGTCAATGGTTTGCGCGGCGAAACCGAGACGCTCGAGAAGATGGAAGCGCGCATCCGCTACGACCTCGATTACCTGCGCAGCTGGTCGCTGTGGCTCGATCTGTGGATCATCGTCAAGACCGTCAAGGTCGTGCTCACGCGCGAAAACGCGCACTGAGCGGCGGGGCCACGAGCCCGGCATGCAGCGCGGAATTCGTCGCCACGATGGGCGCGTTCTTTTTTTATGTGTGTGATAATTTCGACAGAATGTTATGTATTAATTAATCTTAACAATATTGCTAGGAGTCAAATTGAATACGAACATCTTGGCCCTCATGCTTGCCGCCGGCCTGCTGGTGGCGTGCAGCAAAAACGATGCGCCGGCCAAGCCGGGGCAAGCGCTTGCCAGCGTCAACGGCAAGGAAATCACCGTGCTGCAGCTGAACGAAGAACTGCAGCGCGCCAATGTGCAGGCAGCCCAGCAGCAAGGCGCCGGCAAGCAACTGCTTGAGGCGCTGATCGACCGCCAGTTGCTGCAAAACGAGGCCGCGCGCGAAAAGCTCGACCGCGATCCCAAGGTGGTGCAGGCCATCGAACGGGCCAAGTCGCTGATCGTCGCGCAAGCGTACATGCAGAAAAAAATCGGCGGCATCGACAAGCCCGGCGCGGCGGAAGTAAGCGAGTACTACGGCAAGCATCCCGAATTTTTCGCCCGCCGCAAGCAGTTCGACATGCAGCAGCTCATCATCGACACGAGCGAACTTAGCGACGAGCTCAAGCTGGCGGCCGACAAGGCGCGCACGCTCGACGACGTGGCCGCCTGGCTCGACGCCAGGCGCATCAAGTACGTGCGCGGCGAGGCATCGCGCACCACGTCCGACCTCGCGCCCGAACTGGCGGCCCGGCTGGCAAGCATGACGCCCGGGCGCCTGTTCGTGGTCAAGGAAGGGGCGCGCAGCATGTTGGTCAGCATCACCGGCATCAAGGACAGTCCAGCCTCGCTGGCGCTGGCGGCGCCCCAGATTGAAAAATTCCTCATGACCAAGCGCGGCAAAGAGGCGGCCGAGGCCGAACTTGCGCGCCTGCGCGCTGGCGCGCGCATCGAGTATCTCAACCTGGCGGCATTGCCCGGCGCCAGCCAGGCCAGCGCAGCCGCTGCCGGAAGCCCGGCCAGCCCCGCCAGCCCGGCCGGCCCAACCCGGTCGGCGGCGGCGGGGTACGAGGCGACCGCGCGCGGCGTGGCCGGACTGAAATAAGCATGCGCTTTTTTGGCAATTCCCATCATCACTCATCAAGCGAGGTGACAACATGAAACGACTTTTGCATGCCGCCCTGGCGACTCTGTTCATGCTTTCCATCAGCGCTGCCCATGGCGCCGACCTGCCGCTGGGCGAGGGCGACGTCGTCAAGGTGTCGGTCTACGGCAGCCCCGACCTGGCGCTTGAAACGCGCGTGAGCGAAGCGGGCAATATCAGCTTTCCGCTGGTGGGGCAGGTGGCAGTCGGCGGGCTGTCGACGGCGGCGGCCGAAAAAAAAATCGCCGCGCTGCTCGAGGCCGGCGGCTACGTCAAAAAACCCCAGGTCAACATCATCGTCACCGCCGTGCAAAGCCAGACGGTGTCGGTGCTGGGCCAGGTCAACCGCCCGGGCCGCTATCCGGTCGAGGGCAAGCGCAGCCTGATGGACATGCTGGCCATGGCGGGCGGCATTTCCAGCGACGGTGGCGACAAGGTCAGCCTGATTCGCACGCGTAACGGCCAGAGCACGCGCGACGAAGTCGACGTGGTGCAGCTGATGCGCGCCGGCCAGCTGGGTGACGCTTATCCGGTCAGCGGCAGCGACGTTGTCTTTGTCGAGCGTGCGCCCCGCTTCTATATCTACGGCGAGGTGCAGCGCCCCGGTGCCTTTCGCCTGGAACGGGCCATGACGGTGACGCAGGCGCTGTCGGCCGGGGGCGGGCTGTCGCTGCGCGGCACCGAGCGCGATCTGGTCATCAAGCGGCGCGACGGGCAAGGGCAACTGCGCACCATCAAAGCGCGCGGCGACGACCTGATCCAGGTCGACGACGTCGTGTATGTCAAGGAGAGCTGGTTCTGATCCATCGCCGGCGGCGCCGGCACCACCAGGAGTGTAGCCCGATGAAACTGTTCCAGTTCTTGCTAATCCTGCTTGCGCGCAGGCGCATCATCTTCGCCACCGTGCTCGTCACCGTTGCACTGACCTTCCTGGTCAGCGTGCTGCTGCCCAAGTCGTATAACGCGACCGCGTCGGTGCTGCTCAATTACAAGGGCATGGACACCCTGACCGGCATCGTCATCCCCAGCCAGCTGCTGCCGGGCTACATGGCCACGCAGATCGACATCATCAGCAGCAAGAACGTGGCCGGGCGCGTGGTCGACCGCCTCAAGCTGGCGTCCAGCCCGGAAGTGCTGGAGCGCTTTCGCGCCAGCACCGGCGGCGAGGGCAGCGTGCGCGACTGGCTGGCGGACTTGCTCCTCAAGAACCTGGACGTGGTGCCGTCGCGCGAGAGCAGCGTGGTGGAAATCAATTTCCGCAGTTCGGACCCGCGCTTTGCCGCCGGCATCGCCAACGCTTTTGCCGACGAATACCAAAAGCTGTCGGTCGAACTGAAGGCCGAACCGATGAAAAAGGCGGCCGCCTACTTCAACGAGCAAACCAGGCTGTTGCGCGACAATGTCGAAGCGGCGCAGAGCCGCCTGTCAAAATACCAGCAGGAACGCGGCATCGTCAGCATCGACAGCCGCGTCGACGTTGAGCTGAACCGGCTGGGCGACCTGTCGGCCCAGTTGGTCGCGGCCCAGGCCCAGGCCATGGAGGCCGCCTCGCGCCAGGGCATGGCGCTGGGCGAGCGCGCGGCCGAGTCGCCCGACGTGGCGGCCAGCCCGGTGGTACAAAACCTCAAGGTGCAGCTTGCCTCGGCCGAAACGCGCCTGGCCGAGGTGGGCGCGCGCCTGGGCAGCAACCACCCGCAGTACCGCAGCGTGCGCGCCGAAGTCGACAAGATCCGCACCTTGCTGGGCGCGCAGCTGGCGTCGGCCTCCAACAGCGTGAGCAACAACGCGCAGATTCTCAAGCAGCGCGCGGGGGCCCTGCGCGCAGCGCTCGAGGCGCAAAAGACGCGCGTGCTCGAACTGAACCGCAACCACGACGAGCTCGGCGTGCTGGTCAAGGACGTCGAGAGCGCGCAGCGCGCCTTTGACGCGGCCGCGCAGCGCTTTTCGCAAACCAAGATTGAGGGGCAATCCGAACAGTCCGACATTTCCGTGCTCAACCCGGCCACCGCTCCGAGCGGCGCGGCGGCCCCGCGCGTGATGCTCAACACCATGGTCGCGCTGTTCCTGGGTGCCATGCTGGGTCTGGCGTTCGCCTTGCTGGCCGAAATGCTCGACCGCCGGGTGCGTTCGGACGCCGACGTTGTCGACGTGCTGCAGGTGCCCGTGTTCGGCGTCATCGACTGGCGCGCGCCCACACGCGCGCGCCGCAATCCGATGCTCGCCATGCTGCCGCGCCGTTTGCGGCTCAACTAGGGGAATCGCATGACCCATTCCGAACTGTCCATCGCCGCAGCCGAACAGCAGCGCCGCGCCGAGTCGCGCATTGGCGCGCTGCTGCTCGCTGCCGGTAAAATCACCCCCGAACACGCCGAGCGCGTGCTGCGCATGCAGGACGAACTGGGCATTCGCTTCGGCGAAGCGGCCCAGCGCCTGGGCCTGGTCGACGACGATGACATCGATCAGGTGCTGGCGCGCCAGTTCGACTATCCGTACGTGCAACCGGGCCAGGGCGGCTGTTCGCCTTACCTCGTGGCCGCCTGCGATCCCTTTGGCGCGCGGGCGGAAACGCTGCGCGCCGTGCGCAGCCAGCTGCTGCTGCGCTGGTTCGCGCGCGGCCACAAGTCGCTGGTG
Source organism: Massilia sp. TSP1-1-2 (assembly GCF_049896185.1). Taxonomy (NCBI): domain Bacteria; kingdom Pseudomonadati; phylum Pseudomonadota; class Betaproteobacteria; order Burkholderiales; family Oxalobacteraceae; genus Massilia; species Massilia sp. TSP1-1-2. The sequence goes on from NZ_JAFCTU010000001.1 coordinate 276,280, forward strand.
GTGGCCGGCGTGGGGCAGGGCGACGGCGCCAGCCTGTTTGCCGCCAACCTCGCGGTCGCCTTTGCCCAGCTCGGGCGGCGCACGCTGCTGGTCGACGCCGACTTGCGCCATCCGTCGCAGCAAGCCATTTTCAATACGGGCGCGCGCCAGGGCTTGGCCGACATGCTCGCCGGGCGCATCGAGTCCGACCTGACCGAACCGCTGGCGTCGTTCGGCACGCTCTCGCTGCTGGGCGCCGGTACCCTGCCGCCCAATCCGCAAGAGCTGCTCAGCCGCCCGGCGATGACCAGCCTGAACGCCGCTTTCGAGGCGCGCCACGACGTGGTGCTGTACGACGTCACGCCCAGCGCGCGCGCGCTCGACGCCCTGCTGCTGGCCGCGCGCACCGGCGCTGTGCTGATCGTGGCGCGCAAGCACCGCACCCACCTTGACCAGCTGCATGCGCTGGCCGACAAGGTGGGCCAGAACGGCGCCAAGGTGCTCGGCGCGGTGCTGGTGGAGTTCCCATGAGCCTGCGGTTGCCGCCAGCGGGTGCCGGCGCGACCGGGAACAGTGCCGCCGCCAACAGCGCCGCCGCCAACAGCGCCGCCGCCAACAGTGCCGCCGCCAATGGCGCCTTTGGTATGGCGCGCGCGGCTGGCAGCGCGTCGCGCGCGCGCGCCCTGCGCAAGACCGCGGGCTGGGCCCCGCTGGCGCTGGTGCTGGCGCTGATGTACATACCCAGCTTGTACCGCATGTTCACCGGCCCCTGGGGCACCGAAGAGCAGGCGCACGGACCCATCATCCTCGGCATCGCCCTGTGGCTCATTTACCGCAACTGGAATGCCATGCTCGCCGCCAGCGAAGGCGCGCCCGGCAGCTGGCTGGGCTGGCCGGCGCTGCTGCTCGGCTGCGCGCTGTATTTCTTGGGCCGCTCGCAGGATATCGCGCTCTTCGAGATCGGCTCCCTGCTGGCCAACCTGGCCGGTCTGCTGCTGCTGGCCCGCGGCGGCGCGGCGTTGCGGGTGCAGTGGTTCGCCCTGTTCTTCATGCTGTTCATGCTGCCGTTGCCCGGCTCCCTGGTCGACATGCTGACGCTGCCGATGAAAACCGCCGTCTCCTACCTGGTCGACAAGCTGCTCTACTGGGCCGGCTACCCGATCTCGCGCACCGGCGTCATTTTGCAGATCGGGCAATACCAGTTGCTCGTGGCCGACGCCTGCGCCGGCCTGCACACGCTGTTTACGCTCGAGGCGCTTGGCCTGCTGTACCTGAACGTCGTGCGCCATCAATCGCTGGCGCGCAATGTGTTGTTGGCCATCCTGATCGTGCCCATTTCCTTCGCCAGCAATGTGATCCGCGTGCTGGTGCTCACGCTGGTCACCTATCACCTGGGCGACGCGGCGGGGCAGGGTTTCCTGCACGGTTTTGCCGGCATGGTGCTGTTTGTCAGCGCGCTGATGCTGATCATCGCGGCCGACTCGCTGTTGCGCGTCGGCGTGGCCGGTCCCGGCATCCCGCTGTTCCGGCGCGCTGCCGGCGCGCCCGCGCCGCGCGCGCCAGCCAGCGCAGCCTTCGGCGCGCCGCGCGCCACGCTGGCGCCGGCCCTGCTGATGGCTTGCGCCGCGCTCGCCGCCGTACTGATCAAGCCGCAAAAACTGCTGGCCGATACCGCGCCCAAGATCGTGCTCGAAACCAGCGTGCCGGCCGCGTTTGGGCGCTGGCGGCTCGACCCGCAAGTGCTCGCCGTGGTGCCGTCCGGCGTCAAGCAGGAAGCCATCAGCCAGATCTATAGCCAGACGCTGAGTCGCACCTACGTCAACCCGCAGGGACAACGCGTGATGCTGGCCATCGCCTATGGATCGAACCAGACGCGCCAGTTGCGCGCGCACCGCCAGGAAGTGTGCTATGTGGCGCAAGGCTTTCAGATCGACGCGCTGCGCAGCGGCCAGCTGCGGGTGGGCGGGCGCAACGTGCCCGTCACGCGCATGGTGGCTTCGAACGGGCCGCGCATCGAACCGGTAACGTACTGGTTCACGATGGGCAGCAGCGTGGTGCGCAGCTACCTCGACCGCCAGTTGGTTGAGCTGAAGTACGCGCTGTCCGACTACATCCCCGACGGCTACCTGTTCCGGGTCTCGACCATCGGCGCCGACGCCCAAGCCGCGTTCGCGCTGCAGGCGGCCTTTGTCGACGACTTGATGCAGGCGCTTGACCCTGCGGTGCGCGCGCGCCTGCTGGGTGCCGGCGCACAGTGAGGACCGCATGAGCCAGTTTCCACGCACGGGTGAGAGCACGCAGGCGCAGGCGGCGCAAGGCGCGCAGGCAGCGCGGAGCACACATGAAGCGCCAGGCGGGTACGCGCGCGTCATGTTCCACGGCGGCGCCAGGGCCGCCCTGGCCGGCGCGGCGCTGTTGCTGCTGGCCGCCGTGCTTGGCGCGGCGGTGCCCTTCATTGGCCTGCTGGTGCCGGCGATTGTCGTCATGGCCGCGTTTTCCTTGTGGGTGCTGCTCGACTTCCGGGCCGGCGTCGGCTTTGCCATCGTGCTGATGCCTTTGTCGGCGCTGACCTTCTTCCCGCACGAAATGATGGGCATGCGCGGCCTCAATCCGCTCAACCTGATCCTGTTCCTGACCACCGTGTCCTACGTCGTGCACGCCGGCTTGCGGCGCTGGCGCGACCCGCTCATTCCCACCCGCCTGCTGCTATGGTACGTGCTGCCCATTGGCGTTGCCGCCGCGGTGGGCGTGTCCAGCGTGCACCTGATCCCGCGCCATTTTGAAGCGGACAAGCTGATCCAGTTCAACGACGGCCTGGGCTACCTGCGCGACATGTTTTTCAAGCCCCAGTTCATGGTGCTGCTGGCGCTGCTGGTGGCGCTCGCGGTGCGCCACAGCCGCCGGCCGGAGCGCTTCATTTACCTGATGCTCGCCTCGGGCTGGGTGTTTTGCGCGCTGGTTGGCTTCCTGTTGGTCAATTCCGGCATGACCTTGCGCGAACTGGCCTCGCCGCTGGCGCGCACCTTCCTCGGGCGCCTGGGCATGCATGCCAATGAAATGGGGCTGCTCCTGAACATGCTCTATGCGCTGACGCTGTTTTCGATCCGCGCGCACGGGCCCGGCTTTACCCGGCGCCTGTTGTTCGTCTCGGCGCTGGTGTTCGCCGTGTCGGTCTTGATGACGTTTTCGCGCGGTGCCTTCGTCGGCCTGCTGCTGGTGAACCTCGTGTATTTCTGGCGCCGCGTCAGTATCAAGGCCGTGATCGTGGCGCTGATCGTGGCCTCCTGCATCGGCCCGGCCGTGCTGGGGCCGCTCTCGGAGCGCGCGCTGACGGGCGTGGCCCGCGCCGATCGCGGCGCCGTCACCGCCGGACGCCTGGACGGCATCTGGCTGCCGCTGCTGCCCTACGTGCTGGCTGAACCGGTCATGCCGCACGGCATCTACTCCATCCTGTGGAGCCCGCCCGTGAGGCTCAACCGCATGCTGCCGGTGGCACAGCCGCACAGCGCCTGGCTGGGCGGCCTGATGGACCTGGGCCTGGTCGGCTTCGGTTTTGTGCTCGCTTTTTTGCTGTTCGCGCGCCGCGAATTCATCCGTCTGTCGCGCGCGCATGCGTCGCCCGCGCTGCGCGGCCTGTTCGCCGGCGGCGCCGTGCTCATTCCCCTGTGGTTTGTGCAGGGCTTGACGGACGACCATTTCACGCCCAGCTTTTCGCAGTCCTATTTCTGGATCGCACTGGGCATCCTGTTCGGCTGCGGCGGCTTGTTGCACGGCCGGTCCAGGCCGGTCGCATCGGCCCCGGCCTGGGTCCACCAGCCGTTCGGCCCGCCGGCGGGGGAAGCCCGATGAGCGCGCGCGACAACCCAGCGCGGCCGGCGCGCATCTGCATGCTGAACTATTACGCCTGGGGCGTATTTGCCGACCTGGACGGGCAGGATGTGCACATCGGCGGCGAAGAAGTGCAGCATGCCTTGCTCTCGCGCCACTTGGCCCGCCAGGGGTACGCGGTCACGTCCCTGGTGGGCGACTTCGGCCAGAACGCGCTCGTGCGCATCGACGGGGTCGACGTGCGCAAGACCTTCGCGCTGGCCGACGGCCTGCCGGGCCTGCGCTTTTTTTCGCCGCGCCTGGCCAGCACCTGGAATGCGCTGGTGCAAGCGGACGCCGACATTTATTACACCAGTTGCGCCGGACCGATGGCAGCGGTCATGGCGCATTTTTGCCGGCGCCATGCGCGCCGCTTCGTGTTTCGCGTCGCGTCCGACGCCGACTGCGCGCCGGCCACGCTCATGCTCGGCCATGCGCGCGACCGCCTGCTGTACCGCTACGGCCTGCAGCGCGCCCACGCGGTGCTGGCCCAGACGCGCACCCAGGCCAAGCTGCTGCGCGAGCACTACGGCGTACAGGCGCGCCTGGCCGGCATGTTTTCGGAATTGCCCGCCAGCGTGCGCCCGCTTGACGAGCGCGACGCCGACCTGTTGTGGGTGGCCAACCTGCGCGCTATGAAGCGGCCTGAATGGTTCATCGACATTGCGCGCCAGGTGCCGCGCCTGCGCTGCCATATGGCTGGCGCGGCCCACCCCGGCGAAACAGCGCTCTACCGGCGCGTGCTCGACGCGGCGGCGCTGCTGCCCAACCTGCAGTTCCACGGGCAGGTACGCTTTGGCGCCACCAGCGCGCTGTTTGCCAACGCGCGTCTGTTCGTCAACACGTCGGCCTTCGAAGGCTTCCCCAATACCTACCTGCAGGCGTGGGCCCATGGCGTGCCCGTGATTGCCAGCTTTGACCCCGACGGCCTGATCGCCGCGCACGGTCTGGGCTTTGTCGTCGACTCTGCCGACGCGGCCGGCGCGCGCGCGCGCGCCTTGCTGAACGCGCCGGCTGACTGGGCCGCCTGCAGCGCGCGCTGCCGCCAGTACGCCAGCGCCCGTCTGGCACCCGAGACGGTGGCCGCGCCCTACCTCGCTGCCATGGTGCCGTCATGAACCGCGTGCAGCGGCGCGCGCTCGGCCGGCTCTGGCGCGCCGACCTGTACCGCCATCTGAGCGGGCAGGGCGGGCTGGCGGCGGGCTTGCGCGCCTACCGGCTGGTGCCCGGCTTTCGCTTCATGTTCTGGCTGCGCCTGGCGGCCATGACGCGCGCCTCGAGCTGGCCGTGGCGTCCCGCCCATCTGCTGGCGCGCCTGATGCACAAACGGCTGCGCTGGCGCTTTGGCATATCGATTCCCTACACCACGCGCATCGGGCCTGGATTTTACATCGGGCACTACGGTGGCATCGTTGTCAATGAGGCGGCCGTTATCGGACGCAACTGCAATATTTCGCAAGGGGTCACGATCGGGCAGCTCAACCGCGGCGCGCGCAGGGGCGTGCCGGTGATCGGCGACGCCGTCTACATCGGCCCGGGAGCGGCCATCATCGGCGCCGTGACCGTGGGCAGCGGCTGCGCCATCGGGGCCAACGCGGTCGTTTCGCGCGACCTGTGCCCCAACGCGGTGGCGGTCGGCATTCCGGCACGGGTCATTTCCACGCGCGGCAGCGCCGGCTATGTCGAGTTTTGCGACTACCCCGATGCGGCTTCCGATCTTGACGCCGATGCTCGGGCCGATGTTCAGGACGACGCCCAGGCCGGCGTCAAGGCCGACGTTCACCCCGACGTTCACCCCGATACTCACGCCAATACTCACGCGAATGTTGACGTCGATGCGCACGCCGCAGTTGACGTCGATGGCGGCCGCCATGCCTGACGCCAGCCTCAGGCGTGGCGCGCTGACGCTGACGGCCGCCGGCATGTTCGACTTCGCGCTGCAATTGCTGTTGCCCGTGGCGCTGGTGCGTCTGCTGCCGGCGCCGGCCTTTGCCGACTACCGGCTGGCCTGGCTGGCAATCGGCGCGGCAATGGCCTTGGCCCCGCTGGGCTTGCCCCGCAGTCTGTTCTATTTCCTGCCGCGCGCGGGTGCCGCCGAGCGCGCTGTGTATGTGCGCAACACCATGCTGCTCCTGTTGCTCAGCGGCGCGTGCGCCGGCCTGCTGTTCGGTCCCTGGAACAGTGTTCTGCCGACCAGCTTGCGCGGCATCGCCGGCGCGGCCTGGTTCCTGCCGGCTTTCCTGACACTCTGGGTGGCGGCCAGCCTGGCCGAATTTCTGCCCAGCGCGCGCGGCGACGTGGGCCGCCAGGCCCGCCTCATCGTTGCCCTGGCGGTGCTGCGCGTGGCGGCCATCGCGCTGGCCGCCTTGTGGGGCCGCGTTGAGCTGGTCTTTGCCGCGCTGGTCGCTTATGCCGCCTTCAAGCTGGCGCTGGTGGTCGGCGAAGTACGGCGCCAGGACACCGACGTCGAGCCCGTACGCAGCGACGGGTGCGGCGGCCCGCCGCGTCCGCCACCGCCACCTTCGGCGCACGAGTCACTGCTGCGCACCCAGCTCGCCTACGCGCTGCCGTTCGGCATGGCAGGGGCGCTCTTCCTGCTGCGCGGCCAGGCCGACCAGTGGGTGGCCGCCGCCCTGTTTCCCCCGGCCGCCTTCGCCGCGTTTTCGATCGGCGCGGTGATCATGCCGCTCGTCGCGCTGGTGCGCACCAGCGTCGCCAACGCCATCGGCGCGCGCCTGTCGGCGCTCGAGGCGCGGCGCGACGTGGCCGGCATGCTGGGCCTGAACCAGCGTGCCAACCTGGCCGTCGCGTTCGTGCTGCTGCCGGTGCTGGTGCTCACGGCGGTGCTGGCCGCGCACATCGTCGCGCTCGTCTATACGCCCGCCTTTCTGGCCGCGGCCGCCGTAATGCGCGTCAATTGCCTGGCGCTGCTGGGCGTGGCGGTCGAGGTCAGCACCCTGACCCTGGTCCTCAATCAGGGCCGCTACTTGCTCGCCGCCGACGCGCTGCTGTTGCCGCTGGGCCTCGCTGCCGGCATCGGCGGCGCCGTGCTGTGGGGCTTGCCCGGCGCCGCGCTGGGCAACCTGCTCACGCTGGGGGCCGGCAACGCCTTCAGTTTCTGGCGGGTCGCGCGCGCCACGGGCGTGCCGCTGCGCCGCCTGCAGCGCTGGGGCGCGCTGCTGCGCATCCTGGCCTGCGCGCTGGCGGCAGCCGTGCCGGCGCTGTTGCTGCTGCATGCCGGGATGTGGGACGCGGCACTGCACGCCGCTTCGCCTTGCGCTGCTGCAGCGGACGCGACACTGAACGCGACACTGAACGCAGTTTCAGTGCACCTCGGACTTGGGGACGCACCGTCGCCGCTGTTGCACACGGCGCTGGTGGGCGCGCCGCCATCTGCGGCGCTGGCTGCGCCACCGATGTCCATGGCGCCGGGGAGCGCGTCCCGACTCGAGGCGGTGCTGGCGGCGGCGCTGTACACGCTGGCCTACCTGCTGCTGCTGAGGGGCGCCGGCCTGCTGGCCGAGGCGCGCTCCCTGCTGGGCTGGCGCGCTCCGTCATGCCGGACGGCGGCGGGGGAGGCGTGATGGGCGCGCCAGTTCGCTTGCTGTTCGTGTGCGGCACCCGTCCCGAGGCCATCAAGCTCGCTCCGCTGCTGCTCGCCGCGCGCGCCCATGCCGGCGTCGAAGTGGCGTTGTGCGTAACGGCGCAGCACCGCGCCATGCTCGACAGCGTGCTGGCGTTCTTCGGCATCGTGCCCGAGTTCGACCTCGATCTGATGACACCCGGCCAGACGCTCACCACCGTGACCACCGGCGCGCTGGCCGGCCTCGGTCCCGTGATGGCCGCCGTGCGACCCGACTGGGTGGTGGTACAGGGCGACACCACCACCGCGTTTGCTGCCGCGCTGGCCGCCTTTTACGCCGGGGTGCCCGTGGCCCACGTTGAAGCGGGCTTGCGGACGGGCGACGTCCAGCGCCCGTTTCCCGAAGAAATGAACCGGCGCCTGCTGGGGGCCATCGCCACGCTGCATTTCGCGCCCACTGCCGTTGCCGCCGGCAACCTGCTGCGCGAAGGCGTGCCGCGCGCCCGCGTCCACGTTACCGGCAACACCGGCATCGACGCGCTGTACCTGGTGCGCGCGCGCCTGCACGCCGAACCTGCCTGCCGCGACCAAGCCTGTTCGGCGCTCGCCTGCCATGGCCTGGCCCACTTCAGCGCGCCGCAGCGCCCGTTTGTGCTCGTCACGGCGCACCGCCGCGAAAGTTTCGGCGCCGGTTTTGACGCCATTTGCGGAGCGATCGCCGAGCTGTGCGCGCGCTACGCCGGGGTCGATTTCCTGTTCCCGGTCCACCCCAACCCGGCCGTGCGCGGCGCCGTCGAACGCCATCTGGCGCCGTTGCGAGCGTCAAATCTGGTGCTGTGCGGCCCGCTCGACTATCTACCCTTCGTCACTCTGATGCTGGCCGCCGCAGTAGTGCTGACCGATTCCGGCGGCGTGCAGGAAGAAGCGCCCAGCCTGGGCAAGCCGGTGGTGGTGATGCGCGAACTGACCGAACGCACCGAAGGGGCCGCCTCGGGCATGGTCCACCTCGTCGGGCCCGACCAAAGCCGCATCGTCGGCGCTGTAGCCGCGCTGCTCGACGCCGGCGCGCCCACCGGGACCGGCGGCAACTTTTACGGCGACGGCCATGCGGCGGCGCGCATTCTGGCCGCGCTCGTGTCCGCCGCCGCTTGCCCACCCAGCCCGCCCAGCCCGCCGGACCGCGTCAAGGAGAATGCATGAACCTGCTCGCCATTTCCCGCTATGCCCCGCCCCAGCTGACGCCGCAGGCGATCCAGGTCGCGCGCCTGCTGTACCACCTCGACGCCCGCGTCACGCTGCTGCACGCGCCCGATGCCCAGCCCGACGCTGGCGCCGGCTTCGACCAGTATCCCAATTTTTACCGGCGCGTGGCCGCGCTCGAGGTGGCCGATCCTGGTCCGCCGCTCAAGGGCGTCTGGCACCGCGCAGCCCTGCGCGCGCTGCCCCTGTACGGTGCCTGTCCCGATTTGCTCGGCCCGTGGCGCCGCGCCGCCTGCCGCGCCGCGCTGGACCATATCGCGGCGCACCGTCCGGATGCCTTGGCCAGCTTCGGCATGCCCATGTCCGACCATCTGCTGGGACTCACGCTCAAGCGCCGCACTGGCCTGCCGTGGCTGGCCCACTTTAGCGATCCGTGGGCCGACAATCCCTTCCACAAGACCACGCCGCTCGAACACCAGGTCAACCTGGCGTTGGAGCGGCGCGTGCTGGCCCAGGCCGACCAGGTGCTGTTTACGTCGGCGCGCACGCTTGATCTGGTGATGGGCAAGTATCCGCCCGCCTGGCGCAGCCGCGCCGCCGTGCTGCCGCATGCCTGGGACACGGAGAATTTCGCCACGCCGCTGGCGCACCAGGCGACAGCCGCGCCGCGCGGACTGCCCGCGCGCCACGTGATCCGTCACATCGGCGCCTGCTACGGCGCGCGCTCTCCCGAGCCGCTGTTCGCAGCCCTGGCGCGCATCCACCGCGCAACCCCGCGCCAGCTCGACGGCGTAGCCTTTGAGCTGGTGGGGCCGATCGCCCCCGCCTTTCTGGCTTCGCCCGCGTTCAAGTCCCTGCCGCCTGGCCTGGTCACGCGCCGCCCCCAAGTAAGCTATCGCAGCGCGCTGGCGCTGGCGCGCGACGCCTCGGCGCTGCTGGTCATCGACGCGCCCAGCGCCGCCGACAGCGTGTTCCTGCCCAGTAAGCTGATCGACTACATCGGCGCGCGCCGTCCTATCTGGGCCATCACGCCGCCCGGGACCTGCGCCAGCCTGGTTGCCGAATGGACGGGCGGCGCCCACACCTGCGCCAATCCGGCCGATCCAGCCACGGTGGCTGCCATGCTGGCCGCCAACATCGATGGCCTGGACTGCCAGCCGGGGTGCTACGGGCCTGACCACGTCGCGCTGCGTTACGCACCCGCGCGCGTGGCCCAAAGCTTGAAACAATACCTGCGCCACGCAATCGGCCGCCGCGCCCGCGCCGAACTGGCCGTGACAGGGCCGGAGCCGGACGCGCCATCATCGCCACTATCGCCACTATCGCCACTATCGCCACTATCGGCGCCATCGCGGATGTCTGCGCCGTCGCCACCGCCGCCACCATCGCCACCATCGCCACCATCGCCACCACCGCCGCCGCCACCGTTGCCACCGTTGCCACCCATGGCGCCGCTGTCGCCCATGCCAGCACCGCCACCATCACCGCCATGACGCCACTGCACCTGCTGTTTGTAGCCGACCATCTCAAGTGCGGCGGCGCCGAGCGTCACCTGGTGTCGCTGGCAACGGGACTGGCGCGCCGCGGCCACCGGGTCTCCGTCGCCTACCTCAAGGAGCACGCCGAGCTTGCCGGTGAACTGGAACGTGGCAGCGTGCCCTGCGTGTGCTGCAACTCCGTTGGCGGCCTGGACCGTGCGGCGCTGTCGCGCCTGCGCGCCCTGATCGACCTCGAGTGTCCCGCCCTGCTGGTGGCCACGTCGCAATATTCCTTGATGTTCGCAGCGTTGGCGCGGCTAGGCGCGCCGCGCCGTCCGGCGCTCGCCTTTATCTGCCACAGCACGGACGTGGTGCGGCGTGGCTGGCGCGCGCGCTCGCGCTTTCTGGTCTACCGCCAGTTCTACCGGCTGGCCCAGTGCGTGGTCTTCGTCAGCGAACACCAGCGCCATTTCTTTGCCGCCCTGGGCTTGCGCCTGGCCCACACCGAGGTGGTGCACAACGGTATCGACCTGGCATATTTTTCACCGCCGCAAAAGGACGAAGGCACACGCTTGCGCCAAGCGCTCGGTTTTGGTCCGGCCGACCTGGTGGTTGGTCTGTGCGCCATTTTCCGCGAGGAAAAACGCCACGCGGACTTGCTGGCGGCTGTCGCGCACCTGCGCCACGAAGGCATGCCGGTCAAGGTCTTGCTGGTAGGCGACGGCCCCATGCGCGCGCGCATTGAGGCATGCCGCCACCGCTTGCGTCTTGACAGCGCCGTCGTGCTGGCCGGCTTCCAGGCCGACGTGCGTCCATTCATCGCCGCCTGCGACGTCATGGCGCTGACCTCGCACAGTGAAACCTTTCCCATCGCCACGCTCGAATACATGGCGCTGGCTAAGCCGCTGGTGGCGAGCGATGTGGGCGGCATGCGCGAACAGGTGGAACATGGCACCAACGGTTTGCTGTTTGCCGCCGGCGACGTGAACGCCCTGGCCGCCGCGCTGCGCCGCATTGCCGATCCGCCACTACGGGCGCGTCTGGGGCAGGGCGCGCTGGCCACGGTGCGCGCGCGCTTCGACCTGCACGCCATGCTGGCGCGCTACGAAGCCCTGTTTGCGCACCTGCAGCATTCCACGCTGACTTGATGCCCGTGCTTGATGCCCGGTCTTGATGCACGTTCTTGATGTCCATTCTTGATGCCCGCTCTTGATACCAGCTCTTGATACCCGCTCTTGATACCCGCTCTTGATACCCGCTCTTGATACCCCTTCCCCGCCGCTAATGAAAAGCATTGTCATGATCGGGCCTTCTCCCGCCTCGCGCGGCGGGATGGCCAGCGTCATCGCCACCTTGCTCGCGCACGGCTACGGCAACGGTGACGGCTGCCGCTTCATCGCCACCCAGGTCGACGGCAGCCGCGCGCGCAAGGCGGGCAGGGCGCTGGCCGCGCTGGCGCAGGTGGCCGGCTTGCTGGCCCTGGGCCGCGTGGCGCTGCTGCATGTGCATCTGGCCTCGGGCGCCAGTTTTTGGCGCAAGGCAGCCTTCATCGGCGCGGCGCGCCTGGCCGGTTGCCCGGTGCTGATCCACCTGCACGGCGGCCAGTTCGCCCAGTTTCTCGACCAGCGCCTGGGCCGGCGCCGGCGCCGCCTGGCGCTCGCGCTGCTGGCCGGCGCGCGCGCCGGTTTTGCGCTCACCCGCGCGTCGGCCGCGCTGCTGCGCGAACATTGTCCGCAGGCCGAGATCGAGCTGTTTCCCAATCCCGTCGCGCCCGCGCCTTCCCTGCCTCGCGCGCCGGGCGCGAACCTGCTCTTTGTTGGACGGCTGGAAGCGGGCAAGGGCGTGTTCGACCTGCTGCACGCCTTTGCCCGCGTGCACGCGGCGCGGCCCGACGCGCGCCTGGTGCTGGCCGGCGATGGCGACGCGCGGCCGCTGGAGGCACTTGCCGAAAAGCTGGGCCTGCTTGACAGCCTGTCACTCCCCGGCTGGATCGATGCCGAGCAGCGCCGCGCGCTGCTGGCCACGGCGGGCGTGTTCGTTTTGCCATCGCATCACGAGCAATTGCCGATGAGCTTGCTTGAAGCGATGGCCGCCGGCGCACCCGTCGTGGCCACCGACGTGGGCGCCATTGGCGAGCTGTTGGCATATGGAAGATACGGAACTGTGGTGCCGCCCGGCGATATCGACAAGTTAGCTGCGGCCATCCTGAAAATGCTGCAAGATAATATTCTTGCGGACAATATCTCCGCACGCGGACTGGAGCGGGTGCAGTCCGAATATCATGTGGAAAAAGTGTTAGCGCGTCTCCGCCGTCGCTACGAGGAGTTGCTGCAATGATCAAACAGTTTGCCATCGCCACCACCTGCGTTGCAGCCTTGTGCTCGCCCGCCCGTGCGCAGTTCACCGCCACGCCCCAGACCTATTCTCCGTCCGAGCTGGGCGTCACCGCCAGCGCTCTGAGCGGCACGGCGCTGGGCACCGCGCTCGACAATTTCGACGCCAGGGTTCCCGCCATGGCCCACCCGCGCCTATTCAAGGGCCAGGCCGACTATGCCGGCATCGTGGCCGCCACCAAGGCCGAGCGATCGACGTCGATCACGGCGCTGACCGGCTACCTCAAGCGCAATCCCGTGGCCAACACCAGCGCCGCGCTGCGCGCCAACATCAACGCGGCCGACAGCGCCGTGCGCATGAGCACGTGGTGGCAGCAAACCCGCATTTTGGAAGGCATGGCGGAAGCGGCCGTGGCCTGGTACATTACGCGCGACCCTTGGTTTTTGAACGAAATGCGCGCCCGCATGACCTTGTTCACGCCGGCCGTGCTGGCGCGCAAGTGCAGCGGCGACGTCGCCGAAACGCGCGACTACGTCTGGTTCTACGGCCTGGCCTACGACTTTGCCTACGCCGGCATGAGCGCCAGCGACCGCCAGGCGGTCAAGAATATCCTGCTCTCCTGCGGCAACGCCGGCCTGCTGAAGGTGGCCGACACGGTGCGCCTGTACTCGGAAAACGGGATTGCCTTCAATGCGCTGGGCAAGTTCGTCGGCGCCTTGCTGATCGTGCGCGGCGACATGCCCGAAATGAATTCCTGGCTGCGCAACGCGCTGCCCACTTACGTGGCCGGCGTCAGTCCGTGGGGCGGCGACGACGGCGGCTTTGCCAACGGCTCCACCTACGCCGAATGGGACGCGGGCGAGTCGCTGATCATGTGGGACCTGGTCGAACGCGTGCTCGGCGTGCCGTTTTACCGCAAGCCGTGGCTGACCGAGTTCGCGCGCTTCATCGCTTACGCGCTGCCGCCCGGCACGCCGGCCGGGGTGTTTGGCGACGGCGCCGAAGTCAACCGCAAGGAAGACTGGGCCCGCTTTGGCAAGGCCATCATGAACCGCTCCGACACCACCTTGTCGCGCTGGTACAGCAAGCAGCAAAGCGGCGAGGATTATGCGCGCCTGCATATCCTGCTCAGTCCCCGCGAATCGACTGCCAGCGCGGTTTTGCCCGCCACCCAGCCCAGCGGCGCCTATTTTCCCGTGATCGGCTGGTCGATCATGCACAGCGCGCTCACCGATCGCCTGCGCACGTCGGTGTTCTTCAAGAGCAGCCCCTTCGGTTCAGTCAACCATTCCCACGCCGACCAGAACAGCTTCGTGCTGTATGCCAAGGGCACCGTACTGGCCATGGACAGCGGCGTCTATGACTACTACAACTCGCCCCACTGGCGCAGTTACTACAAGCAAACGCGCGCGCACAACGCCATCACGGTCGATGGTGGCCAGGGGCAGGGCCTGGGTCCGACTGGCCTGGGCGAACGCGCCGCGGCCGGGCGCCTGACGCGCTTCGAGCAAACGCCGGCGTACGACATTTCCAGCGGCGACGCCAGCGCCGCCTACAGCGGCTTGTTGAGCAAAGCCAAACGCACCGTGATTTTTATCCGGCCTTCGACGCTGGTCACGGTCGACCAGCTGGCCAGCACGGTGGCGCGCCGTTATGAATACAATCTGCACACGCCGGTTCCGCTCAGCGGCACGGCTGCCGCTTTCCGGGCGGCCAATGCGCCCGCCGAATTGTGCGGCGCAGTGGCCTCGCCCGACGCGCTGGCCATCAGCAGCAGCCAGGGGTACTACCCGGCTCCGACCACGCCAGCCGGGCCCCATTACTGGAACAAGTTTAGCTTCAGCAATCCCCGCACCAGCGGCCTGATCGTGTCGGTGTTGCGCACCGACTGTCTGTCGGCCAAGCCGGACATCGTGTTCGGCAGTTCCGGTGCTACGATTACCGCTGGCGGTCGCGTGATCACGGTAAGCGACCTGGACGTAACGGTGCAATAGTGCACAAGGGGTGGGCATGGCGTGCGACGGTTCGGTGTTGCAAGCAATGGCCGGCAGGTTCAGGTTTGCCCTGATCGACCTGGTGCGCGGCACGCGCGCGCTCGCCGTGCTGCGCGAACTCGAAGCGCTTCAATTCGCCCCGCCTGCCGTGCTTGCCGCGCGCCAGCGCCTGGCCCTCGCTCAGTATGTGGCCACGGTGCGCGGCGCCGGCGCGCTGCACGCGCGCTACGGCGCCTTTGCCCAGTTCCCCGTCATCGACAAAGCCTTCGCGCTCGCCAACCGCGAGCGCTTGCGCAACCGTGCTTACCACGGCAAGCTGGTGCGCAAAAAAACCGGCGGCTCGACCGGCGAACCCTTCGTCTACGTGACGGGCGTGCGCGCCCAGTCCTACCTGTGGGCGGCGATCTTGCTCAGCTGGCGCGTGGCCGGCTATCGGCTGGGCGAGCCGGTCGCCTTTTTGGCTGGCAGCGCACTGTTCGGCGCCGGCTACAAGCAACAGCTGTATTACCGGCTGATGAATGTGCACCTGTTTTCCGCCTTCGACCTGGCGAGCGCGCAACTGGACCGTTACGCCGCCGGCATCGCGCGCTGCCGCTTGTTGTACGGCTATGCGTCGGCCATTCACCGGCTTGCCCTGCATGTCCTGGCCGGGCCCGCGCGCGCGCACTTTTCGCTGCGCGGAGTGGTGTGCACCGCCGAAGTGCTCAGCGCGGCCATGCGCGCCGACATCGAGCGCGCTTTTGGTGCGCCGTGTTACAGCCAGTACGGCTGCAACGACGCCGGCGTGTCCGCTTACGAATGCGAACGGCGCGACGGCTTTCACCTGGTCACCGAGCGCGCCTTTCACGAAGTGTTGCCCGATGGCCGGCTGATCGCCACCGACCTGGCCAACGACGCTTTTTTCCTGCCGCGCTACGACACGGGCGACCTGGTCGCCATGGCGGACACCCCGTGCCCGTGCGGGCGCGGCTTTCCCCTGATCAAAAGCGTGATCGGGCGCGCCAACGACCTGGTGCACGACAGCGCGGGCAATACCGTCCATTCCGAATTTTTTACCCATCTTTTTCGCGAAGATGCGCGCATTGCCGCCTTCCAGGTGCTCTACGATGCGCGGCAACTGGCCGTGATCGTGCAGTGCCCGGACGCGGCACTGGGCGCCGCGCTAGACACCTACCGCGCCCGCATTGCTGCGGCACTGCGCTTTGACGTGATACGGTTTTTTATCAACTCGCCATTTATTTGTATCAAGAACGGCAAGCACCGTTTTGTGCTGCGGGTGGACGATATGGAAGGGGTGCTGCCTGAAAACGCTGGCAGTTGCACCGCGCACGGCTGAAATCGCGCGCCAAAAAAAGCGCTATTCCCACTATAATTGTACTTTTGATAAATTTGGACAACCATGCCACTGATCTATCTCGTCGCCGGTGCCCGGCCCAATTTCATGAAGATCGCACCCATCGTGCGCGCCTTGCAAAGCCAGCAAGCGCTGACCTTCAAAATCATTCATACCGGCCAGCACTATGACCGCGACATGAACGAGGTCTTCTTCGAGGAACTGGGCATTCCCCAGCCCGACATTTTCATGGGCGCGGGCGGCGGCAGCCATGCGGCGCAAACGGCCAAGATCATGGTCGCCTTCGAGGAACTGTGCATCGCCGAGCGTCCCGCCGCAGTGCTGGTGGTGGGCGACGTCAATTCCACGCTGGCGTGTTCCATTGCCGCCAAAAAGCTCAACATTCCCGTCGCACACGTCGAAGCGGGCTTGCGCAGCGGCGACATGACCATGCCCGAGGAAATCAACCGTCTCGTCACCGACAGCATCACCGACTGGTTTTTTGTCACCGAGCCGTCGGCCGTCAAGCATTTGCAGCGCGAAGGCAAGCCGGACTCGGCCATTCACTACGTCGGCCACGTCATGGTCGACAACGTACTGTTCCAGGCCGACAAGCTGACCCGCACCGACACTTCCGGCTTTGAAACGAGCGCCTTCAAGGCGGCGCAGGCGGAAAAAAGTGGGCGCTATGGCGTCGTCACGCTGCACCGTCCCAGCAATGTCGACGATGCCGCCATGATGACCCGCATCGCCGGCGCCCTCAAGGATATTGCGGCCGACTTGCCGCTGATCTTCCCGGTGCACCCGCGCACGCGCGCCAACCTGGCCAGCTTCGGCATCGACCTGGGGCCGAACATCACGCTGGTCGGCCCGCAAGCCTACATGGCTTTTCTGAACCTCTGGAAAGACGCCACGGTGGTGCTGACCGACAGCGGCGGCCTGCAGGAAGAAACCACGGCGCTAGGCGTGCCTTGCATTACGATCCGCGAAAACACGGAGCGCCCCGTCACCGTCGACGAAGGTTCCAACGTGCTGGTGGGCACTGATCCGGTGCGCATCGTGGCCGAAGCGCGCAAGGTCATGCGCGGCGAAGGCAAGCAGGGCCGCCGTCCAGACCTGTGGGATGGCAAGGCCGCCGAGCGCATCGTCGCCGTGCTCGCGAGGGAACTTGCGTGACACAGCGCATTTCCATGATGGGCTGTCTGATCGACAACCTGTCCATGGAAGAGACCCTGCACCGGGTCGACGGTTTTATCCGCGCGGGCACGCCGCACCAGCATGTGGTGGTCAATGTCGACAAGCTCGTCAAGGCCAGCCGCGCGCCTGAGCTGCGCCGCATCATCAATGACTGCGACCTGGTCAGCGCCGACGGCATGCCGGTGGTGTGGGCGGCGCGCCTGCTGGGCAAACCGCTCAAGGAACGCGTGGCCGGCATCGACCTGTTCGAAGCCTTGATGGAGCGCGCGGCCGAACGCGGCTGGCGCGTGTTTTTGCTGGGCGCGCGCGAAGAAGTCGTGGCCCGCGTGCGTGCGCTGTACGAACAAAAATACCGTGGCTTGGTCATCGCCGGCCACCGCAACGGTTACTGGAGCGCGGCCGAGGAAATCAATGTGGTGGAACAGGTGGGCGCCAGCCGCGCCGACCTGCTGTTCGTGGCCATTAGTTCTCCCAAAAAAGAACAGTTTCTGGGCCAGTATCAGGCCCGCATGCAGGTGCCGTTTGCCATGGGCGTGGGCGGCAGCTTTGACGTTGCGGCCGGGCTGGTGCGGCGCGCACCGCGCTGGATGCAGCGCGCGGGGCTGGAATGGTTTTACCGTTTTTTGCAGGAACCGCGGCGCATGTTCCGCCGTTACTTTATCGATGACGTGGCTTTTCTCTGGCTGTTTCTCAAGGAAGCGGCGCGCCTTTGACCTCTCGAACAAGGACATCATGAGCACAATTGGCGCCACAGGCGCTATAGCCGGTTCGGGCGCTTCAGCCGCTTCGGGCATTATCGGCACTATCGGCACTATCGGCAGTATCGGCAGTATCGGCAGTATCGGCACTATCGGCACTATCGGCGTTATCGGCCTCGGCTATGTCGGGCTTCCCCTGGTCGTTGAATTCGGCAAACTCGGGCCCACCATCGGCCTGGATATCTCGCAAGCCAAGGTCGATGCCTGCCGGCGCGGGGTCGACCCATCGCGCGAATTGTCCGACGCCCAGATGGCGCTGGCCGTGCACGCCGAGTACACGGCCGACCCGGCGCGCCTGAACGACGCCGACATGATTATCGTGGCCGTCCCAACCCCGGTCGACATCGCCCACAACCCCGATTTTGGCCCCTTGATCGGCGCCAGCGAGGTGGTCGGCAAATTCATGAAGCGCGGCGCTACCGTCGTCTACGAGTCCACCGTGTACCCGGGCGCGACCGAGGAAGTGTGCATTCCCGTGCTGGAAAAAGCGTCCGGCCTGACCTGGAAAAAAGACTTCTTCGTCGGCTACTCGCCCGAGCGCATCAACCCGGGCGACCGCGAACACACGCTCACGACCATCCTGAAAGTGGTCGCCGGCGATACGCTAGAAACGCTGGAAAAAGTGGCCGTCATGTACGAGGCCATCGTCGTGCCCGGCGTGCACCGCTGCTCGAGTATCAAAGCCGCCGAAGCTTGCAAGGTCATTGAAAACACGCAGCGCGACCTGAACATCGCCTTGATGAATGAGCTCGCCCTCATTTTCGACAAGATCGGCATCGACACCGCCGAAGTGCTGCAAGCTGCCGGCACCAAGTGGAACTTTCTCAAGTTCAGCCCGGGCCTGGTGGGCGGGCATTGCATCGGCGTCGATCCGTATTACCTGACCCACAAGGCGGGCATGCTGGGCTACCATCCGCAAGTCATTCTGGCGGGCCGGCGCATCAACGACGGCATGGCCAAGTTCATTGCCGAGGCGACCATCAAGAACATGATCGCCAGCGGCGCGCATATCAAGGGCGCGCGCGTCATCGTGCTGGGCCTGACCTTCAAGGAAGACTGCGCCGACC
The DNA here is from genome assembly GCF_049896185.1 of Massilia sp. TSP1-1-2. Classification (NCBI taxonomy): domain Bacteria; kingdom Pseudomonadati; phylum Pseudomonadota; class Betaproteobacteria; order Burkholderiales; family Oxalobacteraceae; genus Massilia; species Massilia sp. TSP1-1-2. Next base: position 295,070 of record NZ_JAFCTU010000001.1, read on the forward strand.
TGCGCAACTCCAAGGTCGGCGACGTGATCACCGAATTGCGTTCCTACGGGGTGGACGTGTTTGTCCATGATCCGTATGCTGACCATGCCGAAGCGCTGCACGAATATGGCGTCACGCTGCTCGACTGGGCGCAATTGCCGCGCGCCGAAGCGATTGTCGCGGCGGTGTCGCACAAGCAGCTGCGCGCGTTAAGTGCGCAAGATTTTTGCCACAAGCTGGTCGATGGCGGCTGCTTCATCGACGTCAAGGCTTGCTTTGACGCGCAAGCGCTGCAAGCGGCGGGCATGCGCGTCTGGCGACTGTAAACAACCCTTTTTAGTGAGTCCCTATGAAAATTCTCGTTACCGGCGGCCTTGGCTACATTGGCGCGCACACTTGCGTTGAACTGATCGCGGCCGGGCATGATCCCGTCGCCCTCGACAACTTGTCCAACACCACAACGGCCGTGCAGGCGCGTGTGGAAAAAATCACCGGCCGCCCGCTGGCCTTTGTCAAAGCCGACATCCGCGACCGCGCCGCGCTCGACGCCGTCTTCACGCAGCATGCCTTTGATGCCGTGATCCACTTCGCGGGCCTGAAAGCGGTGGGCGAATCGGTCGCGCAGCCGCTGCGCTACTACGACAACAACGTGGCCGGCAGCGTCACGCTGTTTGAAGCGATGCAGGAGCACGGCGTCAAGACGCTGGTGTTCAGCTCGTCGGCCACGGTCTACGGCGACCCGGCGTCGGTGCCGATCAGCGAACACTTTCCGCTGTCGGCCACCAACGCCTACGGTCGCAGCAAGCTGATGATCGAAGACATCCTGCGCGACCTGATTGTCGCCCAGCCCGACTGGTGCATTGCACTGCTGCGCTACTTCAATCCGGTCGGCGCCCACGAAAGCGGGCTCATCGGCGAGGAGCCGAACGGCATTCCCAACAACCTGCTGCCGTATATCGCCCAGGTGGCCGAAGGCCGGCGCGAAAAACTGTCCGTCTACGGCGACGATTACCCCACGCCCGACGGCACCGGTCTGCGCGATTACATCCACGTGGTCGACCTGGCGCTAGGTCATGTCAAAACCCTAAGCAAGCTGGCGACAGGTCCCGGCGTTGTTACGTACAATTTGGGCACCGGGCGTGGCAATAGTGTTCTGGAAATGGTGCGTGCGTTCGAGCGCGCCAGCGGCAAGGCCGTTCCCTACCAGATCGTGCCCCGCCGTCCCGGCGATATTGCCGCCTGCTACGCCGATCCCGCGCTCGCAAAAGCAGAACTTGGCTGGAGCGCCGAACGCGATATCGCCCAAATGTGCGCCGATTCCTGGCGCTGGCAATCGATGCCCAAATGACTAGATAAAGGAAGTTCTGATGAAAGCAATGATTTTAGCCGCGGGCAAAGGCACCCGCGTACGTCCTCTGACCTACGACCTCCCCAAGCCCATGATCCCGATCCTGGGCAAGCCCGTGATGGCTTACCTGGTGGAGCATCTGGCCAAGTACGGCGTCACTGAAATCATGGTCAACGTCAGCTATCTGCATGAAAAAATCGAAGAGTATTTCGGCGAAGGGCACCAGTTCGGCGTGCAGATCGGCTATTCCTTCGAGGGTTACACCACCGACGATGGCGAAGTCGTACCGCAACCGATCGGCTCGGCCGGCGGCCTGAAAAAAATCCAGGAGTTCGGCGGCTTTTTCGACGAAACTACGGTGGTGTTGTGCGGCGACGCGCTGATCGACCTCGACTTGAAGTCGGCGCTGTTCGAGCACCGGCGCCGTGGCGCGCTGGCGTCCATCATCACCAAGGAAGTGCCGTGGGATAAGGTCTCGAGCTACGGCGTGGTCGTGGCCGATGCCGACGGACGCATCACCGCGTTCCAGGAAAAACCCAGCCAGGCCGAGGCCAAGTCCAATTTCATCAGCACCGGGATTTATATTTTCGAGCCGGAAGTCATCGACCTGATTCCGAAGGACCGCCAATTCGATATCGGTTCCGAACTGTTCCCGCTGCTGGTAGAAAAGGGCGTACCGTTTTACGCGCAGGCGCGCTCGTTCAACTGGATCGACATCGGCACCGTGTCCGATTACTGGCAAGTGCTGCAAGACATGCTGCGCGGACAAATCCCGCAGCTTGACGTGCCCGGCACCCAGATCGAAGACGGCCTGTGGGTTGGCCTGAACACCCAGATCGCGTGGGAAGGCACCACCATCGAAGGCCCCGTCTACATCGGCTCGGGCGCGCGCATCGAGCCGGGCGTGCACATCGTGGGGCCGAGCTGGATCGGGCACGGCAGCCACATCTGCGCGGGCGCGAAAGTCGTGCGCAGTGTACTTTTTGAATACACGCGCGTCTTGCATGATGTAAACTTGCACGAAATGATCGTGTTCAAAGATTACAGCGTCGATCGCGCAGGGGAGATGAAACATGTCTCCGAGTACGCATCGCATGCATGGTTGAACGCGCGCGACCGGCGCCAAAGCCGGCGCACCGATGCAAGCGCCGAACAGAACACCTTGTTATAAAAACAGACCAAGAAAAGAAAGCAGAACCAATGAAAATTTACCCAGTCATCCTGTCCGGCGGCGCCGGCACCCGTTTGTGGCCGCTGTCGCGTGCGGTGCTGCCCAAGCAACTGCTGCCGCTGGTGACGGACAAAACGATGCTGCAAGACACTGTCTTGCGCGTCACGGGCTGGCCCGACCTGATGACGCCGCTGGTGGTGTGCGGCAACGAGCACCGTTTCCTGGTGGCTGAGCAATTGCGCGAGATCGACGTCAAGCCGCTCGGCATCCTGCTCGAGCACGTGGGGCGCAACACCGCGCCGGCCGTTGCCGCCGCCGCCCAGTACCTGGTCGCCATCGACCCCGACGCCGTCATGCTGGTGCTGCCGGCCGACCATGTAATTGAAAACCAGCCAGCCTTCGCCGCCGCCGTGGCGAGCGCCGCGAAGCTGGTGGCGGGCGGCGCCCTGGCCACCTTCGGCATCGTGCCGCAGGGGCCGGAAACGGGTTACGGCTACATCCGCCGCGGCGCGCACGTGCCCGGTTCCGAAGAGGGCTTTCAGGTCGACCGTTTCGTTGAAAAGCCGGACCGCGCAACTGCCCAAGGTTTTGTGGATGACGGCCGCTATTACTGGAACAGCGGCATGTTCCTGTTCAGCGCGCGCGCCTACCTCGACGAGCTGGCCGAATTCGCCCCCGCCATTGCCGCCGCGGCCGAAGCGTCGGTACGGCTCGGTTACCAAGACCTCGATTTCTGCCGCCTGGACGAAGCCTCGTTCACGATGTGCCCGTCCGACTCGATCGATTACGCCGTCATGGAGCGCACCGCGCGCGCGGTGGTGGTGCCGGCTGACATCGGCTGGAGCGATGTCGGCTCCTGGTCGGCGCTGTGGCAAGTGCAACAAGCCGGGGCCGACGCCAACGGCAACGTACGGCGCGGCGATGTCTACCTTGACGGCGTGAGCACTTCGCTGGTGCGCGCGTCCAGCCGCATGGTGGCCGTGCTGGGCGTGCAAGACTTGATCGTGGTCGAGACCAATGACGCCGTGCTGGTGGCGCACAAGGACCAGGTGCAGCGCGTCAAGCAGATCGTCGAGCACCTGCAGAAGACCGAGCGCACCGAGCACTTGCAGCACACCAAGGTGTACCGCCCGTGGGGTCACTATGAAGGCATCGATGCGGGCGACCGGTTCCAGGTCAAGCGCATCACGGTCAAGCCGGGCGAAAAGCTGTCGCTGCAAATGCACCACCACCGCGCCGAGCACTGGGTGGTGGTCAGCGGCACTGCGCGCGTGACCTGCGGCGAGAAAGTAAGCCTGCTGTCCGAAAACGAGTCGACCTACATTCCAATCGGCATGAATCACCGCCTCGAAAATCCGGGCAAGCTGCCGCTGCACATCATCGAAGTGCAAAGTGGCAGTTACTTGGGCGAAGACGACATCGTCCGCTTCGAAGACATTTACCAGCGCGCCTGAGCCACCGCGCGCGCAAAAGAAGGGAGCCTCGGCTCCCTTTTTTTCGCGCCTGCACAACTCTACCCGGGGTAGATTGTGAACTGACAAAGCGCAAACACAACACTTTCTGCGCGGAAGGAAATTTCCATAGGGAAAACAATTGCCTCAGGGATACAATAAATGCGTCGAATCATTTCTTCCCGGGGGCATCATGTTGCAGACAATTTCCAAAGCATTGCTGGCTTTTTCCACCATGACGCTGCTCGTCGCCTGCAGCAATACGCCGGCCGATGCACCCGTCGCTGCCGTCGCTCCTGCGGCTGCCGTCGCACCGATCTTCGTCGAATACGCCGCTGACCCTGCCGCTGCGCCAGCGGGCACGCGCGTGCTGGTCGCGTCCGTCAACGTGCTGGTCACCCCACCGCAAGTGTCGGAAAGCGAACGCGTCGCTGAAGAGCTGCGCCTGGTCGATTTTGAACAGTCGTTTGCTATTGAAATGAATCGCCGCAACCAGGAACAGGCCGCGCGCGCCGAACGCGCCGCCGTCGCCGCGCGCGCCGGGGTGGTGCAGGGCCCCGGCTGCGAAGGTACCGAGGGCCACGCCGCCGTGGAATGCGAGCAGTCGCTGATCTGACCCGACCGAAGCGTTGGTCCCGTGAAGGAAGCTGCGGCTTCCTTTTTTTACGTGCGCCCAGCATGGGCGCATCCTTGCAGTACAAGTAGTTCTTCTTTCGCTGGAAGGCTACCCTTCTTTTCGCGCCGCTTCCCGGCCCACGCGCCCTTGTTTTTCACGCCGGTTAGTCCATTCGGATCAATGTGCCGTCATCAACGTGTCACCTCCGACCGTTAATATCCATTCCGTCAATATTAGGTGCTTTTTTATAACACTCTGCGGGCAAGCGCCGTGCCATTTACACAAAACAGTTTTTCTACCACTTCACTTCAGGATTTTCGATGACAAAGCTTGTTGCTACGATTCGCGCCCCCGGTCGGCTGACCGTGCTCGCCGCTCTGATGGCTGGACTGTCCGCTCCCGCCATGGCGGCCTCGCCGAACCTCGTTATCAGCCAGATTTACGGCGCCGGCGGCAACAGCGGAACGACCTTCTACAAGTTCGACTACATCGAGATCTTCAACCGCGGCAGCACGGCCGTCACGGCCAGCGGCTGGAGCGTGCAATACGGTTCCCAGAACAGCACGACCTGGAGCAACAAGTCCCCACTGCCAACCTTTACCATCGAGCCTGGCCAGTACCTGCTGATCCAGGAGCAGGGCGGCACCGGCGCCCAGGCCGCGCTGCCAACCCCGGTCATTGTGCCGACCACGATGTTCAACATGTCTGCAACCGTCGGCAAGGTCGCCCTGGTCAGCGATACCGTCTCGCTGTCGGGCACCACGCCGGCCACGGCCAATGTCGTCGACCTGCTCGGCTTTGGCGCCGCCAACGGCAGCGAAACCGCGCCGTCTGCGCCGGCCAGCAACACGCTGGCCTTGTTCCGCGCCCAGGGCGGCTGCGTCGACACCGACAACAACGCGGCCGATTTCGCCACCGGCGCGCCAAGCCCGCGCACCAGCGATTCGCCCCGCAACAGCTGCGTCGTAGCCGCCGCGCCCATCGTGCTGACCTGCCCATCCTCGCTTGCCATCGAGCAGGGCACCGGCGGCGGTGTCAGCTTGAGCGGCAAGGATGCCGACAGCATCGTCAACGGCGCCAGCATTACCAGCGCCGCCGTGGCCGGCATCAGCCTGGCCGGCTTCACCCCCGCCGCTGCCCGTGGCGGCGTGGCCAGCGTCAACCTGCAGGCCGACGCTTCCCTGGCCGCCGGCAGCTATCCCGTCACGATCCGCTTCACCAATGACAGCGCGCAGGAGAGCAGCTGCAGCGTCACCGTCGCCGTCACCGGCGTGGCCGCCATTTCCCAGATCCAGGGCGCGGGCGAGGCCAGCCCGTTCAAAGACCAGGTCGTGATCACCGAAGGCGTGGTCACCCACAAGGTTGGCAACGGCTACTTTTTGCAGGACGCCGCCGGCGACGGCAACCCGGCCACGTCCGACGGCCTGTTCGTGTTCACCTCGGGCGCCGTCAAAGTCGGCGACCTGATCCGGGTGCGCGGCACCATCACCGAATTTCGCCCGACCGGCGCGCCGCGCACCTACACGGAAATGAAGGACGTCACGGCTACCAAGGTCCTCTCCAGCGGCAACAGCGTCACGCCCACCAATATCAACTTCGACGGCACCCTGGACCTGGCCCGCTTCGAGGGGATGTTGGTCAACATCAACAATGCGCTCACCATCAACCAGTCCAGCTTCCTGGGCACGCGCGGCGAACTGACGTTGGCTGCCGGCCGGCGCGAAACACCGACCAACCGCTACCGTCCAGGCACGCCGGAAGCGATTGCGCTCGCTACGGCCAATGCGCGCAATGCACTGGTGCTTGACGACAGTATTTTCGTCGCGCCAACCGTGATTCCTTATGTCGACGGCGGCGCGCGCATCGTGCGCGCGGGCGACACCGTCACCGGCCTGACCGGCGTCATCGACTACGGTTCCATCGGCGCCGGCGCCGGCTTCAAGCTGCAGTACACGCTCGAGCCGTCGTTCTCGGCGACCAACCCGCGCACGGGCGCACCGCAACTGGCTGCCGGCAATATCAAGGTCGCCAGCGCCAACGTGCTCAATTACTTCACGACCTTTACCGACGGCACCAATGCGTGGGGCGAGACCGGCGTCGGCTGCCAGCTCGGCGCCACCAACGCGGCGGCCAACTGCCGCGGCGCCAACAATATGGCCGAATTCGAACGCCAGACCAAAAAGATTGTCAATGAAATGCTGGGCATCGACGCCGACGTGTTTGGCTTGATGGAAATCCAGAACAACGGCGACATCGCGACCGACTACCTGGTGCAGCAACTCAATGGCAGCGTCGGCTACCCGCTCTACGCCTATGTGCCCGCGCCCGCCGCCACCGGCACCGACGCCATTCGCGTATCGATGATCTACAAGCCGGCCAAGGTGCAGCTGGTGGGCGCGGCGCTGTCGGACGCTGACAGCGTCAACACCCGTCCGCCCATGGCGCAGACTTTCAAGGCTGGCAACGGCGCCCGGTTCTCGCTGGTGGTCAACCATTTCCACGCCAAGGCAAGCACCTGCAGCGGCGAAAACGCCGACCAGGGCGACGGCCAGGGGTGCAGCAATGTGCGCCGCACCCAGCAAGCCACCCGCCTGGCCAAGGTGTTCATCCCGCAAATCATCAGCGTCGCGAGCGACCCTGACGTGCTGGTCATGGGCGACCTGAACGCCAACGGCGCCGAAGACCCGATCTTCACCTTGACCGAGTCGGGCCTGGTCAACCAGCTCGAGCGCTTCGTGCGTCCCCTTGAAACGCCGTATTCGTACGTGTTCAACGGTGAAGTGGGCTACCTCGACCACGCGCTGGCAACGCCGTCCCTCAGCGCCCAGATGACCGGCGCGGCCGAGTGGCACAACAACGCCGACGAGCCGACCATGATCGACTACAACATCGACGGCAAGACGGCCGCCGCCGTGGCCCTGATCGAAGACCATGCCTACCGCGCTTCCGACCATGACCCGGTCGTGGTCAGCATGAACTTGCCGGCAACCATTACCGACGCCAGCGCCAACTTGACGGTGCAGCGCTCCGGCCTGGTGCAAAACCGCGTGACCGGCAAGGTCAGCGCCACCATCACCCTGACCAACATTTCGGGCAAATCGATGAGCGGCCCGTTCCTGGTGCTGTTTACCAACTTGACCCCCGGCGTGTCGATTGAAAACGCCACCGGCATGAAGGACGGCATGTATTACATCACCGTCAACAATGCAACGATCGCCCCCGGCGCCAAGGCGAGCTTCAGCGCCGTGTACGTCAACCCGAACAAGGTGGTCTTTGGTCACACCAACAAAGTCTTTACCGGCACTTACTAATTCCAAGGAACCATGACCATGTTTAACTTTGCAAGCTTCGCCCGCCAGGCACTACTGGCTGCCACCCTGGCGCTGAGCAGCGCCGCCGCGTTGGCAGGTCCCAGCTACCTGGTGACGATCCATACGGGCAACGTCGATGCCGAAGCCGGCTTGATGGACTTCAATTTCTATACCACCAATGACGCCATCGGCGGTACTGCCAGCTTGTCGAACTTCAGCGGCGCCTTCGGCGCCGAGTACGACCGCGCCGGCAGCGCCGACGGCAGCGTTGCCGACACGCTCACCTTCACCCCGGGCTTGACGTCGAACTACCTGACCCAAAACGTGCTCTTCGGCGGCGACTTTTCGTTCAACGTGACGTTTTCAGGCGACTATGAAACCGTGGCGGGCCTGTATGCGCCCACCTTCCAGGTCTCGCTGTACGACGCTTTCCTGGCCACGGAGTACGGCGTGGCCGTGCAGTTCGACCTGCTCCCGGCGCTCAATGCCGACGCCGCCGGCGTGCTGGTGACGATTAACGACCCATTGCTGGCCAGCGTCACCGAACTGGTGGCGTCGGACGTGCCCGAGCCGTCCGCCATGCTGATGATGCTCAGCACGCTGGCGCTGGCCGGTGTTGCACTGCGCCGCCGTCGCAGCCGCTAAGTCAGGGCCAGCCGTTCCGGGCGCCGCGCCCGACCTTGCATCAGACACATTTGTTCGGAAACGACAAGTGTGTCTTTTTTTTATCCTGGTACAGCACGCCTCAACAACAATGCTCCACCGTGCGCATAGAATGACGGGCGCGATTTAGTCGACATCTGTCTTAATACACAAACTAAATTGTATTAGCCATGGGTTCCCGGCTTCGGGCATAGTCATTTTAATATGCAATTTTGTGTGAGTATTCGTTTAGGATCGCAACAATGCCAGCCCACATACTCGTCGTCGACAGCGATTGCGCCGTCCAGCAAGTGATCCATTCGAACCTGAGCCGGGCCGGCCACGTCGTTGCCAGCAGCGTTGATGCCGAGTGCGCACTGCTGGCGCTGGGCGAGTGCCTGCCCGACCTGCTGCTGCTCGAGTGGGACTTGCCCGGCCAGTCGGGCGTCTCCTTGATCCGGCGACTGCGCGCTCAGCCGCGCACGCGCGACTTGCCAATCATCATGGTCAGCGCCCGCAGCGGCGAGCATGACAAGATCATGGCGCTCGAGTCCGGCGCCGACGATTACATTACCAAGCCCTTCGGCCCGCGCGAAATGATTGCCCGCATTGGCGCCTTGCTGCGCCGCCGCTCGCCCCACGCGGCCGCAGACACGGTGCAAATGGCCGGCCTGCGCCTCGACCCGAGCACCCACCGCGTCACGGCCGGCAACCAGCAGGTGGCGCTGGGCCGCGTGGAGTTTCGCCTGCTTAATTTTCTGATGCACCATCCAGAGCGCGTGCATACCCGTTCCCAACTGCTCGACCAGGTCTGGGGCGACCATGTTTTTCTGGGTGAGCGTACCGTGGACGCCCATGTCGGCCGCTTGCGCAGCGCGCTGCAGGCCACCGGCCACCAGGAACACATCGAAACCGTGCGCGGCAGCGGCTACCGCTTCGTGGCCTGGGGCACGCGCGCCGGACAACCCTGGCAAGCCGCCGCCGCGTGACAGCGCCCGTCATCCTCAGCAAGAGGGAGCAGGAGTACCTGCTGCGCATTATCGAGTCGTCCTTGCAGGTGGACGACCTGCGCCAGTTCTTTCTCTGGAGCCAAGGTCAGCTGCAAGCATTGCTGCCCCATCAACTGATGGTGTGTATGCAGTTTTCGGGCGCGGGCGTGCTGCAGCGCATTGAAGCCTTGCACGCCAGCGTGGAGGGGGAATCTGCGATCGCGCGTCTGTGCGATCCGCATGCCGGGCTGGCCGTGCGCCTGGCGCGCCATTGCAGCGCGCCAGGCGTCTTGCCTTGCATGGCGCAATTGCACGGGCACGGCCCCCTCGATCGAGCTGTTGCACCTTTCCAGGCCGAACTGGCCGACTGCGGCTACGCCAATGTGATCATCGACGGCAGCGGCCCGGTAGCCGGGGGCGCGACTGTGTTTGCGCTGTTCGGCCTGCCGATGCGCCCCGGCGCGCGCCATGCCTATTTTCTGGCCTTGCTGCTGCCGCAGTTGCACCTGGCGCTGGTCAGACTGGCCCGGCCGGGCAGCGCACTGGCCCGCACCACACCCGGCGCTGCGGGCCGGGCGCTGAGCGCGCGCGAGGCGCAAATCGTGCACTGGCTGCGCGCCGGCAAGCGCAACGACGAGATCGGCGCCATCCTGGGCCTGAGTGGCTTGACTGTGAAGAATCATTTGCAGCGGATCTACAAACTGTTGGGTGTGCGCAACCGTGTCGAAGCGGTCACCCGCTGCACCGATGCGGGCTTGCTGGCCAATGAAAGACTAGTCATTTCCGCTGGGACTTGAACATCGTTTTGTCTATTGCAGGACGGCAATGCAGCTCGCCGTCGGTCAGCCTAAACAGTAGTTGTGGGTATTGCAAAGGGTATGGTAGCCTTGCACGCCAAAATGAGCCATTGAGGAGTCGGTCGGATGTTTGCAACAAACCCAAGACACAGCACTGCGCGCAAGCACAACGCGGGCTTTACGCTGCTCGAATTACTGGTCGTTATCGTCATCATCGGCTTGCTGGCCGCCTATGTCGGTCCCAAATATTTTGCCCAACTGGGCAAGTCGGAAGTCACGGTCGCCAAGGCCCAGATCGAATCGTTTGAAAAGTCGCTCGACACCTACCGCCTCGACGTCGGGCGCTATCCGAGCACGGAGGAGGGCATGGCTGCGCTGATGGTCGCGCCTCCGGCCGCCGCCACCAAGTGGAACGGCCCGTACCTGAAAAAAGCGGTGCCGCTCGACCCGTGGGGCAACGCCTACGTGTACCGTTCGCCCGGCGCCAAGGCCGAGTACGAAATCGTTTCCACCGGCAAGGATGGCCAGCCGGGCGGTACTGGCGAAAACGCCGATATCGTCACCCAGTAAGCCGCATATTTCCTTGCGCACTTTTCCTTGAATCGGTAGAACGTTCCATGCAGTTTGCCGTCCGAACCTTGGCGCCCGATATGTCCATCGCGCGCATGACTGTTGACGCCCTCGACGAGGCCGATGCGCGCCGCCAGGTTGAGTCGCGCGGGCTGTTCGTCTCGCAGGTGGAACCGGTGCGCGCGGGCGGCCTGCGCAAAAGACGCGGCGGCGCACTGTCGCTGGTGCTGTTCAGCCAGGAGTTGCTGGCGCTGCTCACCGCCGGCCTGGGCATCGTCGAAGCGCTCGAAGCGCTGCTCGAAAAGGAAGCCTCCGAAAACACCCGCGGCGTGCTCGAACGCCTGCTGGGCGGCCTGCGCGAAGGCAAGCGTTTTTCCACCGTCCTGTCCGAACAGCCCGACCTGTTTCCCCCGCTGTATATCGGCATCGTGCGCGCGGCCGAAGGCACCAGCGACCTGCCGCGTTCGCTCTCGCGCTTCATCGATTACCAGCAGCGCATTGACATCGTGCGCAGCAAGATCGTCAGCGCCGCCATTTATCCCTGCATCCTGCTGCTCGTGGGCGGCGGCGTGAGCCTGTTCCTGATCACCTATGTAGTGCCCAAATTCGCCGAGGTCTACCAGGGCGCGGGGCGCGATCTGCCGTGGATGTCCAAGGTCATGCTCGGCTGGGGCCAGTTCGCCGGCGCCCACACCAGCATGCTGCTGGCGGGCCTGGGCAGCGTGGCCGCGCTGGGCGTGCTGGCCTGGCGCCACCTGACGCGCGACGGCGGCCTGGGCCGCCTGCTGGCGCGCCTGCCCGGCATTGGCGAGCGCGTTCGGATCTATGAACTGTCGCGCCTGTACCTGACGCTCGGCATGCTCTCCGAAGGCGGCATCACCATCGTGCACGCGATTGAAACGGTGCAGTCGATGGTCTCGGCCACGGTGCGCGCCTCGCTGGTTGCCGCGCGCGCCGACATCGAAGCGGGCCAGCCCTTGTCGACCGCCTTCGAAGCGCACCAGCTGACCACCCCGATTTCGCTGCGCATGCTGCGCGTGGGCGAGCGCACCGGCGACATGGGCCCGATGCTGACCCAGTCAGCCGCGTTCTACGACGGCGAAATCAGCCGCTGGATCGACCGTTTTACGCGCACCTTCGAGCCGCTGCTGATGGCCGGCATCGGCCTGATCGTCGGCGCCATCGTGGTGCTGCTGTATATGCCCATTTTCGACCTTGCCGGAGACATGTCATGAGCCAGGCTTGCATGATCGACGCCGCTATGCTGGCGCGCGCGCGCGCCCAAAGCCTGCACACCCAGCGTCCCTTGATGGCCGAACTCGAAGTGCTGTGCGGGCTCGACGCGCGCCTGATCGTGCAGGAACTGGCGCTGCCCTTTGGCCTGTCGGTGATGGAAACGGCCGAAATGCTCAGCCAGTTGCCCGCCTTTGACCTGCTGCCGCTGGCGCACGCGCTGGCGCGCCACTGCGTGCTGCTGCGCGGCGCGGCGGGCGAACTGACCGGGGTGATTGCCGACCCGTTCGACCTGGACCTGCAAACCTGGCTCGAGACGCAGGCGCGCGCCGCGCCCAGCCATCCCTTGCGCCTGCGCCTGGCGCTGCAGTCCGACATCCAGGCCTACCTGTCCAAGCAGGAAGAGTCGGCGCGCGCGGTCGATACGCTGGTGGCGGGCGTCTCCGAAGGGCGGCGCGACGGCAAGACCGCCGCCGTGCTCTCGTTCGCGTCGGTGTCGGAAGCTGCCAGTCCCGCCGTCAAGCTGGTCAACTCGACCTTGTACGACGCCTTGAAAGCGGGCGCTTCCGACATTCACCTGGAAAGCACCGCCGGCGGGCTGGCCGTCAAGTACCGCGTGGACGGGGTGCTTGACCACGCAACCTCGGTCAACGGCATTGAAGTGGCCGAACATATCATTTCGCGCCTGAAGGTACTGGCCGAACTGGACATCGCCGAGCGGCGCGTGCCGCAGGATGGCAGCTTCCGGGTCGAGTCGGGTGGGCGCGAGATCGACCTGCGCGTGTCGATCATGCCGAGCATTCACGGCGAAGACGCCGTCATCCGGATCCTGGACAAGCGCGCCATGATCGAAGCGTACGGCGCGCTCACGCTCGAAGCGCTCGGCTTTGACGCCGCTTCCCTGGTGTCGCTGCGCACGCTGGCGCAAGAAGCTTACGGCATGCTGCTCGTGACCGGGCCCACCGGTTCGGGCAAGACCACCACGCTGTACGCGGCGCTGACCGAAATTCACAACGGGCGCGAAAAGATCATCACCATTGAAGACCCGGTCGAATACCAGCTGCCCGGCATTTTGCAAATTCCCGTCAACGAGAAAAAAGGCCTGACCTTTGCCAAGGGCTTGCGCTCGATCTTGCGCCACGACCCGGACAAGATCATGGTCGGCGAAATCCGCGACCGCGAGACGGCCGAAATTGCGGTGCAGTCGGCGCTTACGGGCCACCTGGTGCTCACCACCGTCCACGCCAACAATGTGTTCGACGTGTTTGGCCGCTTCACCCACATGGGCATCGATCCATATGCGTTCGTGTCGGCGTTAAACGGCATCTGGGCCCAGCGCCTGGTGCGCATGAACTGCCCGCACTGCGCCGCGCAGTACACGCCGAGCGACGCCGAACTTGCCGCCGTCAACCTGGAGCGCAATGAAGTGCAGGATTACCTTTTCATGCAGGGCAAGGGTTGCGGGGACTGCCGCGGCACCGGCTACAAGGGGCGCCGCTCGATTGCCGAGATCTTGACGCTGAACGATGAAATCCGCGAGCTGATCGTCGACAAGCGCCCGATCCGCCAGATCAAGCAGGCCGCCTACGAGAACGGCACGCGCAGCTTGCGCCTGGCTGCGCTCGACTTGGTCAAGCGCGGCGCCACCACGCTCACGGAGATTAAACGGGTGACACTGCATGCGTAAAAGTTTTGGACAATCCTTGCGCATCGGCGTATCCAGGCATGCGGTGGCGCTGGTCACGGCCAACCGCTTCGGCAAGGCGCGCGCGCAAGTGGTGGCCGAGCTGGCGCTGGGCCAGGGTGGGGTCGACGCCATCGGCGCTGCGCTGCGCCAGCTGCTGGCCGACGCCGGCTGCGCCAAGTGGAGCGCGACGGTCGTGCTGGCCGATGAACTGGCCCGCATCTGGCAAGTGGCGCCGCCCGTTGGCGCCGCCCGCCTGGCCGACCTGGAAGGGGCGGCCGCGCTGCGCTTCCAGTCGCTGTACGGCGAGAGCGCAGCCGGCTGGAAGCTGGCCGGCGGCTGGGACACCGAAAAGCCCTTCATCGCCTGCGCGCTGCCGCGCCAGCTGCTCGCCATGCTGGGCGCGGCGGCGGGCGAACAGCACGTCACGCTGGTGGAAATCGTGCCCCAGTTCGTCGCCGGCTGGAACCAGTACCGGCGCGCCCTGTTGCCCGGGGCCTGGTACGGCCTGGTGCAGGAAAATGTCCTCACGCTCGGCGCCATAGACGCCGGCCAGGTGCGCGCCGTGCGCGCCACCGCGCTGCCTGAGGGTGCTGGCATCGAGTGGCTCGGCCAGCATGTGGCGCGCGAAGCCTTGCGCTTGAATCTGCCGGTGCCGCAGCGGCTGCAGCTGTCCGGCCAGGCGCCTGCCATCTGGAACAATAGCAGCGGCGCGTTTGCGTGCTCGCTGCTGGCGCCGCAATCGAACCCTTCGCTGTCGCACGCGGCGCGCCTGGCAGCTACCGGAATTTGTTCATGAATCAGCTCCCCATCGACTTTGCGCCGCCGGGTTTGCGGCGTACTTTGCACCGCACCACCAGGCGCGCCTGGGTGCTGGGCGTGGTGGGCCTGACGCTTTGCGCGGTGGCGGGCGTGCTCGGTGGGCGCATGCTGGCGCGCCAGAAAGCGGACGACGCCATGCTGGAAGCGGCGCGCGTGCGCGCCAACGTGCCGGTGGTGGTCGCGGTGGCCAGCACGGGTCCGCGCGTGAGCGAGCAGCAGGCCGCCGTGGTCAACGCCGCCGTCATGCAGTTGAATTTGCCGTGGCGCGCGCTGCAGGACGCCATTGGCGCGGCCACGCCGCCGGCCATTGCCATGCTGGCGCTGGAGCCGGACGCGCGCAAGCGCAGCATGAAAATCACGGCCGAGGCCAAGAGCAGCGACGCGATGATCGACTACGTCGAAAAGCTCAAAGAGCAGGAGCTATTTGCCAACGTGGCCTTGACGCGCCACGAGATCAACGAACAGGACCCGGCGCGCCCGATCCGCTTCCAGATCGAAGCAGAATGGATCGCCCCATGAAGCCGATAAATTTTTCCGCGCTGGCCTTGCGCCTGCGCCTGGCCGCCACCGCCCTTGGCCCCGTGTTTTGTCTTGCCTGCGCGTTGATCGCGGTGGGCGCTGCGGCGCTGGCCTGGCTGCTGCCGCAGCGCGCGCTGCAGGCCGAACGCCACCGCAACGCGCTGCGCGTGGTGAGCATGCCGGCCGTTGCCAGCGCCGTGCTGCCGGTGGCCACCAGCGACCAGAATCTGGCACTGTTTTACGCCACGCTGGGCGAGCAGCGCTACGCCGAGCAGCAGGTCAAGACGCTGTTCGCGCTGGCCGGCAAGGCCAGCCTGTCGCTCAGCCAGGGCGAATACAAGAGCGCCTATGACCGGAACGCGAACCTGCACACTTACCAGGTCACGCTGCCGGTCAAGGGCACCTACGGCCAGGTCTGGTCGTTCGGCTTGATGGCGCTGCGTTCGATTCCCTACGCGTCGCTCGATGAATTGAGCTTCAAGCGCGAAAATATCGGCGACGCCCAGCTCGAAGCGCGCCTGCGCCTGACGCTGTATTTGTCCGACCAGGGAGGCGCGCGATGAATCCACGCCATATCGCCATGGGAGCGGCCTTGCTGGGCGCCGCGGCGCTGGTCGCTTTTGGCGACCGCAAGCCCGACAGCGGCGTGGCCGAAGCGGTCGAGCGCAAACCGGCCCGCGCCGACGCGACCGTGGCCGCCGTCGCCATTCCCCGGCGCGCGGCGCCCGGCGCTGCGGCCGACCCGGCCATTTTGCGCCTGACCCCGCGCGCCACCCTGATTGGCAACAGCGACGAGGCCATGGGCCCCGGCCAGGACGTGTTTGGCCGGCGCGACTGGACGCCGCCACCGCCGCCGCCGCCCAAGCAGGCCAGCAACGCCGCGCCGCCACCACCGCCGCCGCCCATGGCGCCGGCGCTGCCTTTCACCTATCTTGGCAAGGCCGCGTCCGCCGGCAGCTGGGAAGTATTTCTCGCCATTGGCGAGAAGACTTACATCGTGCGCGACAAGATGGTCATCGACGGCACTTACCGGGTTGACGCGATAGCACCGCCGACGCTGACGCTTACTTATCTGCCTTTGAACCAGGTTCAACAGCTTAACATTGGAGTACTCGACTGATGCCTAGTCACCTTTCTCGCCGCCTGTCCATGCCACTCCTGGCGCTGCTGCTTTCCGGCTGCGCCGCCCAGATGGCGTACCAAGAAGGGCAGACCCTGGTCGACCAGGACAAGATCGAAGCGGGCTTGCGCAAGTACCAGCAGGCGGTCGCTGCCGATCCGGGCAACCCCAAGTATCGCCTCGCCTTCCTGCGCACGCGCGACCGCAACGCCACGCGTTTGCTGGACCTGGCCGACCGCGCGCTGGCCAGTGGCAACGCCGAAGCGGCGCTGCAGCATTACCAGCGCGTGCTCTCGATCGACCCGGCCAACGAGCGCGCCCGGCTGGGCATGCGCGCCATCGAAGCCGATGTGCGCCACGCAAGCTTGCTGGACAGCGCCGAAGCGTCGTTTGCCAGCGGCGACTATGAGCAGGCGCGCGCCAGTGCGGCGGCGATCCTGACCGAGCGCCCCAACCATGAACAGGCGCGCAAGCTCCTGGTGCGCATCAATGAAAAGACGGCCGCCGCGCCGGTGGCGGAAACGGGCCTGGCCGCGGCCTACCGGCAGCCGATCAGCATCGAGTTTCGCGACGCGCCGCTCAAGCAAGTGTTTGAGGTCATCTCGCGCCGCTCGGGCTTGAACTTTTTGTTCGACAAGGACGTCAAAGCGGACCAGCGCACCACCATCATGCTGAAAAACAGCACCGTGGAGGCGGCCGTGCACTTTTTGCTCGTGACCAACCAGCTTGAGCAGCAAGTCATGGATGGCAATACCATCCTGGTGTATCCCAACGTAGCTGCCAAGCTCAAGGAATACCAGGAAATGACGATCAAGACTTTCTTCCTGGCCAATGCCGACGCCAAGTCGGTGGCCAATACCTTGAAGACCATTTTGAAGTCGCGCGACGTCGTGGTCGACGAAAAGTTGAACCTGGTGATCCTGCGCGACAGCCCGGAAGCGATCAAGCTGGCCACCAAGCTGGTGGCGCTGCAAGACATCGCCGAGCCGGAAGTGATGCTGGAAGTGGAGATCCTGGAAATCAAGCGCAGCCGCTTGATTGAACTGGGTATCGCCTGGCCGACCAGCATCGGCATTTCACCGATCATGCTGCCGGACGCCAACAACGTGGAGCAAAAGCTGACCATCGCGGCGCTGCGCCGCCTTAATAGCGGCAACCTTGGCGTGTCGGGCTTGTCGGCAACCATCAACGCCAACAAGAACGACATCGATTCGAACACGCTGGCCAATCCGCGCATTCGCGTGCGCAACAAGGAAAAGGCCAAGGTCGTCATCGGCGACAAGGTGCCCAACATTACCACTACCGTCTCGCCGGGCGCGAATGGTTTTGCATCCGAATCGGTCACCTATCTCGACGTCGGCCTGACGCTCAATGTCGAGCCGACCATTTACCTGAATAATGAAATCGCGATCCGCATCGGCCTGCAGGTGAGCAACTTGCTCGGTTCGACCACCACCAAGTCCGGCACCACCGCCTACCAGATCGGCACGCGCGAAGCGACCACGATGCTGCAGTTGAAAGATGGCGAGAACCAGGTGCTGGCCGGTTTGATCAATAACGAAGACCGCAGCAGCGGCAACAAGGTGCCAGGTCTTGGCGACTTGCCGATTTTGGGGCGCCTGTTCGGCAGCAACCGTGACGGCAATGAAAAGACGGAAATCGTGCTCTCGATCACGCCGCACCTGATTCGCAACATCCAGCGCCCTGCGGCGTCGGCGTCCGAATTTAGCGCCGGCACCGAAACGAGCTTCCGCCGCCGTCCGGATACCACGGTCAAGGCGCCGACGGTGTTGCCGGCCAGCCCGGCGCTGCGCCAGCCGGCGGCTCCTGCGCCGTACGTACCAGCGGTGCCAGCCGCGCCGCGCGCACAGACCGCGCCGGCGCGCCTGCCGCCGACGGCGCCCACGATCACGCCCTTGCCCGAGCCGGGAGTGGACACGCTGCCGGCCGCCGTGCCGGTTGCCGAGTCCGTGCCGGCTCAGCCGGTGCAAGTGACCGAACCGGCCCAGGAAAGCGCGGCGCCCGTGCAGCCGGCCGAATCCACCAACACCAAGAAGCAGTAGCCATGATGCAATGCCGCCGCGGCTTTACGCTGATCGAGTTGCTGGTCACGTTGACCATCCTCGCTCTGCTGGGCACGCTGGTGATTCCCGTCACGCAAGTGGCGGTGCAGCGCAAGCAGGAGCAAGAGTTGCGGCGCGCGCTGCGCGACATTCGCGGGGCCATCGACACTTACAAGAAGGCCTATGATGAAGGGCGCATCGCCCGTTCGCTCAATAGTACCGGCTACCCCAAGAGCCTGGACGTGCTGGTCGAGGGCGTGCCGGACTTGCGCAACCCCAAGCGCGCCAAGATTTTTTTCCTGCGCCGCATTCCGCGCGATCCGTTCAATGGCGACCCGCAGCTGGTAGCCGCCCAGACCTGGGGCAAGCGCAGCTATGCCAGCGAAGCGGCCGAACCGCAGGAGGGCGAAGACGTGTACGACGTGTATGCGATTTCCGAGCGGCTGGGCCTGAACGAAATACCGTACAGAAAATGGTAGACATGAGATTCCCGCCCGCCCAGGCACGCCGCGCCTGTCGCGGTCCCGCCGGCTTCACGCTCATTGAACTGTTGGTGGTGCTGGGCATCGTCGCGCTGCTGCTCACGCTGGCCGTGCCGCGTTATTTCCCCAGCGTCGACAAGGCCAAGGAAACTATCCTGGCCGACAACCTGCGCAATACGCGCGACGTGATCGACCAGTTCTATACCGACCGGGGACGCTACCCCGATTCGCTGGAACAACTGGTGGAAAAGAAGTATTTGCGCAGCCTGCCCGTCGATCCGATTACCGAAAGCGCGGCAACCTGGATCTTGATCGCGCCCGAGGACGCCACCAAGGGCGCGCTGTACAGCATCAAGAGCGGCGCCCCGGGGCTCGATCGCCACGGCAAGCCGTATTCCGAGTGGTGACATGAGGCCAGCCCAAGGAAGCTTGCCGTGCAAGGCAGGCTCGCGCGGCTTTACCTACATGGGATTGATGATCCTGCTCGCCATCATGGCACTGGTGGCGGCCGCGGGGCTCAAGATGGGAACGTTGCTGCAGCGTGCCGCGGCCGAAGAGGAATTGCTGGAAATCGGCGCTCAGTTCAGCGAAGCGCTGCGCAGTTATGCCGCCGCCACGCCCCCGGGCAAACCCACGCAGCCGCCTACGCTGCAAGACTTGCTCAAGGACCCGCGCTTTCCCAACACCCGCCGTCACCTGCGTAAAATCTTTGTTGACCCGGTCACCGGCAAGGCCGAGTGGGGCATCATTTATCTGGGCGACAAGGTCGGCGTGCTGGGCGTCTACAGCCTGTCGAATGCCAGGCCGCTCAAGGTGGCCAACTTCGACATCCGCTTCCTGAACATGGAAAACCGCGAAAAAATTTCGGACTGGAAGTTTTTGGTTGCCGGCGGCGATGGCGGTCTGGGTAGCGCCACAACGGTCACTCCGCCCAATTCGATGACCGGCGGCGCGCCAACGTCCTTGTTTCCTTCGGCTATCCCGGGCGGCGACTCTGGTGGCAAGTCGGGTGCTGCGCCGGGTGCTGTCACGGGCAAGGGCAATGAGCCACCGCCGCCCGTGCCCCTGCAAGAGAGCAAGGTGGAAGAACCCGTGCCCGAAGAAATGCCTCCCGCAGAAGCGCCGCCCGAGGAAGAAAAGTCGGAAGACGAGGAAGGCAGCGCCCGGCCGCTGGAGCCAGAGGCAGCAGTCGAGCCGTCAGCGATTGTGACACCGCCGCCTGCCAGGCGGCACTAGCAAGCAGGCCCCTAAGCCACCATTAGCGGCTGGTGCGCTTGAAGTCGCTTGGGCGAAATCCCAGCGCAAACAGTACCGCGAAATAGGCCACCGCCGCCGCCCCGATAATACCCAGCAGCACCGCAAGGCGTGCCATGCCGTGCAGGTGGACGCCGGGGCCGGTCCAGGTAAATTGCGCCGCCGCGTACCAGCACAGCGCGCCCATGGCGGCCACGGCCACCGTCAGCTTGGCGAAAAACAGCATCCAGCCCGGCTGCGGCACGAAAATGCCGCGCTTGTGCAGCAGAAAGTACAGGCAGCCGGCATTCAGGCAGGCGCCCATGCCCATCGACAGCGCCAGGCCGGCCACGCCGTGCAGCAAGGGCACGAACACCAGGTTCATCAGCTGCACGGCGACGATCACGCCGATGGCGATGCGCACCGGCGCCCGGTAATCCTGGCGCGCATAAAAGGCGGGCGTGAGCGTCTTGACCACGATGATGCCGATCAGCCCGGCGCTATACGCTACCAGCGGCGCGGCGGCGGAGTAGGTGGCCTTGGCATCAAAGGCGCCGTAATTGAACAGCGAAGCGATCAGCGGCACGGCCAGCGCGGCCAGGCCGGCGGCGGCCGGCAGGGCCAGCAGGAAGGTCAGGCGCAGGCCCCAGTTCAGCAGGCCGGAGTATTCCTGCATGTCGCCCTTGGCGTTGGCGCGCGACAAATTCGGCAGCAAGATGGTGCCCAGCGCGACGCCCAGCATCCCGGTGGGAAACTCCATCAGGCGGTCGGCCCAGGTCAGCGACGAAATCGCGCCCGGCCCCAGGCTGCCGGCAATGCTGGTATTGATCAGCAGGCTCACTTGCGCGGCCGACACGCCCAGCAGCGCCGGCGTCATTTTTCGCAGGATGCGGCGCACGCCGACGTTCTTGAGCGCGATCCACGGCTTGAAATGGATGCGGGGAAGCATGCCGATCTTGATCAGCGACGGGATCTGGACCCCGATCTGCAGCAGGCCGCCCACCATGACGGCAATGGCCATGGCGTAGATTGGGTGTTCGAGGTGATCCTTGAGGAAGAGGGCAGCGACGATGAACGACAGGTTCAGCAGCACGGGGGCAAACGCGGGAATCTTGTACTGCTGCCAGGTGTTCAGAATGCCGCCCGCCAGCGCCACGATGGACATGCAGGCGATGTACGGGAACATGAAGCGCGTCATCCAGATGGCGGCAACGGTGCTGTCCGGTGTGCGGTTTTCGGCGTCGATGAGCAGGTCGATCAGCAGCGGGGCGGCGATGATGCCGATGATGCTGACCACGATCGTGCTCCATAGCAGAAAGGTGGCGGCCTGATCGGCCAGCTCCTTGGTTTCCGCCTGGCCGTTCTTGTTCTTGTACTCGGAGAGCATCGGCACGAACGCTTGCGAGAAGGCGCCGTCGGCAAACAGGCGGCGCAGCATGTTGGGCAGGCGAAAGGCGACGTTGAACGCATCCATATAGACCGTCGAGCCAAAGGCGGCGGCGGTCAAGCTTTCGCGCACCAGGCCGGTGAGTCGGGACACCAGCGTCATGCTGGAAATGGCGGAGAGGGTCTTGAGCAAGTTCATGGGGCCGAATTATAGCTCGGCAAGAGTGGGGAAGAGCGTCATCGGGCCCGTCGCGGCGAACTATTGTTGATATAGGAATTGCCCTTGACCGTTTACTCCGCTATAATCGAAGGCTGTACAGAATTCTGTTACGCAGACACTAATGTTTAGCAGACGCTAATGTTTGCAAACGCAACTTGACCCGATCTAGGAAATTCCATGGCAAATACAGCACAAGCGCGCAAACGCGCTCGTCAAGCAGTAAAGCAAAACGCTCACAATTCGTCGCAGCGTTCGACCCTGCGTACCGCAATCAAAGCGGTTCGCAAGGCCATCCAGGCTGGCGACAAGGCTGCTGCAACGGCGATCTTCCAGACCTCCGTGTCGAAGATCGACAGCATTGCTGACAAAAAAATCATCCACAAGAACAAGGCAGCTCGTCACAAGAGCCGTCTGGCAGCAGCCCTGAAAGCGCTGGCAGCTTAATCGCTCCGCGTTTTGGCGGACTTGTCCGCCAGCTGCAACTTGAGATGGTAAAAACCCGCCTGACCTGGTCACGGCGGGTTTTTTCGCTTGTGTGCGCGCGGAAAGCCGCAACGTGCCCCATGACATCGTCCTCGCGGACGCGGGGACCCATAGAACGGTTGTTCAATTGAACCGTTCCATGGGTCCCCGCGTGCGCGAGGACGATGTCGTTTTCGTTTTCGAGTTCGCAAACTTCGCGATTTCTGTCGGGCCGACTGATCTCAATGCGTTTTACTACACCCTCGCTCGCGAGGACGATGTGGGGTTGCTGCACTGTCGCCCATTTTGCAACAGCCGCGTTCGTGACGGCCGTTGGCGGCGGCTGCCCCAGCATGTTTCAGTAGCGCTCGCGCGCCCTGCATCACTCCCTATACTTGCTGATCTTCTCGCTCGCCACCTCCACCCATTCCCCGGGCATCAAAGGATGCGTCGCCAGCGAAAACGGCCCGATACTGCTGCGTACCAGCCGCAAGGTCGGCAAGCCAATTGCCGCCGTCATCCTGCGCACCTGCCGATTCTTGCCCTCCTGTAGCGTGATCGCGATCCAGCTGGTGGGCTTGTCCGCCCGCACCCTGATCGGCGGCGTGCGCGGCCACAGCCACGCAGGTTCGGCAATCTGCACCGCCTTGCACGGCTTGGTCACAAAGTCGCCCAGGTCAAGCGGTCCCTGCAGCCTTGCCAGCGCGCCCGCATCGAGCGCGCCATCGACCTGCACCAGGTAGGTCTTGGCCTCCTTGTGGTCCGGGTGGGCGATTGCATGCTGCAGTTTGCCGTCGTCGGTCAGCAGCATCAAGCCCTCGCTGTCGGCGTCCAGCCGCCCGGCCGGATACACGTTGGGCCGCAAGATATAGTCGGCCAGCGATGCGTGCCCGTCCTGGGGCGTGAACTGGCACAGCACCTGGAACGGCTTGTTAAAGAGAATGAGGGGCATAATGGGGCGGCAGTCGGAGGAATGTTAAGCTTTTGAGCCAATTGTTAGTGTCGCAAAGTCGTAGCGCCTAGTAAAATACTGGTGCATAATGTGAAACGCGCCTCTTATGTCTTATAGAAGACCAAGACTTTCGTCGTATTTGCGTCGTATTTGCGTCGTATTTGCGCCGTATTTGTCGTCGTATTTATTCAATCATTTCGCACACGCCTGACAGAGACAACCCCAAGGTTGCCGGCTGCTGGAACGTCCACTTCGGAGATCAAGAATGTATCAACATATCAAAGTACCCGCTGACGGCCAAAAAATCGTCGTCAATGCCGATTTTTCGCTGAATGTACCAGATAATCCTGTCATTCCCTACATCGAAGGTGACGGCACCGGCGTCGACATCAGCCCCGTCATGATCAAGGTCGTCGATGCGGCCGTTGCCAAGGCATACGGCGGCAAGCGCAAGATCAGCTGGATGGAAATTTACGCCGGCGAAAAGTCGACCAGCGTCTACGGCCCCGACGTCTGGCTGCCGGAAGAAACGCTCGAAGTGCTCAAGGACTACGTGGTCTCGATCAAGGGTCCATTGACGACGCCGGTCGGCGGCGGCATCCGTTCGCTCAACGTCGCCCTGCGCCAGCAGCTCGACCTGTATGTCTGCCTGCGCCCGGTGCGTTACTTTACCGGCGTGCCTTCGCCAGTGAAAGAGCCTGAGAAGACCGACATGGTCATCTTCCGCGAAAATTCGGAAGACATCTACGCCGGTATCGAATACCAGCAAGGTTCCGAAGGCGCCAAGAAATTGATGGACTTCCTGATCAAGGAAATGGGCGTTACCAAGATCCGCTTCCCGAACACGTCGGGCCTGGGCATCAAGCCAGTATCGATCGAAGGCACCGAGCGCCTGGTGCGCAAGGCGATCCAGTACGCGGTCGACAACGACAAACCGTCGGTGACGATCGTCCACAAGGGCAACATCATGAAGTACACCGAAGGCGGCTTCCGCGATTGGGCGTACGCGCTGGCGCAGAAGGAATTCGGCGCTGAGCTGATCGATGGCGGCCCATGGTGCAAGTTCAAGAACCCGAAGACCGGCCGCGACATCATCATCAAGGATTCGATCGCCGACGCCTTCCTGCAGCAGATCCTGCTGCGTCCGGCAGAGTACAGCGTGATTGCAACGCTGAACCTGAACGGCGACTACATTTCCGACGCACTGGCAGCGCAAGTTGGCGGCATTGGTATTGCGCCAGGCGCCAACCTGTCCGATTCGGTTGCGATGTTTGAAGCGACTCACGGCACCGCACCTAAGTACGCAGGCAAGGATTACGTGAACCCGGGTTCGCTGATCTTGTCCGCTGAAATGATGCTGCGCCACATGGGCTGGCTCGAAGCGGCCGACCTGATCATCTCGTCGATGCAAAAGTCGATCGCCAGCAAGAAAGTTACCTACGACTTCGCGCGCCTGATGGAAGGCGCGACGCAGGTATCGTGCTCCGGTTTCGGCGATGTGATGATCGAGCAGATGTAATAGCAAAGTACCGCTGACAAAAAGCCCCGCCTCGTAAGAGAGCGGGGCTTTTTTTATTGGGCGCTGACTGGCTGACTTGCTGGCTTGCTGACGCGACCGGACGCGCTTTACGTCTTGGGAGGCGTGCCGCCGCAGGCAACCATCCTGCCGTCGGAAGACTTGTCGCAAAAAGGCGCGGCGCCGCCGCAGGCAACCATCTTGCCGTCGGTCGACTTGGCGCAATGGTTTGCCCGGCCGCCGCACGCCACCATCTTGCCGTCGTGCGAAGTGTCGCACACGGTTGCCATGCCGCCGCAGGCGACCATGTGGCCGTCCGGCGACTTTTGGCACACCTGGGCAATTGCGCCGCAGGCCACCATTTTGCCGTCGGAAGAGCTGTCACAGAAGGGGGCGCCCGTCACGACGGAAGAGCTGGTCGACATATCGATGTTCGGCGGTGAAATACTCAGGCAGCCGGTAAGTGTCGCAGCCAGTGCTGCAGCAACGATCAGCGCGCGCAGCACGCCGCTCTTGGTGGTTTTCAATGTAGTTCCTCGGCAGGTATTCCGGGCAAGCACCAGCGCTCGCCCCGGTGTGAATATGATATCAATAATTTAATATTGGACGAAAAATAGTATCATATCCTGCGTGCAGCTCAAATGCCGTCGCCGCCATGAAAGATGTGCCGCGCCTGCCACCCCACGCCCACCTTCTTGCCCTCGTTAAAGCCCCAGGTAAATGTGCCGTCCTGCTGGCCGACATGGCGGTACCACATCAGATCATTATTGTTGTTGACGGTGTAGATCACGCCGCCGTCGCCAGCGAACACGTGCTTGACCGCCCACTGGTTGCCGACCTTCTTGCCCTGGTCGAAAGCCCAGCGAAAAGTGCCGTCCGGGTGGTCCAGGTACTGGTACCACAGCAGGTCGAGGTTGGGGGCGATGACATAGATGAGGGCGCGCGGGCCATCAGGAACAGGGCCGCTGCAAAGGCAAGCAGAGCGGATAGGCGATGCGGGTTCATGCAAGAGCTCCGGACGAGTCAGGTTTGCCGCGGCAGGCGGTCAACACCGGAGCGCGAACAGCCATGGTGTGCGAATGAAATGAGGCGAGCCTGATGCTGCTCAAGCGTGCGCATAGCGGGCCACTGGCAAAAGCTAGCGCGCCGTCTTGCGCCGCTCGACGAAGTCGCGTCCCTTGAGGCGGAAAATAAAGCGCGTGGATTGCTCGGACGACGCGACGGCCAGTTCGCCGCCATGCGAGCGCGCAATTTCTGACACGATGAACAAGCCCAGGCCCAGCCCCTCATTAGATGCCTTGGCCGAGGCGCGCCAAAACGGCTTGAACAACTGGTCGATCGTCGCTTGCGAGATGGCCGGCCCATGGTTGACGATGGCCAGTTCAAAGATGCCGTTTTGCGACGAGCACTGCACCAGCACGGGGGAATCGGCGTCGCCGTACACCAGCGCATTTTTCAGCAGGTTCGACAGCATCTGCTGGATGCGCTGCACGTCGCACAGCACGGGGACGGCGAGCGTGAAATCGATGTCGATCGCGCGCCCCGGGTAGGCGCTGCGCAATTCGTCGATTACTTGCATCATTGGGGCCAGCAGCGACGTTTGCTGCTGCATGTCGAGCGCAATGCCGCCGCCCATACGGCCCCGCGTAAAGTCGAGCACGTCGTCGACCAGCCCTGCCATGCGCAGCGCGCTGCGCTTCATGCGCTCAACCACGCCGGCCGCGCGCGGCGTGAGGCTTTCAAATTGAAGCAGGTCGGCGCCGAGCAAAATCGAGCCGAGCGGCGTGCGCAGGTCGTGCCCGAGCACGGCGATGAACTGTTCGCGCAATTCCGACGTTTCGCGCTCGCCGAGCAGCGCGACCTGCGATTCGCTCAGCCTGGCTTCGGTTTCCAGGTGCTTGGTGATGAGCTGGGCAAACAGCGTCATGCTCGCCACCGTCGCGCTGCCCGACACTGTCGCTGCCAGCGGATCGAGCGCGCACAGGGTGCCGAAATATTCGCCGTCGGGGCGTATCACGGGGATGGAAATATAGCTTTGGAACCCATGCAGGCGTGGTATGGGATGGTCGTGGTAGGCCGGGTCGGTGCTGACGTTGTCGATAATGACGGCGCGCCGGGTCTTGCGCACGGTTTGGCAGAATGTGGTTGCGAGGTCGAGTCCGTCGCCAACCTTGAGGCCGAATTCAAGCCTGTCGAGCACGGCGCAGGTGGTCCACGATGCGTCGGTCACGCGGGCGATGCACACAAAGCGCAAGCCGGTGAGTGCGGCCACAGCTTCGAGGATGGTTGGCACGGACGAGATGGATTGGATGGCGGCGATATCGCTCGCCTGATCATGCATCGGCACGGGAACCTCGTCGTCTTGAAATGTCAATTCATCCTACCATGGCGCAACGCGCGCGCACGGGAGCGCGCGGCCCGGGCGAAAAAAAACCCCGTCTCGCAACGGGGTTTTTTTACATCGGGTAAGCTTTACGCAGCCTGGATGTTGGAAGCTTGCTTGCCTTTAGGGCCTTGCGTGACTTCGAATTGAACTTTTTGACCTTCTTTGAGGGTCTTGAAACCGTTCATGTTGATTGCGGAGAAGTGTGCGAACAGATCCTCGCCGCCGTCATCTGGAGTGATGAAGCCAAAACCTTTGGAATCATTGAACCACTTAACTGTACCTGTTGCCATAAAGAACTTTCAAATAAAAACCAATCACACGAGCCATAAAAGCAAGAAGCTTTTGCCCCCTCCTCAGCCTGCTCACTTCGGATTAACCATGTACATAAGTACAAGTCAATAACTGCATTGTTGGTTGAAAAAATAGCGAAGTCAAGTGGTTTTGCTGCGGAATTGCCGAAAAGCTCACGTCAAACACAAAAGCAACTCTTGAATTCCCGGTTCTGGACGCCATCTGCGCATTAATCGGAAAACGCGTAAGATGGAAAACAAATGTAAATGCCCTGATATTTACGTAATGCATCAACATTGAAAGCATTAGAATAAGCGTATGGCAACCAAGCAAGACACCGAACAAGTGCTGGAGCGGCAGGTGGTCAAGCCACCGCCGCTGTACCAGGTAGCGCTGCTCAATGATGACTACACTCCAATGGAGTTTGTGGTGGCCATTATTCAGGAGTACTTCAACAAGGATCTGGAGACGGCGACGCAGATTATGCTTTCCGTCCATCGCCACGGCAAGGGAGTGTGCGGCGTGTTTTCCAAAGATATAGCCTGTACAAAAGTGGAGTTTGTATTAACGCATGCGCGCAAGGCGGGGCATCCCCTGCAGTGCGTTATGGAGGAAGTATGATTGCGCAGGAACTCGAAGTTTCCCTACACATGGCTTTTGTCGAAGCTCGGCAAGCACGTCATGAATTCATTACAGTCGAGCATTTGCTGCTGGCGCTTCTGGACAATCCATCGGCCGCCGAAGTCTTGCGCGCCTGTGCTGTCAACATTGAAGACCTGCGCAAAACGCTGACCAACTTCATTGGCGACAACACGCCAACCGTGCCTGGCACGGGCGAAGTGGACACCCAGCCCACGCTCGGCTTTCAGCGGGTGATCCAGCGCGCCATCATGCACGTGCAGTCCGCGTCCAATGGCAAGAAGGAAGTCACGGGCGCCAACGTGCTCGTGGCCATCTTTGGCGAGAAGGATTCGCATGCGGTCTACTACCTGCACCAGCAGGGCGTAACGCGGCTCGACGTCGTCAACTTTATTTCCCACGGCGTGCGCAAGGACCAGCAGGTCGACATGCAAAAAACGTCCGAGGGAGTCGAGGAAGCGCAGGTTGAAGGGCAGGCCAAGGAAAGCCCGCTTGACCAGTTCACGCAAAACCTGAACAAGGCTGCCGCCGAAGGCAAGATCGATCCGCTGATCGGCCGTGAAGACGAGGTCGACCGCGTGATCCAGATCCTGTGCCGTCGCCGCAAGAACAATCCCTTGCTCGTCGGTGAAGCCGGCGTGGGCAAAACGGCGATTGCCGAAGGCCTGGCATGGCGCATCACGCAGGAAGACGTCCCCGAAATCCTGCAAAACGCCATCGTCTACTCGCTCGACATGGGCGCGCTGCTGGCCGGCACCAAGTATCGCGGCGACTTTGAACAGCGCTTGAAAGCGGTCCTCAAGCAATTGAAGGAAACGCCGCACGGCATCCTGTTCATCGACGAGATCCACACGATCATCGGCGCCGGTTCCGCGTCGGGCGGCACGCTGGATGCATCGAACCTGCTCAAGCCGGCGCTCGCTAACGGCCAGCTCAAGTGCATCGGCGCGACCACGTACACGGAGTTCCGCGGCGTGTTCGAGAAAGACCATGCGCTGTCGCGCCGCTTCCAGAAAGTGGACGTCAACGAGCCGACCGTCGAACAGACCATCCAGATCCTGCGCGGCCTGAAATCGCGTTTCGAAGAGCACCACGGCGTGAAGTATTCGTCCTCGGCCTTGACGACGGCCGCCGAACTGGCGGCCCGCTTCATCAACGACCGTCACTTGCCCGACAAGGCGATCGACGTCATCGACGAAGCTGGCGCCGCCCAGCGCATTTTGCCGAAATCGAAGCAGAAAAAGACTATTGGCAAGGCCGAGATCGAAGACATCATCGCCAAGATCGCGCGCATCCCGCCGCAGACCGTCAACCAGGACGACCGCAGCAAGCTGCAAACGATCGACCGCGACTTGCGCAATGTCGTCTTTGGCCAGGAGCCGGCCATCGATGCGCTGTCGTCGGCCATCAAGATGGCGCGCGCCGGGCTGGGCAAGACCGACAAGCCGATTGGTTCCTTCCTGTTCTCCGGTCCTACCGGCGTGGGCAAGACCGAAGTGGCAAAGCAGCTTGCGTTCATTCTGGGCATTGAACTGATCCGCTTCGACATGTCCGAGTATATGGAACGGCATGCCGTCAGCCGCCTGATCGGCGCGCCACCGGGTTATGTTGGTTTCGACCAGGGTGGTTTGCTGACCGAAGCGATTACCAAGAAGCCGCATGCGGTGCTGCTGCTTGACGAGATCGAAAAAGCGCATCCGGATATTTTCAATATCCTGCTGCAGGTGATGGACCACGGCACGCTGACCGATAACAACGGGCGCAAGGCGGACTTCCGCAACGTGATCATCATCATGACGACCAACGCCGGTGCCGAAAGCCTGACCAAGCGTTCGATGGGCTTTACCGAGTCCAAGGCACCAGGCGACGAGATGGCCGACATCAAGCGCATGTTCACGCCGGAGTTCCGCAACCGGATCGACGCGATCATCAGCTTCCGCGCCCTGGACGAAGAAATCATCTTGCGCGTGGTCGACAAATTCCTGATGCAGCTGGAAGAACAGCTGCACGAGAAAAAAGTCGAGGCCATCTTCACCGAGTCGCTGCGCAAGTTCTTGTCTAAAAAGGGTTTCGATCCGCAGATGGGTGCAAGGCCAATGGCGCGCCTGATCCAGGACATGATCCGCAAGGCGCTGGCCGACGAGCTGCTGTTTGGCCGCCTGGTCAACGGCGGGCGCGTGACGGTCGATATGGATGATAAGGATAACGTCACGCTGGAGTTTCCCGAGTCCGATGCACCGCCGCCGATGGCGCCTGCAGAGACGGTCGAGATCGAGTAATCGACTCGCTAAAGTAAAAAACCCGCTTCACGAGGCGGGTTTTTTTACGTTCCTGAACTCCGGGGGGCCTAGCAGCCTGTCGGACTTGCGAAACTAAAACACGATTGCGCGCCTGAAACGAAAAATATTGGCTCTGGATACCATTCGTGGCATTTAAATGCGGAAATTTAGCCTAAATTTTCAGCAAGCGGTCAATAAAGTTTCTTTTTTACCCATAGTCCGACAGGCTGCTAGGTAGGGTATGGTGAAAAAGCGCAACGCGTGCCTTCCACTATAAGCGGCCCTGGAAGCGTCAAATGGCCGCCAGCGCAGCGCGCAAATCATCGCGCAAATCCTCGACATGCTCGACGCCCACCGACAGCCGGATCAAGCCGTCGCTGATCCCGAGCAGCGCGCGCTGGGCCTGCGGAATCGTCGCATGCGTCATCAAGGCGGGATGCTCGATCAAACTCTCCACGCCGCCCAGACTTTCGGCCAGCGTGAACACGTCGCAGCGCTCGAGAAAACGGCGCGCGCCCGCCAGGTCGGTATTTAACTGGATCGAAATGATCCCGCCAAAGCCATTCATCTGACGCCTGGCCAGCGCATGCTGCGGGTGCGACGCTAGCCCGGGATAGAACACCTTGCCCACCTTGGGTTCGCTTTCCAGCCATTGCGCCAGGTCCAGCGCACTGGCGCAATGGCGCTCCAGGCGCAAGGCCAGCGTCTTGATCCCGCGCAGTACCAAGAAGCTGTCGAACGGCCCCTGGATCGCGCCCACCGAATTTTGCAAAAATCCCAGCTGTTCGCGCCAAGCCCCCTGGTGCGGCTCGCCGCCCACCACGGCAATGCCGCCGATGATGTCGGAGTGCCCGTTCATGTACTTGGTTGTCGAGTGCACCACGATGTCGATGCCAAACTCCAGCGGCCGCTGCACGATCGGGCTGGCAAAGGTGTTGTCGCACACGGTGATGACGCCGCGCGCGCGGCAGATGGTGGCGATCGCTGCCAGGTCGGCCAGCTTGAGCATCGGGTTGGTCGGCGTTTCGATCCATACCATGCGCGTCTCTGGCCTCAATGCCGCCAGCAGCGCTTGCGGATCGGTCAAATCAACGTAGGTGAATTCATGCCCCGCGCTGCGCTTGCGTATGCGCTCGAACAGCCGGTACGTCCCGCCATACATGTCGTCGCCGGCGATGATGTGCGAGCCACTGTCGGCCAGTTCCAGCACGGTCGCTATCGCCGCCAGGCCCGACGCAAACGCGAATGCTTGCGCGCCGCTTTCCAGGTCCGCCACGCAGCGCTCCAGCGCCCAGCGCGTGGGGTTATGCGAGCGCCCGTAGTCGAGCCCCTTGTGCACGCCCGGGCTTTCCTGGACAAACGTGGACGTCGCATAAATGGGCGGCATCACCGCGCCCGTTGTCGGGTCGGGAAACTGGCCGCCGTGGATCACGCGCGTGGAAAGGTGCTTCTTGATGGTGGAGTCGGTCACGATAAAGTCCTGCGCAAATGGTTGAGAAGGTCAAAACGCGTAATCAGGCCATAAAAGCGCGCCTCGTCGCAAATGACTGCCGTCAGGCCGCGCTCGAGGATGGTGCGCAGGTTCTGCACGCTGGCCGACGGGCGCAGCGTTTGCAGCTGCGCCGTCATGGTGCTGCTGACTGGGCTTCGGAACCCGGCCGGCTCGCTCGTTACATGCAGCAGCAGGTCCGATTCGTTGATGATGCCGGCCAGGCGCCCCTGGTCCATGACCGGCAGTTGTGCCAGGTCGCTGCTGCGCATGCGGTTAAAGGCGGTGAGCAGGGTGTCGCCCGGCCCCACGGTGACGATGTCGCCGTCGTCATGGCGGCGCCCGATCAGGTCGCGCAAGTCGCCCAGTTGTTCACGCAAAAGCAGCCCCTGGTCGGCCATCCAGCCATCGCTGTAGACCTTGGTGAGGTAGCGTGTGCCGTTGTCGCACACGAACGTGACGACGCGTTTTGGCGTGCTCTGCGCGCGGCAGTAGCGCAGCGCGGCGGCCAGCAAAGTGCCGCTCGACGACCCGCCCAATATGCCTTCCTGGCGCAGCAGCAGGCGCGCCGTGTGAAAGCTTTCCTCGTCGCTGATGGTGTAGGCGCTGGTCACGCGCGACAGGTCGGCGATGGCGGGAATGAAGTCCTCGCCGATGCCTTCCACCGCCCACGAACCGGCGTCGGTGCGCAGCACGCCCGTGTTGATGTAGTCGGCCAGGATCGAGCCCTTGGGATCGGCCAGCACGAATTGCAGCGCCGGCTGCACGCGCTCGAAAAAGCGTGACAGCCCCGTCAGCGTGCCGGACGAACCCACGCCGACGACAATGGTGTCGAGCTGCTGGCCCGTTTGCGACCACAGCTCCGGGCCGGTGCCGGTTTCATGCGCGCGCGGATTGGCAGGATTGTTGAACTGGTCGGCAAACCAGGCGCCGGGAATCTCGCGGGCCAGGCGCGCCGCATAGTCCTGGTAATACTCGGGATGGCCCTTGCCGACGTCGGAGCGGGTCAGGTGGATCTCGGCGCCCAGCGCTTTCAGGTGCAGGATTTTTTCGACCGCCATTTTGTCGGGCACGACCAGCACCACGCGGTAGCCCTTGAGGCGCGCCACCAGTGCCAGTCCCAGGCCCGTATTGCCGGCCGTCGCCTCGACCACCACGCCGCCCGGTCGTAGGCTGCCGTCCGCTTCGGCCGCTTCGATCATGGCGCGCCCGATGCGGTCCTTGATGGAGCCGCCGGGATTTTGGCTTTCAAGCTTGAGGAACAATTGGCAGGGGCCGGTATCGATGCGGGTCACTTCGACCAGCGGCGTATTGCCAATCAGGGAAAACAGGGCAGGTGCGGTTGCGGGCGACATGGGACCTCCAGGTAGCTGGCGCGCGCGCTTGCGAATTTTTCGGCGAGCTTTGCCGCCAGCGGTAAAAGGGCGATCATACGGTTGCGCTGCGGGAGAGGGAACGAATAATTCTAGACTTCGTTAGTCACTTTTTGTGTCGACTTGCTCAAGAACGTATCATTTTTTCAGCTTGCGCCACAGCGTTGTGCGGCTGATGCCCAGGTAGGCCGCCGCTTCGTCGCGCCGCCCGCCAAAACGCGCCAGCACTTGCTCCACCGTTTCGCTCTTGATCTTTGGCGCGGCGAGCGCTTGCGCATCAGGCGCGCCGCGCCCAAGCTCCGGCGCCACGCCGAGCACGAACGCGGGCGTGAGTGCCTGTAGCGGCTCGGCCGCCAGGTAGAGCGCCAGGCGCTCGGCCATGTTGCGCAGTTCGCGCACATTGCCCGGCCAGTTGTAGCGCTCCAGCAGCGGGGCGCAGGCTGTGATTTCGGCATGCAGGTTGGGGTGCGGTCGCGCGCCGAGCGCCGCCAGCGCAGTCTTGAGCGACCA
Source organism: Massilia sp. TSP1-1-2 (assembly GCF_049896185.1). NCBI lineage: Bacteria > Pseudomonadati > Pseudomonadota > Betaproteobacteria > Burkholderiales > Oxalobacteraceae > Massilia > Massilia sp. TSP1-1-2. The sequence continues at coordinate 328,603 of NZ_JAFCTU010000001.1, forward strand.
TTCGGCCAGCACGACAATGTCATCGGCGCGCTCGCGCAGCGGCGGCAGCGCCAGGCGCAGCACCGCCAGCCGGTAAAACAGGTCGGCCCGAAAGCGTCCTTCGCGCACCCGCGCCTCCAGGTCGCAGTGGGTGGCGCTGATCACCCGCACGCTGACCGCAATGGGCCGCGTGCCGCCCACGCGCACCACCTCGCGCTCTTCGAGCACGCGCAGCAGGCGCGTTTGCAGCGCCAGCGGCATTTCGCCGATTTCGTCGAGGAACAGCGTGCCGTGGTTGGCCGCTTCAAACAGGCCCGCGTGGCCGCCCCGGCGCGCGCCGGTAAAGGCGCCTTCTTCGTGGCCGAACAGTTCGGACTCCAGCAGCGACTCGGCGATCGCTCCGCAGTTGACGGCCACAAAAGGCCGGTTGGGGCCCAGGCTGCGCGGGCTTTCGCGGTGGATGGCTTGCGCCACCATTTCCTTGCCGGTGCCGGTCTCGCCGGCAATCAAGACCGTCGCTGGCGAGCGCGCGTATAGCACCACGGCCTGGCGCAGCGTCTCCATCGCGCCGGACACGCCGCGCAGGTCGTTCAGGCCGTGCTTGGCGCGCAGCGTGTCGGCCACCACCAAGCGGCGCCCGCGAATCGATTCCAGGTGCGTCAGGCGCGCCAGTTCCAGCGCATCGTCAAAGGCCTGGCGGATCGACGCGGCCGAGTAGACGAAAACGCCGGTCAGTCCCGCTTCTTCGGCCAAATCGGTGATCAGGCCCGCGCCCACGACGGCCTGGATGCCGGCAGCTTTCAGTTCATTGATCTGGGCGCGCGCGTCTTCCTCGGTCACGTAGGTGCGCTGGGCGATGGCCACGCCAAAGGTCGCGGCGAACTCCGCCAGTTCGGGCAGTTGCTGCTGGTAAGTGACGACGCCGATGCGGTCCGACACGCGCCGCGCGCGCGCCAGCGCCTGCATGAAATCAAAGCCGCTGGCCTTGGCGATCACCAGCGGCACCGAGACGCGGCCCTTGAGATAGGCCGCGTTTGAACCTGCCGCGATCACCACGTCGCAGCGTTCGGTGGCGACCCGTTCGCGGATCGCGCGCGCCGCCTCGTCAAAGCCCAGGTTCACCGGTTCGATGGTCGCCAGGTGGTCGTATTCAAGCGTGATGTCGCGAAACAGATCGGCCAGACGGGACACCGATACCGTCCAGATGACGGGTTTGTCGGGCGAATCGGGGGCAGGGCGGTTCTGGTAGCTCATATCCTTATTGTAGTCCATGTTTCAAATGGTGTTTCATTTGTGTTTCAATGTTCCACTGGCAATGCAATATTTTGTTTCATTTGTTTGCTTGTGGAGAAACGCAAGCTACCCAAGTGCTTGATTCACAAGGACTCACCCCGTTCTCGTACCTGTGGCACGCCTTTTGCGGTGTAGGTGCTATCTCGTTCAATCGACCACGCAACACTAAAGGACAATCATGGCCCAAGTTTCCGCAGGCGCGGCATTTCGCAAAGCTGTTCAAGAAGAGTTGCCCTTACAAGTGGTCGGCGCCATCAACGCCAACCACGCCTTGCTGGCCAAGCGCGCCGGTTTTCGCGCTATTTACCTGTCCGGCGGCGGCGTGGCCGCCGGCTCGCTCGGCCTGCCGGACCTGGGCATCTCCAACCTGGACGACGTGCTGACCGACGTGCGCCGCATTACCGACGTGTGCGACCTGCCGCTGCTGGTGGACGTCGACACCGGCTTCGGCTCGTCCGCCTTCAACGTGGCGCGCACGGTGCGCTCGATGATCAAGGCCGGCGCCGGCGCCATCCACATCGAAGACCAGGTCGGCGCCAAGCGCTGCGGCCACCGTCCGGGCAAGGAAATCGTCAGCAAGCAGGAGATGGTTGACCGCATCAAGGCGGCAGTGGATGCGCGCACCGACGACAGTTTCGTCATCATGGCGCGCACCGATGCGCTGGCCGTCGAAGGCCTGGAGTCGGCCATGGAGCGCGCCATCGCCTGCGTGGAAGCGGGCGCCGACATGATCTTCCCGGAAGCGATCACCGACCTGGCCATGTACGCCACGTTTGCGAAAGCGGTCAAGGTGCCGGTGCTGGCCAACATCACCGAGTTCGGCGCGACCCCGCTGTTCACGGTGGACGAACTCAAAGGCGCCGACGTCGGCCTGGTGCTGTACCCGCTGTCGGCCTTTCGCGCCATGAACAAGGCGGCCGAAAACGTCTACGGCGCGATTCGCCGCGACGGCACGCAAAAGAACGTGGTCGACACCATGCAGACCCGCATGGAACTGTACGAGCGCATCAACTATCACGATTTCGAGCAAAAGCTCGACGCGCTGTTCGCAGCCCAGAAAAAATAAACCAACTATTCCAGGAGACTCCAGCATGAGCGATGTACAAGCAACCCCCTTCAAGCCAAAAAAATCGGTCGCCCTTTCCGGCGTCACCGCGGGCAACACCGCGCTGTGCTCGGTCGGCAAAACCGGCAACGATCTGCACTACCGCGGCTACGACATTCTCGACGTCGCCACCAACAGCGAGTTCGAAGAAATCGCCTACCTGCTGGTGCACGGCAAACTGCCGACCAAGGCTGAACTGAAGGGCTACAAGGCGCACCTGAAGTCGATGCGCGGCCTGCCGCAGGCGGTCAAGTCGGCGCTCGAGGCGCTGCCGGCGTCGGCCCACCCGATGGATGTGATGCGCACCGGCGTATCGGTACTGGGCTGCGTGCTGCCTGAAAAAGATGACCACAACGTGCCCGGCGCCCGCATGATCGCCGACCGCCTGATGGCGTCGTTCGGCTCCATGCTGCTGTACTGGTACCACTTCAGCCATAACGGCAAGCGGATCGAGACCGAGACGGACGACGAGTCGATCGGCGCGCACTTTCTGCATCTGCTGCACGGCAAAAAACCATCCAAGGAATGGGAGCAGGCGATGCACACCTCGCTGATCCTGTACGCGGAACACGAATTTAACGCCTCCACCTTCACCGCGCGCGTGGTCGCCGGCACCGGTTCCGACATCCACTCGGCCATCACCGGCGCCATCGGTGCGCTGCGCGGTCCAAAGCACGGCGGCGCCAACGAAGTCGCGCTTGAAATCCAGGAACGCTACGAAAACCCGGACGAAGCCGAAGCGGACATCCGCAGCCGCGTGGCCAACAAGGAAGTCGTGATCGGCTTCGGCCATCCGGTCTACACCGTGTCGGACCCGCGCAACGTGGTCATCAAGGAAGTGGCGCGGTCATTGTCCACGCAGGCGGGCTCGATGAAAATGTTCGACATCGCCGAGCGCCTCGAAACGGTCATGTGGGACGTTAAAAAGATGTTCCCGAACCTGGACTGGTTCTCGGCCGTGTCGTACCACATGATGGGTGTGCCGACTGCCATGTTCACGCCCTTGTTCGTGATCTCGCGCACCTCCGGCTGGGCCGCGCACGTGATCGAGCAGCGCATCGACAACAAGATCATTCGCCCGAGCGCCAACTATGTCGGCCCTGAAGACCTCACCTTCGTGCCGATTTCGGACCGCAAGTAGACCACTGGGAATCATCATGAATACGCAATTTCGCAAGTCCCTGCCGGGCACCAAGCTCGATTATTTCGACACCCGCGCCGCGGTCGACGCGATCGAGCCGGGCGCCTACGACAAGCTGCCCTACACCTCGCGCGTGCTGGCCGAAAACCTGGTGCGCCGGTGCGATCCGGCCAGCCTGAATGCATCGCTGTCCCAATTCATTGAACGCAGGCGCGACCTAGACTTTCCATGGTTCCCCGCGCGCGTGGTGTGCCACGACATTTTGGGCCAGACCGCCCTGGTCGACCTGGCCGGCCTGCGCGACGCCATCGCCCTGCAAGGCGGCGACCCGGCGCTGGTCAACCCGGTGGTGCCGACCCAACTGGTGGTGGACCATTCGCTGGCGGTGGAGTGCGGCGGTTTCGACCCTGACGCTTTTGAAAAAAACCGCGCCATTGAAGACCGCCGCAACGAAGACCGCTTCGACTTCATCAACTGGACCAAGAAGGCGTTCAAGAACGTCGACGTGATCCCGCCCGGTAACGGCATCCTGCACCAGATTAACCTTGAGCGCATGTCGCCCGTGATCCAGGTGCTCGACGGCGTCGCCTTTCCCGATACGCTGGTCGGCACCGATTCGCACACCCCCATGGTGGACGCGCTCGGCGTGATCGCCATCGGCGTGGGCGGCCTGGAAGCGGAAAGCGTGATGCTGGGCCGCGCCTCGTGGATGCGCCTGCCCGACATCATCGGCGTGGAACTGACCGGCAAACCGCAGCCTGGCATTACCGCCACCGACACCGTGCTGGCGCTGACCGAATTTTTGCGCAAGGCGAAGGTGGTCTCGTCGTACCTGGAGTTTTATGGTGAAGGCGCGTCGCACCTGACGCTGGGCGACCGCGCAACGATCTCGAACATGGCGCCCGAATATGGTTCGACCGCAGCCATGTTCTACATCGACGAGCAGACCATCAAGTACCTCAAGCTGACCGGACGCGACGACGAGCAGGTCTTGCTGGTGGAACTGTATGCGCGCCATACCGGCCTGTGGGCCGACAGCCTGAAAACGGCGCAATACGAGCGCGTGCTGACGTTCGACCTGTCGTCGGTGGTGCGCAATATCGCCGGCCCGTCCAACCCGCACAACCGCGTGCCGACCTCCGAACTGGCAGCGCGCGGCATTAGCGGCGTGGTCGAGAACGAACCTGGGCTGATGCCCGACGGCGCCGTGATCATCGCCGCCATCACCAGCTGCACCAACACCAACAACCCGCGCAACATGATCGCCGCTGGCCTGATCGCGCGCAACGCCAACCGCCTTGGCTTGACGCGCAAACCGTGGGTCAAGACCTCGCTCGCGCCAGGCTCCAAGACCGTCACGCTGTACCTGGAAGAAGCAGGCTTGATGCCGGAACTCGAGCAGCTCGGCTTTGGCGTGGTGGCGTATGCCTGCACTTCGTGCAACGGCATGTCCGGCGCGCTTGACCCGGTGATCCAGCAAGAGATCATTGATCGCAAACTGTATGCGACCGCGGTCCTGTCGGGCAACCGCAATTTTGACGGGCGCATCCACCCGTATGCGAACCAGGCCTTCCTGGCGTCGCCGCCGCTCGTGGTCGCCTATGCGATTGCCGGCACCATCCGCTTCGACATCGAAAAAGATATCCTCGGTCTGGACGCCCAGGGCAAGCCCGTCACGCTCAAAGACATCTGGCCGCTGGACGAAGAGATCGACGCCATCGTCGCTTCGAGCGTCAAGCCGGAGCAGTTCCGCAAGGTCTACATCCCGATGTTCGCCAAACAGGCCGACGATGGCCTGAAGGTCAGCCCCCTGTACGAGTGGCGCGCGCAGACCACCTACATCCGCCGTCCGCCTTACTGGGAAGGCGCGCTGGCCGGCGAGCGTGCACTGAAGGGCATGCGTCCGCTCGCAGTTTTGGGCGACAACATCACCACCGACCACCTGTCGCCATCGAACGCGATTATGCTTGACAGCGCAGCGGGCGAATACCTGGCCAAAATGGGACTGCCGGAAGAAGACTTCAATTCCTACGCCACCCACCGGGGCGACCATTTGACGGCGCAGCGCGCAACCTTTGCCAATCCCACGCTCAAGAACGAAATGGTGCAGGTCGACGGCAAGGTCAAGGCCGGCTCGCTGGCCCGCATCGAGCCCGAAGGCACGGTCACGCGCATGTGGGAAGCGATTGAAACCTACATGGAGCGCAAGCAGCCCCTGATCATCATCGCCGGGGCCGACTATGGCCAGGGTTCCTCGCGCGACTGGGCCGCCAAGGGCGTGCGCCTGGCCGGCGTGGAAGCGATCGTCGCCGAAGGCTTCGAGCGCATCCACCGCACCAACCTGGTGGGCATGGGCGTGCTGCCGCTGGAATTCAAACCCGGCGTGGACCGCAATACGCTGGCGATCGACGGCAGCGAGACGTATGACGTGATCGGCGAGCGCACCCCGCGTTCGACGCTCACGCTGGTGATCAAGCGCAAAGGCGGCGAGCAACTCATGGTACCGGTCATCTGCCGGCTCGACACGGCCGAAGAAGTGGCGATCTACGAAGCGGGCGGTGTGCTGCAGCGCTTTGCCCAGGATTTCCTCGAATCGACCAAGGCGGCCTAGATGTCCAGCGTACCCCAGACCAAAATCGCCGCCACCTATATGCGAGGCGGCACCAGCAAGGGCGTGTTCTTTCGCCTGCAGGACCTGCCGCAAACGTGCCAGTATCCAGGTCCCGCGCGCGACGCGCTGCTGCTGCGCGTGATCGGCAGCCCCGACCCGTACGGCAAGCAGATCGACGGCATGGGCGGCGCCACCTCGTCCACCAGCAAGGCCGTGATTGTCTCGCCCAGCAGCCGCGAAGGGCATGACGTCGATTATCTGTTCGGCCAGGTCGCCATCGACAAGGCGTTTGTCGACTGGAGCGGCAACTGCGGCAACCTGTCGGCGGCTGTGGGATCGTTCGCCATCAGTGCCGGCATGCTCGATTCGGCGCGGGTGCCCGCAGACGGCGTGTGCACGGTGCGCGTCTGGCAGGCCAACATCGGCAAGACCATCATCGCGCACGTGCCGGTCAGCGGCGGCGCGGTGCAGGAAACGGGCGACTTTGCGCTTGACGGCGTGACGTTCGCGGCGGCCGAAGTGCAGCTCGAGTTCCTTGATCCGGCCGCCGACGAAGAGGGCGCGGGCGGCTCGATGTTCCCGACCGGGCATCTGGTCGACGATCTGGAAGTGCCGGGCGTGGGCACTTTCAAGGCGACTATGATCAATGCCGGCATCCCGACCATTTTTCTCAATGCGAAAGAGATCGGGTACACCGGCACCGAGCTGCAGGAAGCGATCAACGGCGACGCCGCGGCGCTTGCGCGTTTCGAAACCATCCGCGCGCATGGCGCGGTGCGCATGGGCCTCATCAAGCACATTGCCGAAGCGTCCAGGTTCCAGCACACGCCGAAGGTGGCGTTCGTGTCGGGGCCGAGCGACTATGTCTCGTCTAGCGGCAAGCAGATCCCGGCCGGGGACATCGACCTGCAGGTGCGCGCCCTGTCGATGGGCAAGCTGCATCACGCGATGATGGGCACGGCCGCGGTGGCGATCGGCACGGCGGCGGCCATTCCCGGCACGCTGGTCAATCTCGCCGCTGGTGGCCTTGCGCGCACGGCGGTGCGCTTTGGCCACCCGTCCGGCACGCTGCGCGTGGGCGCCGAAGCGCACCTGGTCGACGGCGAGTGGAAGGTCAAGAAAGCGATCATGAGCCGCAGCGCGCGCGTGCTGATGGAAGGCTGGGTACGCGTGCCGGGCGACGCGTTTTAATTCACGCTGAAGGGTGGGGAAGGATGCCTTCCTCGCTTGCCTTGCCGTCCTCTCGTGGTAGAAGGCAGCGTGCATTGGCGTTTCCACTGTGCCGGGACGGGCCGGTAGTTGTCTTTTAGCCAACACATTTTGCTAATGCTTCTCCAATTGTCTCCAATTCCCACGCGCCCCGTGTGGTAAGAATGCCCGGAAGCACTCTCCCAGAGCGCTCCGGGCGCTTGTTTTTCGGCCAGTTTTGTAACTTGGGTGCAATTGTGGTTTATGATCACAGCTCCCTTGGCTCCCGCTCATCAGGCGGTTTTCCTGCATGGACCGCGCACTTACCAACCACGATTTCATCGTCGACGCATTACAGCTGATCGCGTCTCCCGCATGCGCCTGCGACGCTGCGGGCACCGTGTTTGCGTCCAATGCCGAACTACGCGACCTGCTTGGCGCGGCGGTAGATGGTGTTCGCCTGGTCGACCTGTTCGCCGCAGGCGCGCTTGCGGAGGGCGCCGCGCACGCGCACAGCGCCCAGACCAGCGCCTGTCGTTGGCAAAGCGCGCTGCGTGCAAACGGCGCCGAAGTGGCAGTGCAGATCACGGCCAAGCCGCTGGCAAACGGCCAAGGCGCCACCTTTGTCTTTACCGATATCCGCCGTTTTGAAGGTGACGCTGCCGAACTGCGCACCACACTGCTCGAACAGAAAGCGCTCTTCGAAAATGCGGCCGTGGGCATCCTCCTCAGTAAAAGACGGACCATCGAGGAATGCAACATCCGCGCCGCGGAAATGTTGGGCTATGCCGAGCACGAACTGATTGGCATGAGCAGCGTGTGCATCTTCCCTTCGGTGCAATGCTACGAAGAGATGGGCGTCGAGGCCGGCCCCGCGCTTTCGTCGGGCGCCGCCTTTACGCGTGAAATGGAATTGCGGCGCAAGGATGGCCGCTTGCTGTGGTGCCGTATTTACGGGCGCGCCGTCGACCCGCACAATAGCGCGCACGGCACGATCTGGATCGTCGAGGATATCGACGAGCCGCACCATAATGAGGACAAGCTGCGCCGCGCGCTGCTCGAGATGCAGGCCATCATGGACAACGCGCCGTTAGCGATTGCCTTCCAGCGCGATGGCACCATCCTGCGCTACAACAGCCAGTTCGCCCAATTCTTTGGCTTTGCGGGCGACGACGGGGTAGGGCGCACTGCGAGCGAATTGTATGCGTGCGCGCAGAGCTACGACGCGATGCTGGAAGACGCCGGTCCACTGCTGCGCTCCGGCCGCCCGTACCAGGCCGACGGCTTGATGCGGCGCCAGGACGGCCTCACTTTCTGGGCCCATGCCTACGTCTACGTCATCAATGCCGGGCGCGAGCGCCAGGACACGATCTGGATCCTGGACGACCGCAGCGCGCAAAAGGCGGCCGAGGAAGCAACCAAGAAAATCCTGCTCGAACAAAAGGCGATTCTCGACAATGCGTCGGTCGGCATCCTGTTCAGCAGGGGCGGCGTGATGTTGTCGTGTAACCCGCGCTTTGCCGAGATGTTCGGCTCCACCATCGACCAGATGACCGGGCGCCGCGCGCTCGAGGTGTTCCCGTCCGAAGAGCTGTACCAGCAGTTCGGGCGCGACGCCGGACCCTTGCTGGGCAACGGCTTGCCGTTCGAGAAAGCGGAGTACCAGTTCAGGAAAAAGAACGGCGAATTGTTCTGGTGCCGGGTGCGCGCCAAGGCGGTCGACACCGACCGCAGCGAAGAGGGCACGATCTGGATTCTGGAAGACGTCACCGAAGCGCGCCAGACGCTCATCGAGGTGCAGGCCCTGATGACGAATGCGTCAATGAGCATCCTGTACACCAAGAACCGCGTGATCAAGCGCTACAACCGCGGCTTTGCCGAGATGTTCGGCTACCATGATGACGAAGGCCTCGGCCTGCCGGGCCGCGCGCTCTATCCCAGCGACGACGTCTATGCTGCCGTTGGCGCTGAAGCGGGGCCGCTGCTGTCGGTCGCCAAGCCGTTCCAGACCGACGTCTGGATGGCCCGCAAGGATGGTTCGGTGATGTGGTGCCAGCTGATCGGCTATGTGGTGAACCCGGAAGACCCGAGCCAGGGCACGATCTGGATCATCGAAGACCGCACCGACGCCAAGCGCGCCGAGGAGTCGCTGCGCAACGCGCTGCTGGAAAACCAGGCCATCCTCGATAGCGCGGTGCTCGGCATCGCCGTGGTGGAACACGGTTTTAATCTGCGCTGCAACGCCAAGATGGAAGAATTGTTTGGCTACTCGACGGGCGAAATCAATGGCCTGTCGGTGCAGTCGCTGTATCCCGACAAGACCAGCTGGGAGCAGGCGCGCCTTGAGACGGCGCGCGACTTTCGGGCCGGGCGCGTGAGCATGTCCGAGTTCCAGCTGGTGCGCAAGGACGGCACCTTGTTCTGGGCGCGCCTGTCGGGCCGTCCGTTCGAACTGGAACGTGTTACCGGCCGCTCGGTGTGGCTGGTCGATGATGTGACGGCGCGCCGCGAGGCGGCCGAAGCGATCCGGCGCGCGCGCGACGAACTCGAAGTGCGGGTGCTTGAGCGCACCGCTGAGCTGGCCGGCGCCAACGCGCTGCTGCAGGCCGAGATCGTCGAGCGGCGCCAGGCCGAGGCGCGCGTGCACCACATGGCTTACCACGACAGCCTGACCGGCCTGCCCAACCGCGCGCTGCTGTCGGACCGGCTCGACCGCGCCATGCTGGCCGTGCAGCGCTCCGAGCGCAAGCTGGCCGTCATGTTCATCGATCTCGACCGTTTTAAAACCATCAATGATTCCCTCGGCCACCTGACCGGCGACTACCTGCTCAAGGAAGTGGCCAGCCGCCTGTGCCGCGCTGTGCGCGCCAGCGACACTGTGGCGCGTCTGGGCGGGGACGAATTCGTGGTGCTGGTGCCGGGCATCCGCGAGCCGGAAGAATGCAGCCACGTGGCCGAAAAGATCATTGAAGCGCTGGCTTTGCCGTTCCCGTTCGAAGGACGCATGCTGCACATTACGCCGTCGATCGGCATCAGCATGTATCCGGACGACGGCGCCGACGTCGAAACGCTGATGCGCCACGCCGACGCGGCCATGTACCACGCCAAGGCGAACGGGCGCAACAACTACCAATTCTTCATGCAGCGCATGAACCAGGCCGCAGCCCAGCATTTTGAACTTGAGAGCAGCCTGCGCGGCGCCATGGCCAAGGACGAGTTCGAGCTGTTTTACCAGCCGATCATCGACACCGCCACGCGCCGCCTGCACGCGATGGAAGTGCTGCTGCGCTGGCGCCGGCCGCACGATGGCTTGATTTTGCCGGACCACTTCATCCCGATCATCGAAGAGAACGGCCTGATCGTGCCGATCGGCGAATGGGTGATGCGCAGCGCCTGCGCCCAAAGCATGGCCTGGCAGCGCCAGGGACTCAAACCGGTACCGCTGACGGTGAATCTGTCGCCGCGCCAGTTCATGCACCGCGGGCTGATCGAGTCGATCCAGTGCGTGCTCGACGAAACCGGGATTGATCCGGCGCTGCTCGAATTCGAGATTACCGAAACGGCGCTGATGCAGCACGGCGAACAGACGCTCGAAATTCTCGGGCAGATCAACGACATGGGAATCCGCCTGTCGATCGACGATTTCGGCACCGGTTATTCGAGCCTGGCCTACCTGAAGCGCTTCCCGGTCAAGAAGATCAAGATCGACCGCGCCTTTATCAAGGACCTCGAACAAAGCACCGAGGACCGCGCCATTGTGGCGGCCATCATGGCGCTGTCGAACAGCCTGCAGCTGTCGGTCGTGGCCGAGGGCGTGGAGACCGAAGCGCAGTACGCGCTGCTGCAGCAGAACGGCTGCCAGTACGCGCAGGGCTACCTGTTTGCGCAGCCGCTGGAGGCGCGCGAGGCCGCCGAGGTTCTGAAGAACACGTAGGGCGCAAAAACGCGCAGCGTGCATTGCGCCAGGCGCCGCCGACGGCTTACGGTAGCGCGCGCATTTGCTGTTTCGCCCGGCACAAGGGCTACGCCAGCGTGGCAATCACCGGCGCATGATCCGACGGCTGCTCCCACTTGCGCGGCGCGCGGTCGATGGCGCAGGCCACGCAGCGCTCGGCAAGCGCGGCCGACAGCAAGATGTGGTCAATCCGCAGCCCCTTGTTCTTCTGGTAACCCAGCATCCGGTAATCCCACCAGCTGAACGACTTGTCCTGCTGCGGGAACATGCGAAACGCATCGGTCAAACCCAGGTCGGTCAGCGCAGTCAAGGCGGCGCGCTCCTTGTCCGAACACAGCACCTGTCCGGCCCACGCCGCCGGGTCATGCACGTCCTGGTCGGCCGGGGCGATGTTGTAGTCCCCCAAAATGGCCAGGCCAGCGCCCGCGTGCGCTGCCATCTCGTCGGCCAGCCAGTCGCGCAGCGCGGCAAGCCATGCCAGCTTGTAGCCGTATTTGTCGGAGTCGACCGACTGCCCGTTGGGCACGTAAGCGCAAATGAAACGGCTGCCCGCTATCGTGGCGGCAAGGATGCGCTGCTGCGCGTCCGGATAGCGGGGATTGTTCTTGACCACGTCGCTGATCGGATGCTTCGACAGGATCGCTACCCCGTTATACGTTTTCTGGCCGCTGAACGCGACCTGGTAACCGGCTTCATTAATTTGTGCGATGGGGAACTTATCGTCTGTTAATTTTGTCTCTTGTAAGCAGAGCACGTCGACCGGGTTTTCAGCTAGCCACGTGAGCAAGTGCGGCAGGCGGACTTTCAGGGAGTTGACGTTCCAGGTAGCGATTTTCATGTTGTAGTGTTGTATAAATGTTGCAGGTATGCGCAGTATCAACCCAGCCGCAATTTCGTGCAAGATCGCGCGACCACCGAATTTATTCTGTTTTATAATGATCCAAGGCAACTTGTGCTAATGTCGCAGTAAGATTCTTGGCAAGTTATGCTATGTTAATTTCACGACACTATTGCTTTTTTCTGCAGAACAGCCTATAAGTGTTGCAAAGTGTAACAACAGTAATACTTTACGCGGGTTTCGTACTATTGTTACTCGACGGGAATTAAAAATTGCATTCTTATAACGGAGAGCGTAATATAAGTTGTGGCGGTAAGCTTGTGCACCGACCGCGCTTACATGTTTTCCGTAGAATCAGGCACTACTAGTCCTGAAAAGCTGTGCTTCCAAGGCAGCCAGACAGGTGGTTCTAATTCGAAACTACGTGTTTCAATTAGTGATAAAAATGCGAACACAGCATTTGTAAAGGATCGAAATGCGCAATGCATTTGAAGCATGGGCCCAGCGTGATGGTCACATCGTACGCCGCCGCGAAGACAAACCCGAGGAATACCTCGTATTCGAGACGCAGCGCCGCTGGGTAATCTGGCAGGCAGCGTTAGCGCATGGCAAAACTGCCGCAGCGACGACGAAGTATGCAGCGCCCAAGCTTGCCGCGAAAGAGGTCAGCCCAGAGAGCGTGCGCGCCGCCGCGCCCGCCACGTCCGACGAGAGCGCCGTGCGTAACCGCGTGCTCAACGAAGTGCTCGACGCTTTCAGCGACCTGGACGACACCGCCGGTATTGAAGGCGTGCTCAAGGTGATCCAGGGCCTGAAGAAAAAGCAGAAGGCCATGGCCGAAGACAAGTCCGAAAGCTGATGCAGTTTCGGCACTACAAGGGTGGCCTGTACCAGCTGGTATGCGTGGCCACGCTTGAATCGGACCTGTCCGAAATGATTGTCTACACGGCTCCCGACGGGTCCTTCTGGACCCGGCCGCGAGACGTGTTTTTCCAGCTGGTGGAAGTCGACGGCACGCTCGTGCAGCGCTTCACGCCGGTACCGTAATGCCAGGCCCATGATGCGGCCGCAACCTCCAGGATTTTTTATGCGCATAAGCCATGTGGCCATCGGCGTCGTCTTGTCTGCCGCCTTCCAGTTTGCCAATGCCGAGACCATCGGTTCGGTCGACACCGTGTTCAAGCTGATCGGGCCCGATCACAAGATCGTGGTCGAAGCGTTTGACGACCCCAAGGTGGGCGGCGTGAGCTGCTACCTGTCGCGCGCCAAGACCGGCGGCATCAAGGGCGCCATCGGCCTGGCCGAAGACAAGTCCGATTCGTCCGTCGCCTGCCGCCAGGTGGGCGCGCTCAGTTTCAACGGCAAGGTCGCGCGCACCGAAGAAGTGTTCAGCGAGCGCGCGTCGATTTTTTTCAAGCACACGCGCGTCGTGCGCATGGTGGACCCGAAGCGCAATACGCTGGTCTACCTGGTTTACTCCGACAAGCTGATCGAGGGCAGCCCGAAAAACAGCGTGACGGCCGTGCCGGTACCCGCGAACCAGCCAATTCCGCTACAGTAGGCGCTGCAGCACTCAACGCTAAAGGAGGATGGCATGGCATTCACAAGACACTGGGGCGCGCTGGCGCTGGCCGCTGCGCTGGCGGGCTGCGCGACGATCAGCGAGTCGCCCATGCAGCGGCTTGAAATTCATACCATCTTCGACAACCGTGAAATCACGGGCGTGGGCTGCGTGATCACCAATGACGCGGGGCGCTGGTTCGTCACGGCGCCCGGTCGCGTATCGGTCAGGCGCAGCGCGGGCAATCTGTTCGTGGACTGTCGCAGGGGTACCGAGAGCGTGGGGCAGGAGCGCTTTGCGTCAAGGCCCAATGCGAGCGCCATGATCGGCAATGTGGCAACGGCCGGCCTGGGGTATCTGCTCGATAAAAAAACCGGAGCGGGGTTTGATTACCCCGAGACGCTCACGGTGCTGATGAAGGCGAGCAGGCCGGCGGCAGCGGCCCCCGGGACGCAGCAGGGCAATCCGGGTAACCCTGTGTATTGAGAGCGTCGGAAAGTACGCCTGTTGCCATATCGTCCTCGCGAAGGCGGCACTGCATGGCTTTGGCCGTTCGTCCTTCGGGATCAAGCGGTAGGTCGGATAAGCGCCAGCGCAATCCGACCTACGCTCCTGACTGCGGCGCGTTCACACGAGTGGCAGCGCCGTCGTATTCTTGAGCACAAAAAAGCGGCCGCACGGGCCGCTTTTTGTCTTCAACAACCGCTGCTTACACGCGGTTGATCAAGAACTGCGTCAGCAGCGGCACCGGACGCCCGGTCGCGCCCTTGGACCCGCCCGACTTCCACGCCGTACCTGCGATATCCAAATGCGCCCAGGTGTACTTGCGCGTGAAATTCTCCAGGAAGCACGCCGCCGTCACGCTCGCGCCACCAGGGGTGCCGATGTTGGCCAGGTCGGCAAAATTCGACTTGAGCTGCTCGTTGTAGGCTTCCTCGATCGGCAGGCGCCATGCGGTGTCGCTGGTCTGCTTGCCGGCGGCGAGCAGTTCGGCCGCCAGCTTTTCGTGCGCCTCGTCGCTGCGGGTGAACAGGCCCGAATTATGGTTGCCCAGTGCGACGATGCAGGCGCCCGTCAGCGTGGCGATGTCCACCACCGCTGCCGGATTGAAGCGCTCGACGTAGGTGAGCGCATCGCACAGTACCAGGCGCCCTTCGGCGTCGGTGTTCAACACTTCGATCGTCAGGCCATTCATCGACGTGACGATGTCGCCCGGCTTGGTGGCGCGCCCCGACGGCATGTTCTCGCAGCTGGCGATGACGCCAATGACGTTGAGCTTGAGGTTCATTTCGCCCAGCGCGCGGAAGGTGCCCAGCACCGAGGCGGCGCCGCCCATGTCGTACTTCATCTCGTCCATGCCGGCGCCGGCCTTGATCGAAATGCCGCCGCTGTCGAAGGTGATGCCTTTGCCGACCAGGACCACCGGCGCGTCCTTCGACTTGCCGCCCATGTGCTTGAGCACGATGAATTTCGGCGGCTCGTCGCTGCCGTTGGTGACCGACAGGAAGCTGCCCATCTTGAGCGCTTCAAGCTGCTTGCGGTCGAGGATCTCGACGTCGAACTTGTATTCCTTGGCCAGCTTTTTGGCCGTGTTGGCCAGGTAGGTCGGGGTGCACACATTGGCCGACAGGTTGCCCAGTTCCTTGGTCAGGTCCATGCCGTTGGCGATCGCTTGCGCCTGCGCCAGCGCATTTTTGGCCTGGGCCGTTGCATCGAGCGCCAGCGTGACTTTTTTCACGCCCGCAGGCGCCGGATCCTTCTTGCTCTTCTGGCCGTCGGTGCGAAAGGCAGCCTCGTGCGCGCAGCAGAGCACGGTGCGAATCGCCCAGGCGGCGTCGCGCTCTTTCACATCGGCCATCGGTAGTGCGATAATGGCGTCCGTCGCGCCCAGTGTGGAGAACACCTTGAGCGTGGCGGTCACCGCAGTGGTAAAGCTTTTCTCGCTGACCGACTCCTCATTGCCAAGGCCGACGAGCAGCACGCGGGCGGCGCCCACGCCAGCCAGGCCGCGCAGCGTCAAGGTGGTGCCTGGCTTGCCGGTGATGTCGCCGGACTTGAGCGCGGCGCTGATTTCTCCGCCGTGATCGAGCTCTTTCGCTGCCGGCGACAGTTTTTTGTTTTCGAATACCGCAACCGCGATACAGCCTGTTTTGGCCGACGCGATGGTGTTTTTTGTATCGAATGCTTTTATGCTAAAGTCCATTTGAATCTCCATGTCGTGTTTTTCGCGTATTTGACGCGCACTGCCTAAACTATGATGTCCAACTTCGAATGATTTTTCAACGCGCCTTGCAACGTGAACTGGCCGCTTCGGCCGGAGCTACCTTCACCGTACTGTTTTCGATCCTCGTTACCTGGACCCTGATCGCCATTCTTGGCAAGGCCGCCGGTGGCAAGGTCGCCACAGGCGACGTGGTCGCGTTGATCTTCTTCGCAATGCTGAATTATCTGCCAACTGTCCTGACTCTCACCAGCTTTATTTCCGTTCTGGCCGTCGTCACGCGCAGCTATCGCGATTCCGAGATGGTTGTGTGGTTCGCCTCGGGCCTGTCGCTGGTGCGCTGGGTCCGGCCCGTCATGACCTTCGGCCTGCCGCTGGTGCTGCTCACCGCCGTCGTCAGTCTTTACGCCGGTCCCTGGGCCAAGATGAAAAGCACGGAGTTCGTCCAGCGTTTCGAAACACGCGAAGACCTGAAAAAAGTCTCGCCCGGCCAGTTTCGCGAATCGTCCTCCAGCAACCGCGTGTTTTTCGTCGAAGGCGTCTCGGGCGAATCGACCGTGGTGCAAAACGTGTTTGTCAATACCGTCGAGGACAAGATCAATACCGTCGTCGTCGCCAAGGAAGGCGTGATCGAGGCGGACGGCAAGGGCGGGCAATTCCTGGTTCTCAAGAACGGCCGACGCTATCAGGGCACGCCAGGGCAGGCCGATTTCCAGTCGATGGAGTTTGAACGCTACAGCATGCGCGTGGCCACCAAGATGCCCGTGACCGGCGGCGCCTTGCCGCCCGACGCGATGTCGACCATGGCGCTGGTAGCGGCGCCGAGTCCGGAAAATCGCGCCGAACTGCTGTATCGCATCGCCGAGCCGCTGACCTGCCTGCTGCTGATCTTGCTGGCCATTCCGCTCGGCTTCGTCAATCCGCGTGCCGGTAACGCGGCCAATATGATCGTGGCGCTGCTGATTTTTTTCACCTACATTAACCTGGCCAAGATGACCGAGTCGGCCGTTGCCCGCGGCAAGCTGCAATTTGCCACGGCCTGGTGGCCGCTGCACCTGCTCGTAGCGCTGTGGGTGGTGGGAATGTTCGCCTGGCGCCTGAATGTGAATCACCGCCTCCATCCCAAGGTGCTGTGGGCGGCGCTCAAGCGGCGCCGGCACGCGCCGCGCTGCAAGGCGAGTGCGGCATGAAAATCCTGCAGCGTTATTTCGCCGTCTCGATCGCCCAGGCGGTTGCCTTCGTGCTGGTCGCTTTCCTGGCGTTGAACGCGTTCTTCGACCTGACCGGGCAGTTGCCTGTGATTGGCAACAACGGCTACCGGCTGCAGCACGCGCTGCTGTTCGTGCTGCTGCGCTTGCCGTATCACGTGTATGTCGTGATGCCGATCGCCGCGCTGCTGGGCACCATTTATACGATGGCGCAGTTTGCCGCCAGTTCCGAATTTACGATCATGCGCGCGTCGGGCATGTCAACCCGGCAGGCCGCCTGGATGCTGTTCAAGATCGGTATCGTGCTGGTGCTGATCACCTTTATATTCGGCGAACTGATCGCGCCGCGCACCGCACCGGTGGCCGAACGCATGCGCCTGTCCGCGCGCGGCGCCACCGTCACCCAGGGCTTCGTCAGCGGCATGTGGACCAAGGACGTGGTGCGCAGCGAGGGCATCACCGGCGCCGTGACGGGTTCGCGTTTTTTTAACGTGCGCCAGTTTCGCAATGACGGCCAGCTGATCGACGTGCGGCTCTATGAATTCGACACCAACTTTCGCATGCGATCGCTGATCACCGCCGCGCGCGGCAGCTACAAGGGCAACAACACCTGGCGCCTGGAAGAGGTCACGCAGACCGTGTTTTCAAACACCGCGCCGGACGCCGCACCGGCGACGGCCGCAGGGCAGCAGGGCTTGTCCAACTACGGCCAGGACAGCAGCCGGGTCGTCACGCGCAAGCTGCCGGGGATGGACCTCGTTTCCGAGGTGACGCCCAAGATCATATCCGTCTCGGCCTCCGACCCAGACCGCATGTCGGCCAATGAGCTGGCCGTCTATGCGCGCCACCTGAGCGAGAACAAGCAGGAGAGCGAGCGCTTCCAGATCGCCTTCTGGAAAAAGCTCTTCGATCCGCTTGCCATTTTCGTCCTGATGGCGCTCGCGCTGCCGTTCGCCTACCTGCAAACGCGCAGCGGCGGGATCAGCATCAAGATTTTTGCGGGTATCATGCTCGGTGTCGGCTACATGCTGGTCAATAGTTTGTCCGCAAGCCTGGGCGTACTTAGTTCCATGCCGGCGCCGCTGACGGCAATCGCGCCCAGCCTGGTGTTCCTGGCACTCGCATTAGTCGCGCTGTGGCGCGTTGAAAGGCATTGATGACCCGTTCCCTGATCCTGTTTGCCCATGGCGCGCGCGCCGCGTCGTGGGCCGCGCCGTTCGAGCGGCTGGCCGCGCTGACCCAGGAACGCATGCCGCAGGTACCGGTGTCGCTGGCGTTCCTGGAATTGATGGAGCCGCGCCTGCCCGCCCATGTGGCCGAGCTGATCGCCGGCGGCGTGACCGACATCACCATCGTACCGGTGTTCCTGGGGCAGGGCGGGCATCTGCTGCGCGACCTGCCGCTGATGGTCGAGCAACTGCAGAGCGACCATCCGCAGCTCGCGCTGCGCGTGGCCGGCGCGGTCGGCGAAGACCCCGGTGTGCTCAACGCCATGACCGACTACTGCGTGGCGGCGTTCTCCAGATCGGCTTGACCGTAGCCGGCGTTGGCGATGGGCAGGCGTTGTAAAAGCGCTGCGCCACGCGGTAAAATACTGCCATCATGACAACCACCAATCCACCCCTGCGGCCCGACCTGCTGCCGCAAAAAACCGCGCGCGGCATCCGCTTTACTTTCGACGGCGGGGCCGGCATCGACTCCGTCGCGGTGGCAGGCACCTTCAATAACTGGGTGGGCGACAGCTTCCCTCTCACGCGGGTGGGCGCCGTCACTTGGCAGGCCATGGTGCCGGCCAAACCCGGACGCCATCACTACAAGTACGTCGTCAATGGGCGCGACTAGATCGTCGACCCCGCCAATCCCTGGATTTCGGAAGACGCGCAGAACAACTCCTGCTTTACCATCAACGAGTTCGGCGACGTGTTCGTACGGGCCGGCGAGGCCTCCCAGCAAACGCCCGGCGACCTGTACCGCCGCCGCAGCGCTGTAGCAAGTGCGCCGTGGCTCGCCAATGGCGTGATTTACCAGCTGTCGGTGCGTGCCTTCGGCGGCACCTTTGACGGCGTGCGCGAGCGCCTGGGCTACCTGCAGGAGCTTGGCATAAGCGTGATCTGGATAATGCCGGTGCAGCCCATCGGCGTGGCCGCGCGCATTGGCGAGAAGGGCGACCCCTACGCGGTGCGCGACTTCATGGCCATCGATCCGGAGCTGGGCACTGCCGATCAACTGCGCGCGCTGGTGGCCGACATCCACGCGCGCGGCATGCGCATCATGCTGGACTGGACGCTCAACCGCGCCAGTTGCGACAACGTGCTCACCGTAAGCCATCCTGCATGGTTTATGCGCGACGCCGGCGGCGCAATTTACTATGCGGTGCCGGACCGCGCCTGTTTCGCCGGTTTCGACTTCAGCAACCGCCACTTGCGCGCCTGGCTGCTCAAGGCCATGCAGGATTGGGTGACCGGCTTTGATCTTGACGGCATGCGCTTTGACGACGCCGACATTACCCCGCTCGACTTCCTGGACGAGATCCGCGCCGCGCTGGTCGCCGTGCGGCCCGACATCGGCCTGATTTCACAATCGACCGACGAACTGCATCACCTCGACGCCTGCGACCTGACGTACGACGGCGGCGCGCGCGAGACCATGCTGCGCATCGCCGCCGGCGAAGCGACGGCCAACGCGCTGCGCTGGCAATGGGAAGAGTCCACCTACACCTTCCCGCGCGGGGCGCTGCGCATGCGCTGGCTGGAAGAAAAGGAGCAGGGCAGGGCTTTTCGCTACTTTGGCCCTGCGCTGCATCTGGCTGCGGCCGCCGTCGTGCTCACGCTTGACGGCGTGCCGCACCTGATGATGGGGCAGGAATTCAACGAGCCGCGCTGGCAGGACTGGCGTTCGCTGTTCGACGATTTCCGCCTTGACTGGGACAGCTTCGACCAAAGCACGTTCAAGCATTACCAGGCGCTGATCAAGTTGCGCCGCGCGCATGCGGCGCTGCGCCAGGGCGCGGTGCACTTCGTGCGCAGCGGCGTTCCCCAGCTGCTGGTGTACTGGCGCAGCAATGCCGATGCGCGTCTGCTGGTCGCGGTCAACCTCGCCGACACCGCCTGCGCGCTGCCCGCCGCCTTCGAAGCCCAGCAGATGCTGTACGCGCACGGTGTGCGCGGCCAGACACTGGCGCCTTTCGGCTGCGCCATCGCCAAAGCCTGACTAGTTGGGGCGTGCGAGCTCATACCCAGCTCGGACCCAGCTCAGACCCCGGCGCCGCAATGCCGGTCAGTGACTGCGCGGGCCGAAGCTGGGGAATAATTTCGGCCGGGTCGGCCGCGGCATCGCCTTGTCGACGACCAGGGCCCACTGCTCCGACAACTGCTGGCAGGTGGCTCGCAGCACCGGGTTCAGGTCGCCATGGCCGGCCAGCGCCTTCAAATGCCGTTCAATGACCGACGCCAGCTTCACGCACGCTCCCGCCTGCCCGGCCTGGGCGCTGTAGTGGGTCATCAAGTGCAGCGCGCTGGAGACCAGCAGTTCCGGCTGGGGCGGCAAACCGGGCGCGGTTGAGGGGGAATTTGTCAGGTCGATAGCCATGCAACGCTCCTAATAATGGTGGTTGATTGGCTCGCTTGCCGCATGGTGGCGGATGGCTGGCTGCATTCAGGGGAATTCAGGGAAAATTCAGGCGGTCAGGATCAGCTTGTTCAAGCGCGTCAGCCGCAATTGGTAGATTTTGCCCTCGTGCTCGATCTCGATCGACCGGGCTTGCCGAAGCAAGTCGTGGCTGCTCAGACGCACCGGCTGCGTTTGCCGGGCGGCCGGCGCCGCGGCGTGCTGCGGTAAAGCGTGCTTAGTCATCGGCTCACCTCCTGTTAAATGAGAATTATTCGCATTTGGATTATGGCCCATGGCGCCCGGGTTTGCAAGCGCCAAAAACGCACCCGGTAAATAATCGGTTCGTTTGTTTTAAATCAGTGTCAAACGGGACGTGAACGTTTGACGTGCACCGTGATTGGGACCAGACTTTCTTGATATTTTCTGCGATTCGATTGGGTCTGATCATGCTTGCAAACACCCTCAAATACCTGTTTGCCAACGTGCTTGACGTGTTCCGGCGCACTGAAGTTGCGTTCGCTTCGTTTGGCGCCGAACGGCGCTGCGCGTTACGGCTGGACCGGCTTGGCGACCGCCTCCATCTGATGGGTGAGCGCATCAATCTTTTGCGTTCGCGCATGCACGATGAGGTCGGCGAGGCAATCGATACCGATCACGCACTGCGCAACGCCTTGCGCGGTTTAAAGGAAGATATTCGGGAGATTCGTTGCCAGCTGGCCGGGATGCAGTCGCCGCAGCTCAGCGCGCGCTTGCAGCGCGCCTTTGCCAGGCTGGGGAACATTGCGGAACTGACCTACGCGAGTGCTGACAAGCTGCAGTGGGAGATTGACGAGCATGACCAGCGGTTTGTGTAGGTAGTCGCAAAGCCTCTACTGTAGGGCGGAAAAGCCCGCAGGGCGCATTCCGCCGAGAGGTCCCCGGAACGCTTGGCAAAATGCGCCCTGCGGGCTTTTCCGCCCTACGCCTTGCTCAATATATCGATTTATGCCCGCAGGCGCGCTGGCTTCGGCTCCGGCTCCGCGGCATCTGACGCCTGCTTCTCGCGCTGCTTCATCGCCTCGCCCAGCATCACCAGCACCGGTCCATGCGCCTGTCCCAGCCCTTGCGCCAGCGTCGCCAGCGTCAGCCTGAAAATGCGCTGATCGACCCGGCTGCAGTTTTCAATCACCACCACCGGCGTGTCGGGCCGCCGTCCCTGGTCCAGCATGCGCTGCGCCGTCACGCTCGCCTCGCGCCCGCCCATGTACTGCACCAGCGTATCGGTGTCGGGAATGGCCGATTGCCCCGCGTGCTCGGGCGCCGTGCTCGACGTAAAAAACGCCACGCTGCGCGATACGCCGCGCTTGGTCAGCGGTTGCCGCGTTGCGGCAGCCGCCGCCAGCGCCGTGGTAATGCCCGGCACCACTTCAACGGCGATTCCCGCTTCTTCCAGCGCGCGCAATTCTTCATCCGCGCGCCCGAACAGCATCGGGTCGCCACCTTTCAGGCGCACCACGATGGCGTGTTTTTTGGCGTTGTCGACCAGCTGCTTGTTGATGAACTGCTGCGCCGTCGACAGCTGGCCGCAGCGTTTGCCAACCAGGATCTTCTGCGCTTGCGGGCACAGTTCCAGCATCTCGGCGGTCACCAGCGCGTCGTGCAGCACCACGTCGGCTTGCGCCAGCAGGCGCGCACCGCGCAGCGTCATGAGGTCCTGGGCGCCGGGGCCGGCCCCCACCAGGTAGACTTTTCCGGGAACAGCTGTCATGGTGCTTGCCTTATTCGCCCAGACGGATCATGCCCGCGGCGACGGTCTGGTGGGTCACTTCATCGATCAGGATAAAGGCGCCGGTGGCGCGAATGTCGTCATACGCATCGGCCGCCAGCGGCTGCTGCACGGAGAGCGAAATGCGCGCAATGTCGTTCAGCTTCAAGCCTTGCGCGGGATGGCGCTGCTGGGTGTTGATGTCCAGCAGCGTGTCAATCGCCGTGACCTTGGCGCCCGTCTGCTTGGTGCCGTGCTTGATCCAGTATTTGCGGCGCAGGTCGAGCGGCTCGTCCGACATCCAGCACACGTCTGCGTTGAGCGTCTTGAGCAGCGTGGCCGGCTGGTCGGCGCCTGCCAGCAGGTCCCCGCGCGAAATGTCCAGGTGTTCATTGAGCAGCAGCGTGACCGACTGGCCCACCACGGCAAACTGGTGCGAGCCTTCCAGCGTGACGATATCCTTGACGGTGGCGCTTTGGCCCGAAGGCTGCACCACCAGCTTGTCGCCGACGCTGACCTTGCCCGCTTCGATCCGGCCCATGTAGCCGCGGAAGTCGTTCGCTTCGTGGCCGTTGTGGCGCGCCACCAGCTGCACCGGAAAGCGGAACGGCGCATTGTGCGACTCGTCGTAGACCGACAGCGACTCGAGCAGTTCGATCAGGGTCGGGCCTTCGTACCAACCGAGCTTGTCGCCGCGCTCGACGACGTTATCGCCCGTCAGGGCCGACAAGGGAATCGGGGTGATGTCCTTCAAGCCCAGCGTGGCGGCAAATTCCTGGTAAGCCTTGACGATGCGATCATAAATGGCCTGGTCGTAGCCGATCAGGTCCATTTTGTTGACCGCGACGACCACGTGCTCGATTTGCAGCAGGTGGGCGATGGTCGAGTGGCGCTTGGTCTGGATCAGCAGGTCGACGCCGCCGTCTTCACGCAGCTTGACCTTGGAAACGTCGATCAGGATGATGACCGCGTCCGCCGTCGAGGCGCCGGTGACCATGTTGCGCGTGTACTGTTCGTGGCCAGGCGTGTCGGCGATGATGAACTTGCGCTTGGGCGTGGCGAAGTAGCGGTAAGCGACGTCGATTGTGATGCCTTGTTCGCGCTCCGCTTCCAGGCCATCGGTCAGCAGCGACAGGTCGACTGCGTCGCCCACGGTGCGCTTGTGCTTGGAGCGCGACATGGCGTCGAGCTGGTCGGCAAAGATGCCTTTGCTGTCAAACAGCAGGCGTCCGATCAGCGTGCTTTTGCCGTCGTCGACGGAGCCGGCGGTAATAAAGCGCAGCAGGCCGCGTTCGGTCAGGGTGTCGGAGCTTGGGTCAATGCGGGCGTTCATCAGAAGTATCCTGCTTTCTTGCGTTTTTCCATCGACGCTTCGGAGGTCTGGTCGTCCATCCGGGTGGCGCCGCGTTCGGTGATCTGGGTAACGGCCGTTTCGGCGATGATCGCTTCAACCGTCGTGGCGTTCGATGATACGGGGCAGGTGCATGAAATGTCACCCACGGTGCGAAAACGCACCACTTGCGTTTCAACGGTTTCGCCTTCGCGCGCCGGCGTCAAATCGGTCAGCGGCACCAGTAAACCATTGCGCGGGATGACCTGGCGTTCGTGCGCGAAATAGATCGGCGGCAGGGCCAGCTTTTCGCGCTGAATGTAAAGCCAGACATCGAGTTCGGTCCAGTTCGAGATCGGGAACACGCGCATGTTTTCGCCCGGGTGGACGCGGGTGTTATACAGGTCCCACAGTTCCGGGCGCTGGGCCTTGGGATCCCACTGGCCAAATTCGTCGCGGAAGGAAAAGATGCGTTCCTTGGCCCGGGCCTTTTCTTCGTCGCGCCGCGCGCCGCCGATGCAGGCGTCAAATTTGTATTCGGCGATGGTCTCGAGCAGCGTGACCGCCTGCGCGGCATTGCGCGAATCGGTAGCCGGGTTACGCAGGCGCACGGTGCCCTTGCGGATCGATTCCTCGACCGAACCGACGATCAGCCGCTCACCCAGTTCGGCGGCGCGGGCGTCGCGGAAGGTGATCACTTCGGCGAAGTTGTGGCCGGTGTCGATGTGCACCAGCGGGAACGGGAATTTACCCGGGCGGAAGGCCTTTTCGGCCAGGCGCAGCAACACCACCGAGTCTTTGCCGCCCGAGAAAAGCAGGGCCGGATTGGCGCATTCGGCCGCCACTTCGCGCATGATGTGGATCGCTTCCGATTCCAGCGCGTCGAGGTGGCGCGCATTGACGTCGGTAAGTACGCGTGGGATGTCTGTTGTTGTATTCATTGCGTGGACCTGTTCTTGTTCAGCCAATTGAAATTCAAGCAGCTACGGATTTGATGCGAATCAGCTTGCCGTCGACCATGTGCAGCCCGCACTCCTTGGAGTCCGGATTTTCCCACCACCAGCGCCCGGCGCGCACGTCTTCGCCCGGCTGCACGGCGCGCGTGCACGGTGCGCAACCGATCGATGGAAAGCCCTGGTCATGCAGCGCATTGTACGGAACCTGGTTGGCGCGGATGTAGTTCCAGACATCTTCCTCCGACCAGTCGGCCAGCGGATTGAACTTGGTCATGCCGTGCGCCGGGTCGTTTTCCTGCACATCGAGTTCGGCGCGGGTGGTGGACTGCGCGCGGCGCTGGCCCGTCACCCAGGCCTTGTTGCCGGCCAGCGCGCGTCCGAGCGGCTCCACCTTGCGGATGCGGCAGCATTCGCGGCGCATCTCGACGCTGTCGTAGAACGCATTCAAGCCATTGCGCGCCACGTAGTTTTCCACGGCCGCTTCCTGCGGCTTGTACAGCGTCACGTCGTAGCCGTAGGTGGCCTTGACCTGGTCGAGAACGGCCAGCGTCTCGGGGTGCAGGCGCCCGGTCTCGAGCGAAAAAATCCCGATCGGCAGGCCGGCTTTTAAAATCAGGTCGGTGAGGACCATGTCTTCGGCGGCCAGGCTGGAGGCGAAGACGGCGGGCGAGAACTCGGCCGCGATGCGCGCCAGCGTCTCGCTGGTGCTTGCCACCAGTGCGGTGATATCGCTCATGCGCGCGCCCTCAGATGCCAAAGCCGACGTCGCTGCTCTCGACGCGCACATCGCGCTCGAGGCGGCGAAACAGCGGCGCCTTGATGTCGACCGATGTCTGGTAGACCTCTGAAAAGTCGGTCAAGCCCTTGAGCGCATCGTTGATGTTGCGGTCCTGGCGCGTGGCAAAGGCGTCAAAGCCGGTGCGGTGCATCTGGAACAGCTGGTCGCGCAGCACGTCGCCAATGGCGCGCAGCTCGCCCGTGTAGGCGAGGCGCATGCGCAGGTTATAGGCGATCGAATAGCCGCGGCCATCGGTGAACTTGGGGAAGTCGACGGCGACAACGGCAAATTTGTCCAGCTCCCCTTTCAACACTTCAGGGCGCTCGTCGGAAGCGATCCAGACGCCAACTGCGGCGCGCGACGACAGCACGGCGCTCTGCGCCTGCCAGACGGCCAGCGGCACGATGATTTTGCCTTCGGGGACGACGGCGTCAGCAGCAGTCTGGCCTTCATCGAGGCGCAATACGCTCCAATCGTCGGCGACGACTTCGCGGCCCTTGATGATCTGTGGGTGATTTTCAAGCATAATGGTCTTCTCCAACCAGGTTGCCCGCCTTGATCGGCGTGGCATAAACATGTTCCTTGAACGGGGCGACACCCAGGCGCTGCGCGGTGTCGACAAAGCGCTCGTCCTCGGCGCGCTCGCGCACGTACACTTGCAGCAGGCGGTCGATCACTTCGGGCATTTGCAGCGCCGAGAACGATGGTCCGATGATCTTGCCGATGGCCGAGTTGTTACCCTGCGCGCCGCCGATCGAGACCTGGTAAAACTCGCTGCCGTCCTTGTCCACGCCCAGTACGCCGATCGAGCCCACATGGTGATGTCCGCAAGCGTTGATGCAGCCGGAGATATTCAGTTCGATCTCGCCGATATCGTGCTGGAAGTCGATGTCGTCGAAGCGCTCGGCAATGGCCGCGGCGATCGGGATCGACTTGGCGTTCGCCAGCGAGCAAAAGTCGCCGCCCGGGCAGCAGATAATGTCGGTCAGCAGGCCGATGTTCGGCGTGGCCAGGCCATGAGCCTTGATCTCTTGCCACAGCTTGAACAACTCGCCCTGCTTGACGTCGGCCAGCACCAGGTTTTGTTCGTGCGTGACGCGCAGTTCGCCAAAGCTGTAGCGATCCGCAAGGTCGGCCACGAAGTCGATCTGGGTGGCGGTGGCGTCGCCCGGCGGCACGCCGGTTTTTTTCAGCGACAGCAGCACGATCGCGTAGCCCGGCACCTTGTGCGCCTTGACGTTACGCAGCAGCCAGTTGGAGAACGCCTTGTTGCCGGCGTGCTCGGCGAGCGGGTCGGTGCTCTCAAGCTGCTCGTAGGCGGGCGGCGTGAAGTAGGCGGCCACCCGGTTCATCTCGTCGACCGTCAAGGTGGACGGGCTGTTTTTCAAGTCCAGCCATTCTGCTTCGACCAGGCGCGTGAATGCTTCCACGCCGAGCGCCTTGACCAGGATCTTGATGCGCGCCTTGTACTTGTTGTCGCGCCGGCCGTACTGGTTATACACGCGCATGACCGCTTCGATATACGTGAGCATGTGCTGCCACGGCAAAAAGTCGCGCACGGTGCTGCCCAGGATCGGGGTGCGGCCCATGCCGCCGCCGACCATGACTTTAAAGCCAATCTCGCCGGCGTCGTTGTGCACCACCGTCAGGCCGATGTCGTGCACGGCAATGGCGGCGCGGTCTTCCACGGCGCCGTTGATCGCCACCTTGAACTTGCGCGGCAGGGCGGCAAATTCCGGGTGGAAGGTGCTCCACTGGCGCAGTACTTCGGCGTACGGACGCGGATCGATGATTTCGTCCGCGGCCACGCCCGCGTATTCGTCGGACGTGATGTTGCGGATGCAGTTGCCCGACGTTTGAATGGCGTGCATTTCCACCGAGGCCAGGTCGGCCAGGATGTCGGGCGTTTGCTCCAGTTCGATCCAGTTGAACTGGATATTCTGGCGCGTCGTGAAGTGGCCATAACCGCGGTCGTACTTGCGCGCGATGTGGCCGAACATGCGCATCTGGCTTGCCGACAGCAGGCCGTACGGGACGGCGATGCGCAGCATGTAGGCGTGGCGCTGCATGTACAGGCCATTTTGCAGGCGCAAGGGCACGAATTCGGCTTCGTCCAGCTCATTGTTGATGCGGCGCTCCACCTGGCTGCGGTATTGCGCGATGCGTTCCTTGACGATGAGATGGTCGTATTTGTCGTAGCGATACATATGTAATCCTGTTTTTTTACGGTCTTGATGCGCGGGGCAGAGCACCAGAGTCTCCCCAAACTAGCCCCAATGGTAATAAACTCCGTCTATATTCCAAAGGACTAAGAATTTATTTGCTTATATGCGTATCAGGCATAAGCAATCACTTAAAATGCTCGGGCAGGGCTTTTACTGAAGAAATAGAGAAAAAATAGCAATGAACCTTCATCAACTGCGCTTTGTGCGCGAAGCGGTGCGCCAGAATTACAACCTGACCGACGCGGCCAAGGCGCTGTTCACGTCCCAGCCGGGCGTGTCCAAGGCCATTATTGAACTTGAGGAAGAGCTCGGCGTTGATATTTTCACACGCCATGGCAAGCGCATCCGCGGCTTGACCGAACCCGGCCGGCTGGTGCTGGCCTCGGTGGAACTGATCATGCAGGAAATCGACAGCCTCAAGCGTATAGGCAAGGAATATGCGGCCCAGGACAGCGGCAGTTTCACCATTGCCACCACGCACACGCAGGCGCGCTACACGCTGCCCAAGGTGGTGCAGGCGTTCATGCTCAAGTATCCCAAGGTGCGCTTGTCGCTACTGCAAGGCAATCCGCGCCAGATTGCGGAGATGGTCCAGCGCGACCAGGCCGATCTGGCCATCGCCACCGAATCGATTGCCGGCATCGACGGCCTGATCACGCTGCCGTGCTATCAATGGGAGCATGTAGTCGTGGTGCCGCCCGACCATGCGCTGTTAAAATCGAAGGCCGTGTCGCTGGAAGAAATCGCGACTTACCCCTTGATTACCTACGATGGCGCGTTTGCCGGGCGCAGCAAGATCGACCACGCTTTCGGCCTGCGCGGTCTCAAGCCCGACGTGCTGCTCGAAGCTATCGACGCCGACGTCATCAAGACTTATGTCGAACTTGGCATGGGAGTTGGTATCATAGCGGGGATGGCCTTCGATGCCGAGCGCGACAAAAGCCTGCGGGCAATTCCTGTCGGCCACTTGTTCGGCATGAATGTGTCGCGGGTGGCGGTCAAGCAGGGCGCTTATCTGCGCAGTTATATCTACACCTTTATCGAGCTGCTGGCGCCCACGCTGAACCGCAAGCTGGTCGAGTCCGCCATGAGTGGCAACAAAGACAACTACGAGCTGTGACGCAACGTATTACCTTAAGAAAAACATGATTACCGAACAATCTGCCCAGTTTTACGCCAAGAGCGCTTCCAACCACGACCGCATCTACGACCGCCCTGAACGCCAGGATGACCTGGAAGCCATGCGCGGGCACGTCGCCGAGGCCTTGCGCGGGCACACCGTGCTCGAACTCGCCTGCGGCACCGGCTACTGGACCCGCATCATCGCCGAGGTGGCCGACAAGGTCGTGGCCACCGACATCAATCCGGAAATGATCGCCATGGCCGCCTTGCGCGCGATGCCGGCCGACAAAGTCACGCTGCGCGTCGCCGATGCCTATGACTTGCCGGAAGATATAGGCGATTTTACGGCCGTGTTCATCGGATTCTGGTGGTCGCACGTGGGGCGCGAAGTGCAGGAGAAATTCCTGGCGCAGTTGCGTGCCAGGGTGGGCAAGGATATGTGGATCGTGCTGCTGGACGACGCGTATGTGGAAGGCAGCAGCGAGACTGTGGCGCGCACGGATATGGAAGGCAATACGTACCAGATCCGCACCGCGCCCGATGGCGAGCGCTATGAAATTCCCAAGACCTATCCGTCCGACAGCGCGCTGCGCAAGAAGCTGGCCTCGTCGGTGCGCGAAATCAAGATCGTGCGGCTGGAGTATTACTGGATGCTGACTTGCCGCCTGAAGTGACATCCATGGATGTTGCGCCGTAAACGAAAAAAGCACGCATTGACGCGTGCTTTTTGCATTGCGGGTAAAACTTAAAACATATGACGCATGCCGAGCGTGAACGCCTTAGGATCGGCGCCCAGCGACGCGACCGGCACGACAACGCTGCTGCCTGCCGAGTTGATGCCGAACACGGCTTGGTCGTTGTTGCGGATCGTCGCGTACGCTGCGTACACATTGGTGCGCTTGGACAGCGTGTACGAGTAAGCCACGCTGAAACCGTTGCCGCGCGCGCCGTTTTCCAGCTCGCTGCGCTGGTAGTTGCCGAACACTTTGTTGGCGCCGAAGGCGTACGAAGCGCCCGCGTTGAGCTGCTCGTACTGGTTGTTGGCACCAGTTGGATCGGCAGTCATGTAGTTGCCGCGGAACTCGATGTCGCCCATTTTGTAAGCCGCGCCAAGGATCATTTCCTTGTCGTCGCCGCTCAGCTGGCGCTCGATGGTGTGGTAGCCGGCGCCCAGGTACAGGTTGCCCAGCGTGTAAGAGGCCGACACGCCCTTCAGGTTCTGGGAGGCACCGGTGGCAACTTCGCCGGCGCTGTAGGCCAGGCCGAGCTTGAAGCCGGAGTACGAAGGCGACTTGTAGTTGACCGAATTGCTCAGGCGGCGGGTCAGGCGGCCGGCGTTGAACGAATTCAAGTTGGTGCCGTAGAAACCCTGGCCGTTAATATCGGTCAAACCTGCAACGTCGGCGATTGGCGAGTACTCGCGACCGATCGTGATCAGGCCGAACGAACCTTCCAGGCCAACGACTGCGCGGCGACCGAACAAGGCAGAGTCGCCCATGCCGGTGTCGAACTGGGCGCCCGCTTCCAGGTTGAACATGGCTTTCAGGCCGCCACCGATGTCTTCGGTGCCGCGAAAGCCAAAACGGCTGGTCGACTGGTTGCCCGAAGCGACGATGTTACGGCCGCCGGCCGGCGCGCCAGTGTCTTCGCGCGCGATCGATGCGTCGGCAATGCCATAAACCGTGACGCTCGACTGCGCCGATGCGGCCAGAGGAAGCGTTGCGAACAGTGCAGCTACCAATAATTTACCTTGCATGTGAATCTCCATAGAATGACTTCAAAAGTTTGCAACAAATTAATCGAGAGCATTATAGCCCCTGGCGAGAGCCCATGTTGCCGGGGGAGGCAGGGCGGGGGTGTGGATTACACGTAAGTCGTACAAAAATCAGACACAAATCACAAGTAAAGCACCTTGAGTAAACGAAAAAAGCACGCGCAAGGCGTGCTTTTTGGGGAACAGGGTCGCTTAGAACGAGTGGCGCATGCCCAGTACCAGCGCTTTTGGATCCGCACCTGGCGCCGTGGTCGGCGGCGTCACGTTGGTGCTTGACGAATTCATGCCGAACAGACCGGTGGCGTTGTTGCGCAGCGTCGAGTACGACGCGTAGACGTTGGTGCGCTTGGACAGCGAGTACGTGTAAGCGACGGCAATCCCGTTGGCCTTGGCGCCGTTTTCCAGCTTGTTGGTCTGGTAATTGGCAAAGAACTTGTGCGCGTCCATGCCGTAGGAAGCGCCCAGGTTGACTTGTTCGAACTGATTGTTCGCACCGGTCGGGTCCGCTTCCAGGTAGTTGGCCTTCAGTTCGACCGTGCCGAACTTGTAGCCCGCGCCGACGATCATTTCCTTGTCGTCGCCGCTCGCCAGGCGCTCCAGCGTATGGTAACCGGCGCCGATGTACAGGCCGGCGTTGGTGTAGTCGGCCATGACGCCCTTGAGCGTGCCCGATGGGCCGGTGGAAGTTTCGCCGGCCGAGTACGCCAGGCCTGCCTTGAAGCCGCTCATCGTAGGTGTGCGGTAGTTCACCGAGTTGCTCAGGCGGCGCGTCAGGCGGCCCGTGGTGAAGGCATTCAGGTTGCTGCCGTAGAAGCCTTGGCCGAACACGTCGGTTTCCTTGGCCACGTCGGCGATCGGGCTGTATTCGCGGCCCAGGGTGAGCGAACCGAAGCCGCCCGACAAGCCGACCACGGAGCGGCGGCCGAACAATGCCGTGTCGCTGGCACCGGTGTCGAGCGCGACGCCCGCTTCGATGTTGAACATCGCTTTCAGGCCATTGCCCAGGTCTTCCGTGCCTTTGAAGCCGAGGCGGCTGCTTGACTGGTTGCCCGAATTGACGACGTTGCGGCTGCCGTTAGGCGCGCCGGTGTCTTCGTGGGCGATGGCGGCGTCCATCACGCCATACACGGTGACGCTCGACTGTGCCGATGCTGCCAGGGGAAGGGACGCGAACACTACAGCTGCCAACAATTTGACTTGCATATGAATCTCCATGGGTTTGCTTCAACGAGTTGCTTACTAATCGACGGAAATTATATCGAGCAAGTGTGTCACGTTGATGACAGGGAGATATTGTTGCAATCAGGGAGGATTGGCGCCGATGCGCCCCGCCGGCTGCGCCTGAGGGGCGCCTTGCGCGGCGCTTTGCTCGTCGCCGGACGGCATGGGGGGCAGCGGCAGCGCGATGTCGATGCGGGTGCCGGGAGGGTCGTCGCCGCTGACGCTGATTTCGCCGCGCAAGCCCCAGACCCGCTCGCGCATGCCGATCAGGCCGAGCGACTGCGATTTGTCGAAGTCGGACGCCTGGATGCCGCGCCCGTCGTCGCGGATCGAAATCAAGAGCTGGCCATTGATGCGGTACAGGTACATGGTAACGCTCAAGGCTGCCGCGTGGCGCGCGATATTGGTCAACGCTTCCTGGATGATGCGAAAGATCGCGGTGCTGGCCGCGTCGTCCAGGCGCAGCTCGGCTTCATCGGCGAACAGCGCGCAACTGATGCCGTGGCGCTGCACGAACTCGTCGCGCAAGCCTTTCAGTGCGAAAAACAGGCCGCCTTCATCGAGCGCGCGCGGACGCAGGTTGGTGGCGATGCGGCGCAGCGAATGGATGGCCGTCAGCAAATTCTCTTCCATACCTTCCATCAAGCGCGCATCGGTGGCGCCGGTGTGTGCTTGCCTGGCGTGTGCTTCCTGCTGCAGCAAATTGAGGTCCATGCGCAGCGAGGCCAGCAGTTGCCCCAGGTCGTCGTGCAATTCACGGGCGATGTGGGCGCGTTCTTCCTCGCGCACCGTTTGCAGCGCGGCCGACAGTTGGCGCAACTGGGCGTGCGAGCGCGACAGCTTTTCCTGCACTTGCTGGCGCTCGGTGACGTCGCGCAAGATGATGGTGTTGATCAATTTGTCGCCTTCAACCGTGCTCGAGACCGAGCCTTCGAGGGGGAACGTTTCGCCGCTGGCGCGCACGCCCGTGACGGCGTAGTCGGTGGCGCGGCGCCCGGCGCGCCCGGCGCCGTCGCCAAAATAGGCGGGCGTGGCATCGCGCGAAGCGGTGGGCAGCGGATAAATGAACCGGCTCAGG
Source organism: Massilia sp. TSP1-1-2 (assembly GCF_049896185.1). Taxonomy (NCBI): domain Bacteria; kingdom Pseudomonadati; phylum Pseudomonadota; class Betaproteobacteria; order Burkholderiales; family Oxalobacteraceae; genus Massilia; species Massilia sp. TSP1-1-2. The sequence continues at coordinate 361,540 of NZ_JAFCTU010000001.1, forward strand.
TGGCTGCCTTGCATTGCCTCGACGGTGGTGGCGAACATGGATGCGGCCGACGGATTGACCAGCACCACGGTTTGCGATTCGTCAGTGGAGATAATCGCTTCGCTGGCATTGTGGATGATGTCACGGCTGTGGCTTTGCGCAAACCGTGGACCCCGGGTGTTTGCCAGCGCGCGCGCCAGAAGTTGCCCGCCTGCGAAGCCGAGCACGAAAAACCCCGCGCGCCAGGCTGGCAAACGGGGAAAACGCGGAAATGTCATGGAGCGTGCCTGCCGTTGGTGGCACGCGAAGCGCGCCCGGGACCAGCTTAGTGCAGAAGAAGGAAGTGGGCGTTGAGGGCCCACAAGCCGCGCACAAGCGTAAGCTGTAGGGCGAGCTGTCGGGCGAGCTGTCGGGCGAGCTGTCGGGCGGAAAAACGCAGAGCATTGCGCCGCGAGCCGTCGAGACGCGTCGCGCGCTGCATGGCTACATCTGCTTAAACAAGTGCAAGAAACTGCGGCTCACTTCAAGCTTGTCTGGCTTGCCCTTGATCAGCACCAGATGGCGCCCGCGAATGTCGCGCGTGACCCCCTCGATCGCATTCACGTTTACCAGCGTGGCCCGGTGGATCTGCCAGAACAGCGCAGGATCGAGTTCCTCGGCCAGGTCGCGCACCGGTTTGCGAATCAGCGCTTCAAACTTTTCGGTCTGCACGCAGGTGTATTTCTCATCCGAGCGGAAAAATAAAATCTCTTCCACGGGAATCATGCGCAAGTCTTGCCCAATGCTGGCCTGGATCCATTGCAGATAGGTCGGCTTGGGCGCGGCCATCTTTTCGGCCAACTGCGACAGCATGGCCGTCACGCTCTCGTTGACCGCTTCTTTCGGCCGCGCCAGGCGCGCCTTGAGGCGGTCCACCGTCACTTGCAGGCGTTCCTGCTCGGGCGGCTTGAGCACGTAGTCCACCGCGCCGCGCTCGAACGCTTCGACCGCATACTGGTCATACGCGGTCACGAACACGATGTTGCTGCCGGTACCGATGGCGCGCGCCGCATCCATGCCCGTCTTGCCGGGCATGCGGATATCGAGGAAGGTGAGGTCGGGTTTCAGTTGCGCGACCAGTTCGATGGCTTCATCGCCGTTCTTGGCTTCGCCGACTATTTCTAGTTCGGGCCACACCTGAGACAGGCGCATGCGCAGCTGGTCCCGCATGAGTCTTTCGTCGTCGGCAATGATTGCTGTAGGCATGGTCCGTTGGGCTCTGGTGATCAGGGTGCCAATTATTCAACGAATCGCCGCTTTAATCAATCGATTCCTTGGTCAATCGATGCCTTGGCGAGTGCTTACTTCGACACCTGGTACGGCACTTCGATGGTGATAATCACGCCGGTGGGGGTGTTGGCGGCGATGTGCAGCTGGCCCTGGTCGCCGTGCAGCAGCTTGAGCCGTTCACGGATGGTGGGCAAACCCAGCCCGGTGCCGTCGCTTGGCATCACGCCAAAGCCCACGCCGTCGTCGGCGACGATCACGCGCAGCTTGCCGCTGGCAACTTCAGCGACGATGCGCAGGGTGCCGCCTTCGGCCTTGCATTCGAGGCCATGCTTGATTGCGTTTTCGACCATCGATTGCAGCATCATGGGCGGGAAGGCGGCGCTGCGCAAGCCTTCGGGAATTTGCATGTCGACCGTCAGGCGTTCTTCCATGCGCATCTTGAGCAGGTTCAGGTACGCCTTGACCATGTCCGCTTCGCGCCCCAGGTTGGTAACGACGGCGTTGTCGCGCATCTGCGGCAGCACGGCCCGCAGGTACTGGATCAGGCTGCGCTGCATGGCCGAGGCGCGCGGTGGATCCGTTTCGATCAGGTATTCGACGGACGCGAGCGTATTGAATAAAAAGTGCGGCTCGACCTGGGCCTGCATCATTTGCATCTTGGTTTCTGAGAGCTGGCGCTGCATCGATGCGCGCTCGGCGGCAGCGTTGGCCGTCATGGTTTCCGCCTCGGCGCGCTTCTTGCCGCCCACCAGCGCTTTCATGGCAAGCAAGGCGAGAATAAGCAGCGACACAAAGCTGATGAACCAGGTCGACGCCTGCTTTTCGTAGCGCGTCACTTTCTGTTCGGCCGCGTCTTCCACCGCTTTTTCGATCGCGTTCGACAGTTCTTCGCCGATTTGCGGCGGCAATTCGATGTGCACCGCGTCGCCGCTGTCGGGCATCGAGGCCACGTCCGGCGTGGTCTCCGGGGCTGGCGTGCCCGGCTCGGCCGGGTCCGCCGCCGGCTCGGGCGGGGCGGGCGGGGTCGGTGGCACCGGCGCCACCGGTTGCTTGACCGGCTTGCCGGGATTGAAGTGAATTCCGCTGTCGTCGATCAGGATGGTCGCTTCCGGCTTCTTGCCCTTCTTCTTATGCCCATCCTTGGCGCTGTCCGAGCGCACCACGACTTCACCGGAGGTGGAAAACAACTGGTCTTGCAAGATGTTGGCGGCGATCAGCGAGACGGCGGCAAACAGGAAAAATTTCCACCATGATAATTCGGTGACCCAGGTCGTGGTTGCATCGAAAGCGCGATGCAGCCATGCCATGATGGCACTGATGTCCTGCTGGGAAAGGCGGCGAGAAGGCATGGTGAACTGTTTTCCGTAGTCAAATCAAAACGCGATGGCGCGTGGCAAGGGCCAGTGGCAGAGGCGAGTGTAAAGCATCGCATGTCCCTGCCGCAAAAACGTGATCGGCGCGTCTTAGCGCTGTTGGGATGATGCAACTTTAGTCCCCCATCCGGCGCACGACCATCCGTTTGCGACAGTCTGCAGGATTGGAGGCCTGGAATGCACGGGAAGCCCCGGGCGTGGCGACGAAAACATCGCTTTTCAGAAGTCAATACGACGCTGTACTATGGGGAACCGATTTCGACCAGCGGCGTTTCATGATCTTCAGATAATCCTTATATCCCCCTATGGTGCGCCTATGTCCCTAGACAAGAAAAAATGTCGCCTTGTAACGCGCAGTGATTTTGACGGCCTGGTGTGCGCCGTTTTGCTCAAGCACCTGGACTTGATCGATGAAATTCTGTTTGTCCATCCCAAGGACATGCAGGATGGGAAGATTGAAGTGAGCGACCGCGACATCACCACCAATCTGCCCTTTGTTCCCGGCGTCCACCTCGCGTTCGATCACCACTTGTCGGAAACCATCCGCAACGCGCCGAGCCACAACCACATCATCCACCCCGAAGCGCCCTCGGCGGCGCGGGTGGTGTACGCCTATTACGGCGGCTCGTCGGTGTTCCCCGCATCCTGGTTTGACATGATGGCCGCCGTCGACAAGGGCGACGCGGCCCGCTTCAACCAGAAGGAAGTGCTCGATCCGCAGGGCTGGGACTTGCTCAATTTTCTGATGGATGCGCGTACCGGGCTGGGGCGCTTCAAGGATTTCCGCATCTCGAACTACAACCTGATGATGGACTTGATCGACTATTGCAAGAACCACACGATCGACGAGATCATGGACTTGCCGGACGTGCGCGAGCGCATGGACCTGTACTTCGATCATAGCCAGAAATGCAAGGACCAGATCCGCCGCTGCGCCACGGTGCACAAGAACCTGGTGGTGCTCGACCTGCGCCAGGAGCCGGTCATTTTTGCCGGCAACCGCTTCATCATCTATGCCTTGTTCCCCGAAACGAATATTTCCATGCACGTGCTGTGGGGCTTGCGCAACCAGAACACCGTGTTCGCCACCGGAAAATCAATCTTGAACCGTACTTCGCGCACCAACATCGGCGCCCTGATGCTGGAATACGGCGGCGGCGGGCACGAGAATGCCGGCACCTGCCAGGTGTCGAATGATTTGGCCGATGACGTCCAGGCCGCCTTGATCGGCCGCATCGTCATCGAAGGCTAGCTTGACGGCAGGGCAAAAAAAAGCCGCGAGATTTTCGCGGCTTTTTTATCGCTCGTGCTTGGCTCAGGCGGCGACGGCGTCCTGCCGGTCGGGCAGGGCAATCTGGTTGTCAACGCTGAACTGGTAATCCTTGAACACGTGCTCGGCCGTCAGCATCTGGTAGCGCCCGTCGGCCAGCTTGTGCGTGGTGTTCTTCAAGCGATAGGTGTAGTGCCCGCAGGTCCAGCAATTGAAGTTGCGCATATGCGTGCACAGGCACGTCTTGTCCATGACGGTGATGGTCTTGGCACCCGGATGGGCCAGCACTTCGCGGTTGTACGAATTGATATACGAACAGTTGCCGGTAGCGTCGAGCAGGTAGCCGTAAGATTCGCAGCCCGGGCGGATGCCGGCGCCAATGGCTGGCGTGCTCTTGAGCATGCGCATCGGATAACCGGTGGGCGAGATGCCGTTGACGATGATGTCGTCTTCCGTCGCGCGCACGTATTCCTGCTTGACGTCGTCGGGCAGGCCGCATTCGTCGGTGATCGTAAAGCGGGTGGCCACCTGGACGCCGCCGGCGCCTTTTTCCAGAAAGCTGACCGCGTCCGAGCCGGTAAAGATGCCGCCCGCAGCAATCAGCGGAATGTCCAGCTTTTGCTCGCGCATGAACGCGTGGATCTCGTCCATGATGGTGTGCAGGTCGAACTCGGCCCAGTCCATGCCAAAGCCGAGGTGGCCGCCGGCCAATGGACCCTCGACGATGACGTAATCGGGAAAGCGGTCGAGGCGGGCAATCTTGCGCAAGAACAGTTGCAAAGCGCGCACTGAGGACACGATGATGCCCAGCTGGGCTTCGCGAAAACGGGGATGGTCGGCAATCAGGGCGAAGGAACCGAGGTGCAGGCCGGCCGACATGGTGATGCCATCGATACCGGCGTCCAGCGCCGCATTCAAGCGCGTGCGCAAGGTTTCCTTGGGCGCGTTCATGGTCAGCTTTTCCATGCAGTTCACGAAAATCAAACCATCGCCGCGCTTGGCGGCCATGGTCGCGCCCACGTGGCGACGCGTGGCATCGGCCAGGCGCTCCAGGTCGAACTGCACCACTGCCTTGTCCATGTTGTTGATATTGAACTTGTAGGTCTTGGTCTTGTCTTTGACATAGCTGGTGTCAAACTTACGGTCCGACACGTCTTCCACCATCGCGTCCGAAATGTGGCCGATGCCGCCCAGGCGCGCCGCCTCGAGCGCCAGCTCGGACGTCGAAATGTCGACCCCCATGCCGCCTATCATGATCGGTACATATTCCTTATTGCCCAGACGCAGGCGGAAATCATCAACACGTTTCATTGCTATCCTTAGACTACCGAGTTTCACCGGTCCACTGGCACAGCCGATCAAGGCCGGTTTGCGTAACCCCAATTCTACCTGAAGCGCATAAATGGCCCCAAAGCTACATACGTTGCTCGGCGCACGACGGATTCAGCGCCGCGCGCGTTATGCTCAGTCGCGGAAATTGTTAAATTCGAGCGGCATGTCTGGTACATCCTTGCGCAGCATGGCCATGGCCGCCTGCAAGTCGTCGCGCTTGGCGCCGGTGATGCGCACCGATTCGCCCTGGATGCTGGCCTGGACTTTCATCTTGCTTTCCTTGACGGCCTTGACGATTTTCTTCGCGTCATCCGATTCAATGCCATTCTTGATCTTGACGAGCTGCTTGACCTTGTCGCCGCCGATTTTCTCGATCTTGCCCACATCGAGAAAACGCACATCGACGCCGCGCTTGGCCAGCTTGGTGGTGAGCAGATCGCGCACCTGGTCGAGTTGAAAGTCCGAGTCGCCGAACAAGGTCAGTTCTGCTTCCTTGCGGTCGATCTTGGCCGAACTGCCCTTGAAATCGAAGCGGCCGATGATTTCCTTGCTCGCTTGCTCAACGGCGTTTTTTACCTCGATCATGTCTGCTTCGGAGACGACATCAAATGACGGCATGGTGGTTTCCTTTTACTTGCAAATGTAGAATGCCGATATTTTAACGGACAACGGGCACCTCGCCCCGGTTGCACGGCTTTTTTTCCCCTATTTACCCTATAATCGGCTAAAACCACGGTAACTTATGCAACCCGACCTCTCCATCCTTCCCGATTTCCCGCTCCAGGCACTCAATACCTTCGGCATCGCCGCCCGCGCGCGGGCATTTTTGACCGTCACGGCAGTTGAGCAATTGCGCGCCGTGATGGCCGATCCCGTGCTTGCCGCGCTGCCGCGCCTGCTGCTTGGCGGCGGCAGCAACATCGTGCTGACCGGCGACGTCGACGCGCTGGTGCTGCATATGGCCATTATTGGCAAGGAGATTGTTGGCGTGCACGGCGGCCACACCCTGGTGCGCTGCGGGGCCGGCGAAAACTGGCACGGCTTTGTGCAATGGACACTGGCGCAAGGCTTGGGCGGGCTGGAAAACATGGCGCTCATTCCCGGCACCGTGGGCGCTTCGCCGATCCAGAACATCGGTGCTTACGGCACCGAGCTCAAAGACGTCTTCCATGCGCTGACCGTGTACGACCTGAACCAGGGCGTGCTGCGCGAAATGGATGCTGCAGCCTGCCGCTTCGGTTACCGCGACAGCGTCTTCAAGCACGCGCAAGGGGCCGGTCTCGTCATCGTCGACGTCACGTTCGCGCTGCCGACCGATTGGCAACCCAATTTGCGCTATGCCGAGCTGGCGCAGGCGGTGGCCGCTGCGGGCTTGGGCGCACCTGGCCCGCAAGCCATCAGCGACATCATCGTCGCGATCCGGCAACGCAAGTTGCCCGACCCTGCCGTTATCGGCAACGCCGGCAGCTTTTTCAAAAATCCCGTCGTCACGCGCGCCCAATGTGACGCGCTACTGGCGGCGCACCCGGCGCTGGTGCACCATGCGCAGCCGGACGGCAGCGAAAAACTGGCTGCCGGCTGGCTGATCGATCAATGCGGCTGGAAGGGCAGGACGCTGGGCGCGGCGGGCGTGTACCCGAAGCAGGCGCTGGTGCTGGTCAATAATGGCGGGGCGACGGGAGCCGACGTCGTGGCGCTGGCGCGCGCCATCCAGGCTGACGTCGCCGCCCGCTACGGCGTCACGCTCGAAACCGAGCCCGTCTTTATTTAATTTCTTCCACACCAGGGTCAGACCACTTTTGCTGAAAAAACAGGGTCAGACCACTTTAGCGTTTCGGCAAAAGTGGTCTGACCCCGGTTGAGGTTTTGAACCCGCTTGCGGTTTTAGCCGAAGTGGCAGACGTAGTCCACCATCTCCAGCGTTTCAATGTCAAAGGCGCTGTTGGCGGCGACGTCAAATTGCTGGCCGCTTTCGTACGTGACCCAGGTGTCGGCGCCAGCCAGGCGCACCCGGCATTTACCGCCGACAATTTCCATCGTCTCCGGCGCGCCGGTGTTGAAGGTCAGCGTCGACGGGAAAATCACGCCCACGGTTTTTTTGCTGCCGTCGGCCAGCACGGCCGTATGCGAGACGCATTTGCCGTCGAAGTAGACATTCGATTTTTTGCTCAATGTGACGTTTTGCAGCGTACTCATGGTTTCCTTGCAGGGTTGTGGTTATTCTGGAGCCTGGCTGACGCAATTGCGTCCGCCTTCCTTGGCGGCATACAGCGCCTTGTCGGCGCGCGCAATCAGTTGGTCCACGCTGGCGCCAGGCGAGGGCAGCATCGTGGCCACGCCGAACGAGGCGGTGACGATGCCCCCGGCCACGCCGCCGTGTTCGATGGCGAGTTGTGCAAGATGGGCGCGGCAGGCGCTGGCAATTTGGAGCGCGCCCGCAGAGGCCGTCTCCGGCAGCACGATGGCAAATTCTTCGCCGCCGTAGCGCGCCACCAGGTCGGCCGGGCGCTTCAAGTGTTCGGTCAGGACAGCGGCGGTCTTTTTCAGGCACAGGTCGCCCGCCGGGTGGCCATAGGCGTCGTTGTAGAGCTTGAAGCTGTCGACGTCGCACATGATCAAGGATAGTGGCCCCTGTTCGCGCATGCCGCGCTGCCACTCGGTCGTGATGGCGTCGTCGAACCGGCGCCGGTTGGCAATGCCGGTCAGGCCGTCGAGCGCGGCCAGCTTTTGCAGTTCGATGTTGGCGTCGGCCAGCCTGGCCTGGCTCTCGCGTAAAAAACGGAAGGCTTCGTCGCGCTGCAGCCGGCTGATATGCCCGGCCGCATGGTAGCGCACGCGCGCCAGCAGTTCGAGCCGGTCGGGCAGCTTGGTGACATAATCGTTGGCGCCAACGGCAAACCCGTGCGCCTTGAGCTTGGGGTCTTCGCGCGCCGAGAGCACGATCACCGGCACCGCCTTGAGCCGTTCGCTGGCGCGGTATTCCTGGATCAGGGCAAAGCCATCCTTCCCCGGCATGATCAGGTCTTGCAAAATCACGTTCGGTGCGATCTTTTCGGCCTGCGCATGCGCGACGGCGGCATCGAGCACATAGTGAAATTCGATGTCGTCCTGGTCGCTTAGCATGCGGCGCACCGCTTCGACGATCATGGGCTGGTCGTCCACCAGCAGCACCTTGATTTTACCTTCGGTGTCCGGCAGTACAGAGGCTGGCTTACTGCTGGATTGGGTCATCGCGCATTCGGTTCTAGTAGAAAATTGGCGGCAATTATGCCATCTTTGAGCCGGCCCGGCCACGCAGCAGCTTGGCGATCTGGTCCAGCGACAGGATCTGCCGGGCGGCATCGAGGTCGGCTGCCGCGCGCGGCATGCCGTACACCGCGCTGCTGGCCTGGTCCTGGGCGATGGTGGCCTTGCCGGCTGCGCGCATCGACAGCAGGCCGTGCGCGCCGTCGCGCCCCATCCCGGTCAGCAGGATGGCGGTCGCGTCGCCTTCCCAGTGGCGCGCCACGCACTCGAAAAACACGTCCACCGACGGGCGGTACGGATAGTCGCGCGGCTCCTGCGCGTAGTGCAGGCGGTGGCGCGCCGACAGCACCAAGTGGTCGTTGGTGCGCGCGATCTGCACGCAGCCCGGCGCCAGCGCGTCGCCATCTTCGACCACTTTGACGGGCATGCTTAACTGGTCGCCCAGCCACTTGGCAAAATGCCCGGCGAAGTTGGCGTCGATGTGCTGCACCACCACGATGCCGGTGCCGGGTGGAGCAATCCAGCCGGCCAGGATGTGCGAGACGGCCAGCGGACCGCCGGTCGAGGCGCCGATGGCAAGCAGGTGGCGTACCGTCTCGCCGCGATCGGGCGCGCCGCCACTGGCGCTCGCCTCGGGACGCGCCGCGCGCACCAGCTTGCCGATGGTCTTGATCTTGGCCAGCAGGGCGGCGTCGCCGCCGGTGCTGCCGGCCATGATCGGCGTGGCCGTCACGTCCAGCGCGCCGGCGCCGAGCGCGCGGAACACCTGGCTCACATTGTCTTGCGGCTGGCCGGTGACGATCAAAATCGCGCACGGCGAGGCGGCCATGATCTGACGCGTCGCCTCGACCCCGTCCAGGCCCGGCATGTTCAAGTCCATCAGCACCAGGTCGGGCCGGTTTTCGGCGCACAGGCGCACCGCGTCCAGGCCCGTGCGGGCGATCCACACCACCTGGTGCTCGCTGGTGGCGGCGATCACCCGCCGCAGCGCCTCGGCCGCCATGGCCACATCGTTGGCGATGGCTATCTTCATGTCGTGGCTTCTCCGATCAGTTCGAATACGGCGTCGAGCAGCGTCTCGTCGTGGAAACTGCCCTTGGTCAGATAGTAGTCGGCGCCGGCAGCCATGCCGCGCGCGCGGTCCTCAGCCCGGTCCTTGTAGGAGACGATCATCACCGGCGTCTGGTGCAGGTGCAGGTCCTTCTTGATCAGCGCCACCAGCTCGATGCCGTCCATGCGCGGCATGTCGACGTCGGTGATCACCAGATCGTAGTCGCCGCTGCGCACCACGTTCCAGCCGTCGATGCCGTCAATCGCAATGTCGACCTGGTAGCCGCGCGCGTGCAGCAGCTTGCGCTCCATTTCGCGCACCGTGAGCGAATCGTCCACCACCAGAATGCGCTTGATCTTGCGCGCGCCGTGGTTGTCGTCGTGCGCCATCTGGTGCAGCGCGCCTTCGCCGAGCAGCTTGTCGATCGACAGCAGCAGGTCCGGCACGTCCAGTATCAGCACCGGCGCCCCGTCGTCGAGCAGCGCGGCCGAACTGATGTCGCGCAGCTTGCCAAAGATCTGGTCGAGCGCCTGCACCGCCAGGCTTTGCTCGCCGACGATGGCGTCGACCACCAGCGCGTAGCGCTTCTGGCCGGAGCCGACCACCACCACCGCCAGTTCGGCTCCGGCAGCGGCCATCTGACCCAGTTCCAGCACTTGCGAGGCCGACACCAATCCCAGGTGCTCGCCGTCGTAGGCGAAAAACTGCTTGTTTTCCAGCCTGTGGATGGCGTCGTGCGCCACCATCATCACCCGCTCGACCTTGACGATCGGAATCGCATAGGCTTCGCCCTGGATCTCGATGACCAAAGCGCGCACCACCGACTGCGTCAACGGCAGCGTGATCGAGGTGCGCATGCCTCGCCCGCTGTCGGACTCCATGCGCACGGTGCCGTTCTGTTCGCGGATCGTTTGCAGCACGATGTCCAGGCCCACCCCGCGCCCGGAAATCGCGCTCGCCGTTTCCTTCAGGCTGAAGGCGGGCAGGAACAGAAACTCCATCAGCTCGGCGGGGGAGAGCAGGGCGGCCATCGCTTCGCTGGCCATTGCGCGCGCGACGACATGGCTGCGGATGCGCTCAAGGTCGACGCCGCGCCCGTCGTCGCCAATCTCGATCGACAGCATGCCGGCGCGGTGACGCGCCGTCAGCGTGATGGTGCCGATCGCGTTTTTTCCGGCAGCCAGGCGCTGGGCCGGCGTTTCCAGGCCATGGTCGACGGCGTTGCGCAGCATGTGATTGAGCGCGCCTTCGATCTTGGTAAGGATGTCGCGGTCCACCAGTGTTTCTTCGCCGCTGATGATCAGCTGCGCTTCCTTGTCCAACGAGCGCGCCAGGTCGCGCACCATGCGCCCAAACGCTTGCACGCCGTCGCGGAAAGGGCGCATGCGCAGCGTGAGCACCTCGTCCACCAGCTTGTTCGACACTGTCAGCAGGCGCCGCTCGTAGCTTTCGATGCCGGCCATGTGCTCGAGCAGGAATTGCTTGAGCGGGCGGGCCCTGTGCAGCGCCTGCATCGACTGGTCGATCAGCGCCGCGTTGCCGCTGGCGATGATCGTTTCATTGAGCTGCTCGAGCGCCTGGAACAACAGGCCCTGGTTGCGCTTGAAGCGCTGCAGCGACGTGACGAAAGGATGCATCTGGTGCGCGTTGATGCGCGATTCGCTCGCCAGCGCCAGCAGGCGGTCGAAATTCTGGGAAGGGCGCGCGCTTGCCGCGCTGCCGGACGCCGGCGCCGGTGTTGGTACCGCCGGCGCAGCGGCAGGGGGGGGCGGCGCGCCCGCTTGCGGCGCGGCGCCGTTCTCGCGCTCCTCCAGCGCCGCCATGGCCGCCATCGCCGCGGCCAGTTCGAGCGCATCGTCCTCCGGTTCGGGCTGCGGCACGGCCTGCGTGGTCCCAAACAGCCCCGGCAGCGCCAGCGCGCCGTGCACATGGCCGATGCCGCACATGGCTTTCATCAGCGCGTCGACGCGCTGCTTGTTCTGCCCCAGCCAGCCATCGATGGCCGGCTCCAGCAAGGTCGACATCTGCAAAATCAGGTCGACCCCGGCCAGCAGCACGTCGATGCGCGCGGGGGAGAGCGCGAGCAGCTTGTTCTGGGCCGCGATAAAGGCGTCTTCCATGGCATGCGCGAGCTGCACCACCACGTCCAGCCCGACGATCGAGGCGGCGCCCTTGATCGAGTGCGCCGCGCGCATCAGCGACTCCACCGTGGCGTCGGTGCCAGCGCCCCGTTCCATGACCAGCAGGCCGTCGGTCAGCTCCTGGGTCTGGCCGTGCGCCTCCATGCGGAACAGGTCCATCATCGAAAACTGGCTTAAATCCTTGTCGCCGTAGCTCATCGCAGCAGCCTTGCCATCTGGTGGCCCAGCAGCGGCGCGTCGAGCACGCCGATGTGCATGCCCGCAACGCTTAGCACCCCGGTCAGGTAGCGCACCAGGCCCTTGTTGATGGTGGCGGCCGGCGCGCCCAGCGTGCCCCCCGCGTAGCGCTCGATGCCGTGCAGGTCGGCCACGGGCAGCGCAAAGGACTGGCCTTCCCACTGCATCACGACCTGCCGCGCAAAGATGTGGCGCCCGCTTACTGCAAGAGCCTCCTCGTGGCCGATGCCCAGCAGCGTGGCCAGCGAGAGTTGCGGGTGCAGCTTGCCGCCCACATTGACCACGCCCAGCAGGCCGCCCGCGCTGCGGTGCGGCAGGCGGTGCGCCTTGGCCTCGGGGGCGACCGAATCGATGCTGGCCGCCGGCAGCGCCAGCCACTCGCGCCCCACCCGGAACACCAGCGCCGCGCTGTCGGCCGCCACCCGCGCCTGGCGCGGCTGGCGTAATTGCGCCGCCCATTGCTCGCGGTAGAGCGCGTCCACGGGGCGCTGCAAATTGCGCTGCGCGGCCTCGGCGTAGACCTGGCAGTTGCGGCAGTGGATGGCGCTGGCCAGCTTGGGGCAGCTCTGGTCGCCGGCCACGCCAATGCGGTTCCAGCAGTCGGCCAGCGGGGCGGGTTGGGTGTGAGCCGGATCGTCGTGGTGGTTCATGATGTCGCTCGGGCTCATGACTGCTTCCTGGTTGCGCCGTCGGCGCGCCGGCCGTAGATGCGCGCGGCGCGCTGCCTCAAGACGGCGGCCTGGCCGGCGTCCCCCTGTTGGTCGGCCAGCAAAGCCAGGTGGCACAGTGCTTCGTAGTGGTCGGGCTGAAGGTAGACGCAGCGGCGCCAGTAGTCTTGCGCCGCCGCCGCATGCTGCTCGCATTCGCTGACCAAGCCCAGGATGAAGTAGGCTTGCGCCGACCCGGGGTCGGCCGCCAGGGCAGCGTGGCACAGGCTGGCGGCGCCGCCAAGGTCGCCCTGGTCGGCCAGGCGCCTGGCCTGGTCGAGCAGCATGTGCGCGTCGGGCGCCCGAACCGCGGGCGTTGCCGCCGCAGGCAGGCCGGCGGGCAGCGCGGCCCGCGGCGCCCGTGGAGCGACGCGTTGCGTCGGCGCCGCGAGGCTCGTCCTGGCGGGCGTCTGCGCGCGCGCATCCTTTTGCAGCGCAAAGGCGCCGGGCAAGCGCAGCGCCGTAAAGCCATGGCTGCAAAATGCCGGCACCTCGGCGTAGCCTGCCATCAGCATGCCGTCGTCGGCCAGCAGCAGGCGCAGCTTGGCAATTGCGGTGGCGGTGGTGGCGTCGTCGAAGTAGATCAGCAGGTTGCGGCAAAAGACAATGTCGTAGCGCCCGGCGTTGCCGATGGCGTCCATGGCCAGCAGGTTGCCCTGGCTGAAATTGACCTGCTCGCGCAGCGTTTGGTGGATCTGATAGTGTTCACCGTCCTGGCTGAAGTGACGCTCGCGAAAGGCCAGTTCGGCGCCGCGAAAGGCGTTGCGCGTGTAGCGCCCGCGCCGCGCGCGCTCGAGCGCTGCTTCGGACAGGTCGACCGCATCGATCGACACCGACGCTTTGGGCACGGCCGCGTCGACCAGCGCCATCGCAATCGAATACGGCTCCTCGCCGCCGGCGCAGGGAATGGACAGGATGCGCACCGGGCGTACTGAAGCTGAACCCGAAGCCGAACCCGAACCCGGCGTTGCCGCCAGGCGCTCGCGCACCAAGGCGGCCACCGCGTAAAAGGCTTCGGGGTCGCGGAACATCCACGACTCGGGCACCACCACCAGTTCCAGCAGCGCCCGGATTTCGGCCGGGTCGATCGCGTCCAGGTAAGCCTGCACGCCTGCGTCGCTGGCCCCGCGCCGCGCCATGCGTTCGGCGACGGCGCGCTCGGCCACCGAGGCCGTCAGGTTCAGACCCGACGCGCGCCGGATCAGCTCGCGGGCATCCATGCGGGCGTCCCTGCGCGCGCTCATGCCAGCGCCTGCGGGAACAGCAGCGCGCACACCTCGGGCGCGAGCAATTGATCGACTTCGACCAGCTGCAGCAAGCCATGTGCGGTGCTGGCGACCTGGCCCAGGAAGGGTGCGCCGGCCACGCCGCTTTCGCGCAGATCGGCATCGTTGACCGTGTCAACGCCGATCACGTGCTCGGCCAACAGGCCCACGCGGGCCATGGCGCCGCCAGGCAGCGGATAGTCGGCCAGCACGATGCGCGTGTCGAACCAGATCTGCTCGGGAATCACGCCGGCCAGGCGCGACAGGTCGATTACCGGCACCGGTTCGCCGTGCAGGTCGAGCAGGCCCGCCACGAACGGGGGCGCCAGCGCAATCGCCTTGAGCGCGGCCACCGGCAGCACGCGCGCAATGGCCGCCAGGCGCAATGCGTAGCGGTCGGCGCCAATCTGAAAAACCAGCACTTTCATGGCTTACCCATTGACCGAAAACGTGGCCACTGACGACTGCAGATCGCTCGCCGCGTACTGCAGCTGGTGGACCGCCTCGCTGGTGGCCTTGAGCGAATCGACACTCTGCTGGGTGGCGTCGTTCAGCTGCATCATGGTGTCCGAAATTTGCGAAGCGCCCAGCGCCTGCGCCTGCATGCCCTGCAAGACCAGGTCGAACTGCGGGGCCAGTTTTTGCACCTGCTCCATCACGCTTGATAGCTGTTCGCCCACCTGGCGCACTTCGCTCACGCTGCGCCGGATCTCTTCGGAAAATTTATCCATGCCCATCACGCTGGCCGACACCGCCGACTGCATCTCCTTGAGCATCTGCTCGATATCCCAGGTCGAGACCGAGGTCTGGTCCGCCAGGCGCCGGATTTCAGTGGCCACCACCGAAAAGCCACGCCCCGCGTCGCCCGCTTTTTCAGCCTCGATGGCCGCGTTCAGCGACAAGATGTTGGTCTGGTCGGCCACCTTGGTGATCGTGGTCAGTACGCTGTTGATGTTGGACGCCTTTTCCGACAGCGCCGCCAGTTTGGCGTTGATGGCATCGGTGGCGGCCACCATCTGGCCCATGGTCTGGTCCATGCGCGCCAGGTTGGTCTGCGCCTGGGCGGTGGCACCCGTGGTGTAGTCGGCCACGGCGGTGGCGCCTTCCATGGTCTTCAACAGCTGCGCCGTGTTGGCCGAGATCTCCTTGGTGGTGGCCAGGATCTCGACGCTGGTCTGCGCTTGTTCAATGCCGGTGGCCTCCTGCTGCCTGGCCGAGGCGGCAATTTCGGTGGCGCTGGTGGTGACCTGGATGCCGGCCTTTTGCACGTTGTTGATCAGTTTGCGCAGATTGTCGACCATGGTCTGCAGGCCGTCGCCCATGCGCCCGATGGCGTCGCCGCCGTTGACCGTCACGCCGCCGGTCAGGTCGCCCATGGCCGCTTTCGACACCACCGTCAGCAGGGCGTCGACCTTGGTGCGCAGCGCGTTCGAGGTGGCCAGCTCCTTGGCCTGGTTATCGTGCATCGCCTGCGCCATGCGATTGAATTCCAGCGCCACCTTGCCCAGTTCGTCGCCTGAATGCACGGTGGCGCGCGCGATCGCGTCGCCGCCGGCGATGCGCCCGACCACGTCGGTCAGGTCGCTTAACGGCGTCATCAAGGCGCGCGTGAGCACCCAGGCGACCAGTGTCGCCAGCGCCACCGTGATCAAGCCGCCCACCGACAACAGCAGTTGCATGCGCTGCTGCAGTTCGCCTAAATTGCGCGTGCGCTGCGCAAGCAGGCGGTTCTGGTCGGCGTTGATCTGGTCGAGCAGAGCGAGCATTGTGCCAACCGTCTGGAAACCCTGCTGCAGTTCGCTCGCCTGCGCGATTTGCGCCGCCGCTGCGCTGCCGGCGCCCAGTGCGCGCCGGCGCGCGACCAGCGGGTCGATCACCTGCGCCAGCCAGCCATCGACCAGCGTGCCGAGCTGAACCATCTTGACTTTGACGCCGGCGTCGAGCATCAGGCTGTATGCCTTGTCAAAGTGGCTGCGCAGGATAGCGCGCTCATCTTTTTCGGGGGTGAGGAAGCGCTCGTTGCCGGTTAACAGGAAACCACGCGTTTCAGCCTGGATCTCCAACATCGCCGTCGACACCTTGTTCGCCTCGAGCATGATCTCGAGCGTGCGCCGGTCGAGCTGGCTGGCGTCCGACATGCGCGAAAAATTGTTGTACGAGACAGCGAGCAGCACCAGGATAATGGAGACGATTGCGCCGAAGCCGACGTACAGCCTGGTCCTGATTGTCAGGTTTTTAAACATGTTTTTCCCACTGCCTGGTTGATCGCTCACAATGTAACACTGACGGGCCCGCGCCTGCGGGACGTCGAAGCGATGAGTGCCGGCGGCCCATCACGCGGCGCTGTTCACTGAAAACGTGGCAACCGACGACTGCAGGTCGCTCGCCGCATACTGCAGCTGGTGCACCGCCTCGCTGGTGGCCTTGAGCGAGTCGACGCTCTGGTGGCTGGTGTCGGCCAGCTGCATCATGGTCTGGGCGATCTGCGCGGCGCCCTGCGCCTGCGACTGCATGCCCTGCAAGACCAGATCGAACTGGGGCGCGAGGCGCTGCACCTGGTCCATCACGCCGGAGAGCTGGGCGCCGACGCTGCGCACTTCCTCCACGCTGCGCCGGATCTCTTCGGAAAATTTATCCATGCCCATCACGCTGGCCGACACCGCCGACTGCATCTCCTTGAGCATCTGCTCGATATCCCAGGTGGAGACCGACGTTTGATCGGCCAGGCGCCGAATTTCAGTGGCCACGACCGAAAAGCCGCGCCCCGCGTCGCCCGCTTTTTCAGCCTCGATGGCCGCGTTCAGCGACAAGATGTTGGTCTGGTCGGCGACCTTGGTGATCGTGGTCAGCACGCTGTTGATGTTGGACGCCTTTTCCGACAGCGCCGCCAGTTTGGCGTTGATGGCATCGGTGGCGGCCACCATCTGGCCCATGGTCTGGTCCATACGCGCCAGGTTGGTCTGCGCCTGGGCGGTGGCACCCGTGGTGTAGTCGGCCACGGCGGTGGCGCCTTCCATGGTCTTCAACAGCTGCGCCGTGTTGGCCGAAATCTCCTTGGTGGTGGCCAGAATCTCGACGCTGGTCTGCGCTTGTTCAATGCCGGTGGCCTCCTGCTGCCTGGCCGAGGCGGCAATTTCGGTGGCGCTGGTGGTGACCTGGATGCCAGCCTTTTGCACGTTGCTCAGCAAGCGCCGCAGATTGTCGACCATGGTCTGCAGGCCCTGGCCCATGCGCCCGATGGCGTCCTCGCCGTGCACCTGCACGTTGCCGGTCAGGTCGCCCGAGGCAGCCAGCGAGACCACGCCGAGCAGCGCATCGACCTTGGCGCGCAGCGCGCCGGAAGCTGCCGTTTCGGCGGCCTGGCTGTCCTCGATGGCTTGCGCCATGGCGTTAAAGGCGAGCGTGACGCGCCCCAGTTCATCGGTGCCGAGCACTTGCGCGCGCGCGCCCTGGTTGCCGCGGGCGATCTCAGCGACGGCGTCCATCAGCTTGTCGACCGGCGCGAGCAGCGCGCGCGTGAGCACCCAGCCGATCAGCACCGCCAGCAGCGCGCACACCGCGCCGCCGCCCACCAGTAGCAGCGAGACGGTTCTTTGCAGCGACTGCGATTCGGCGCTGCGTATGGCCAGCAAGCGGTTTTCCTCGGCGCCGATATCGGCGATCAGGGCGCGAATGGCGCCTACCGTCTGGGCCCCTTTAAGCACATCGGCGGCCGTGGCCACCTGCTGGGATTCGCCCACCTTGGTATTGACTTCGCGCCGCTTGACGATTAGCGGTCGGATCACCTCCTGCATCCAGCCCTCGAGCATGGGTTTCAGGCGCGCCAGGCGCTCCTGCTGGGCCGGGTTGTCGGCCGTCAGGCTGAAGGCGCGCGCCAGGTGCTCATGGGCCAACAGGTCTTCGGGATCGACGGCGGCGGCCAGTTTTTCGCTGCCGGTCAACATGAAGCCGCGCGTCGAATTTTGCACCTGGACCACGGACGTGGCGAGCTGATTGGTTTCCAGCAGCACTTCCAGCGTATGCCGGTCCCACGCGTTGGCCGCCGCCAGGCGCGCAAAAACACCGTACGCCAGCGCCAACAGCACCAGCATGATGAAGACGATGGTGCCAAAGCCGAGCGCCAGTTTGTTTGCGATCCTGATGTTCTTGAACATGCACTTCTCCAGATACATAATTTCCTGTAGAAATGTAACATGGAATATGCATAAAAATGGGGTCAGTTCCCCCATTACGACACGAACTGGTCCTTAAAGGCCCGATACAGCTGAGGCCGTGTCGCAATGGGGGAACTGACCCCGGGGTGGATGGCGAAAAAAAGCCGCCCGGAGGCGGCTTGCGAGCTTGTTCGCTGGTGCGTGCTGTTGCGTGCTATTGCGTGCTGTTGCTTACTGCCCGCGCTTTTCGCGGGCCACGGCGGCAATGCGCATGCGCAGCGCGTTGAGCTTGATGAAGCCGCCCGCGTCGGCCTGGTTGTAGGCGCCGCCGTCTTCATCGAAGGTAGCAATGTTCATGTCGAACAGCGAATCGGTCTTCGAGTCGCGCGCAACGACGATCACATTGCCCTTGTACAGCTTGATGCGCACCCAGCCGTTGACCGACAGCTGGGTATGGTCGATCAGCGTTTGCAGCGCCACGCGCTCGGGCGACCACCAGTAGCCGTTGTAGATCATCGATGCGTAACGCGGCATCAAGTCGTCCTTCAGGTGCGCCACTTCGCGGTCGAGCGTGATCGATTCGATCGCGCGGTGACCCTTGAGCATGATGGTGCCGCCCGGCGTTTCGTAGCAGCCGCGCGACTTCATGCCCACGTAACGGTTTTCCACCAGGTCCAGCCGTCCGATGCCGTGCTTGCCGCCCACGCGGTTCAATTCCGTCAGCACCGTGGCCGGCGTCATGCGTACGCCGTTGATGGCCACGATGTCGCCCTTTTCGTATTCCAGGTCGATGTACTCGGCCGCGTCGGGCGCGTTTTCCGGGCTGACCGTCCAGCGCCACATCGATTCCTCGGCTTCGGCGCTCGGGTTTTCCAGGTGCCGCCCTTCGAACGAGATGTGCAGCAGGTTGGCGTCCATCGAATAGGGCGCGCCGCCGTTCTTGTGCTTCATGTCGATCTCGATGCCGGCGTCTTGCGCGTACTGCAGCAGTTTTTCGCGCGACAGCAAGTCCCACTCGCGCCACGGGGCGATGATCTTGACGTCCGGTTTCAGGGCATACGCGCCCAGTTCGAAGCGGACCTGGTCATTGCCCTTGCCGGTGGCGCCGTGCGAGATGGCGTCAGCGCCCGTCTCGCGCGTGATTTCGATCAGACGCTTGGCGATCAGGGGGCGCGCGATCGAGGTGCCGAGCAGGTATTCGCCTTCGTAGACGGTATTGGCGCGAAACATCGGGAACACGAAGTCGCGCGTGAATTCTTCGCGCACGTCGTCAATGTAGATGTTTTCCGGCTTGATGCCGAACTTGATCGCCTTGGCGCGCGCCGGTTCCAGCTCTTCGCCCTGGCCCAGGTCGGCGGTGAAGGTGACGATCTCGCACTGGTAGTTATCCTGCAGCCATTTCAGGATGACCGAGGTGTCAAGGCCGCCCGAATAGGCAAGGACTACTTTTTTAATGTCGCTCATGGTGTTTCCAGTTTGATGTAGGGGTAATTATTGATTGGCGACGCGCCCGAGCAGCAGGTATTCGATCAGCGCCTTTTGCACGTGCAGCCGGTTCTCGGCCTCGTCCCAGACCACGGACTGCGCGCCGTCGATGACGTCGGCCGCGACTTCCTCGCCGCGGTGGGCCGGCAGGCAATGCATGAACAGGGCGTCGGGCGCGGCGCGCGCCATTTTCTGGGCGTCGACGATGAAGCCGGCGAACGCTTTGAGGCGCGCCGCATTTTCCTCTTCGTAGCCCATGCTGGTCCAGACGTCGGTGTTGACCAGGTGCGCGCCGGCGCAGGCGTCGGACGGATTGTCGAAAAAGGTGTAGCGGCTGGTAGCCACCAGGGACTCGTCGATGTCGTAGCCTTTTGGGGTCGACACGTTCAGGTGGAAGCCGAATACTTCGGCCGCCTGCAGCCACGAGTAAAGCATGTTGTTGGCGTCGCCGATCCAGGCCACGACCTTGCCGGCGATCGAGCCGCGGTGTTCGACGAAGGTGAAAATGTCGGCCAGTACCTGGCACGGGTGGTGTTCGTTGGTCAGCCCGTTAATTACCGGCACGCGCGAATTGGCCGCGAAACGCTCGATGATGTCCTGGCCGAAGGTGCGGATCATGATGATGTCGCACATGCGGCTGATGACCTGGCCCGCGTCCTCGACCGGTTCGCCGCGCCCCAGCTGGCTGTCGCGCGTGTTCAGGTAGATGGCGGCGCCGCCCAGTTGGTGCATGCCGGCTTCGAACGAGAGACGGGTGCGGGTTGAATTTTTCTCGAACACCATCACCAGGGTGCGGTCCACCAGCGGGTGGTACACCTCGTAGGCCTTGAATTTGCGCTTGATGACCGCCGCGCGCGCGATGACGTAGTTGAACTCGTCGAGCGTGAAGTCGGAAAACTGCAGGAAGTGCTTGATTGGTGTATTTGGGGGCATGGGGACGGCCGGTTGCGAGTGTTGTCCGAGCAATTATAAGGGTTTCCTTTGTCGAGGGTGTGCGTGGTGAATGTATAGACAAGTTGCCCCGTTGCGCAGCGCTGCCGGTCTTCAGTAGATGCCGCCGGCGTCCGGCGCCTGCTCGGGCGCGCGCAAGGGCAGATCGAGCGTGAAGCAGGTACCGGCGCTGTCTGCATTGTTCAAGCCGCTGTTCACCCCGATCTGCCCGCCCAGCAGCGACGAGACAATGTTATAGCTGATCGACAGCCCCAGGCCGCTGCCGCCCTGACCGAGCTTGGTGGTGAAGAACGGGTCGAAAATGCGCCCCAGATGTTCGCTCGGGATGCCCACGCCGTCGTCGGCAAAGCGCACCTGCACCCGGGCCTCGCCGGTCAGCGCGGCCGACAGGCGCATCGTGCCGGACACGCCGGGCGCGAACCCATGCAGCAAGGCGTTGGCGATGAAGTTGGTGATCACCTGGCCGAACGGGCCGGGATAGCTGTCCATGCCGATCGTGTCGGGCACGTCCATCTCGATCCGATGATCGGCGGCGCGGATGCGGTTCATCATGGTGGCGATGATTTCGTGGCACACCTGCTGCAAATTGAAAAAGCGCCGCTGCTCGGTGGTGCGGTCCACCGCCACCTGCTTGAAGCTGTTGACCAGGTCGGCCGCGCTGGTCAACCCGCGCATCACCAGCGCGGCTGCCTTTTGCGAGTCCGCCACGAAAGCGGCCAGTTCGGAGCGGCGCAAGCCGCGCCCGTTCATCAGCGTTTCGATCTCGCTGGTCTTTTCCTGCATGGTCGAGGCAATCAGCAAGCTGTTGCCGATTGGGGTGTTCAATTCGTGGGCGACGCCGGCCGTCAGCGCGCCGAGCGCGGCCAGCTTTTGCTGCGACACCAGCTGCGCCTGTGCATCTTGCAGTTGGCGGTAGGCGTCGGCGTTGTCGAGCGCAATGGCGCCGTAGGCGCACAGCGTGCGAAAAATCATCCGCTCGTTTTCGCCATAGGCATGCGACTGCGGGGCCTGCACCGTCATCACGCCGATCGCCCGTTCGCCGGCCGTCAGCGGCACGAACAGGGCGCTCATGTTGACCAGGGTGTCGGGCACCACCTGTTGATGTTCGCAGTCGGGCCAGTGCGCGATGTAGATTTCGCGCCGTTCCAGCAGCGCGCGCACCGCGTACGCCGACGGGTGCGTGAGTGCGATCGCATGCGGGGGCAGCGCCTGCCCCAGTTCCACCCCAAAGGCGCGCTGCAGCTCGGTGTGCGCCGGATCGGTCATGTAGATGGCAAAGGTGCTGGCCGTGAGCAGGCCGTGGATGTGGCGGTCGAGCGCGCTAAACACGGCGGCCGCGTCGAGGTGGGCGGTGATTTCCTGGCCAATGGTCGAGAGGCGTTCGAGCGTGGCGCTGGTGCGGGCCAGCACCTCGGCGCGCCGCGCTTCGGAGGCGGCCAGTTCGCGGTGGTGGTGGCCTTCGTTGCGCGCGTGCTCGGTCTGGTGGTGCACCTGCATCGCAATGGCGTGGTTGGTCGCTTCCTGGCTGTGGGTGGTTTCGCGCGCGAGCGAGCCGGCCATGGCCACTTCGTAGGCGCGCCGAAAGTCGCCCGCGGCGGCGTATTCGCGCGCCATGGCGTCGTACAGGTCGCCCGGCACGGTATAGCCTTCGATGGTCGCTGCCAGCGCCAATGCCTGCACCAAGTAGTGCAGGGCGGCGTTCGGCTCGGTCATGCCCTCCGGCGCGGGCAGGCCGTGGCGCGGATGCTGGGAGTGGACCATGGCCATTACGCGCAGCGCGGCGATCTGGTTGTGCGGGTTGTCGTCGGCCACGCTGATGGCCACCGCTTGCGCGGCCACGGCCAGCGCTTCGTCGGCGCGGCCCAGCCGGCCCAGCGCGTGTGCCTGGCCGCGCCGTGCAATGCTGTGAAAGTCCGACTGGCCAAGCACGTCGGCGCGCGCTTCGAGCCGGGTAAAGGCGTTCAGCGCGGCGTCGAAGTCGCCCTGGTCGAGCGACAGGTCGCCCAGGTACTGCAGTGCAATGGCGTAGCTGCGGGCGCCGGCCAGGGGTTTTAAAATCGTCAGCGCTTCTTGCAGCAGGTCGTGCGCCGGGTCGAGCTGGCCCAGGCGGCGCAAGGTGTCGGCCGTGTGCATCAGGCAGGCGCCCACGCTGCGCGGCCAGCCGGTGGGGCGCGCCAGCTCCAGCGCGCGCTGCATCCATTCAAGGGCCGAGTGATGGTCGCCCAGCAGCGTGAAGTCTTCGCCGATGTTGGTGGCGGCGATGATCGCCGCGCGCAGCTGGCCGCTCTCAAGCGCACATTCGTAGCAGCCAATAAAGTAGCCGGCGGCGGCGCCAAAGTCGCCCGTCTGGCTGGCGGCCAGCGCCAGGAAATCGTTGACCCAGGTCGCCAGCGCAGGGTCGGCCACGCGCGTATGCGCATTGAACTGGCCGCCCCATTGCGCCACCGCGCTGTTGCGCTCAACCAGCACTGCCCAGCGCGCACGGGCCGCATCGGCCAGCTCGGCGCGCAACATGTCCCCGCCCAGGCGCGCCTGCGCGGCGCCGGCGGCCAGAGCGGCGTCGCTGGCGCCATGCTTGCCCTGGTCGACGGCGATCCAGGCCAGCAGCCAGTGGCTGTCGGCGCAGCCTGCCCGGTCATCGAGCGCGGCAAAGCGCTGCAGCACATCGGTGGCGCGCGCTTGCGCATCATCGAGGTGGCCGTCCAGCCATTTGCCTTCGGCGTGCACCAGGTGCATGCGCGCCACCTGGCTGGCGTGTTCGGGGTCGGGCAGGGAGGAGTCGGGCAGGGAAGAATCGGGCAGCAGGGCCAGTGCTTCGGTGGCGAACGCCAGGGCGCGGCGCGTGTCGCGCTGGCGCAGGTGCCAGGCCAGCGGCAGCAGCAGCGGCAAGCGCTCGGCGCCGCGCAGCGGGAGCAGGGCGCTTTCCCACTGCGCTACCTTGTCGTCTGCCGTGAACATGTCCATGGAATCGCCTCGCCGGTGTATGCAGCGATTGTATGCCTTGAGCAACAAAAAAGCGACGATCCTCTACAGCGAATGGAACGTCAATGCCCCGTCAATACAGCGTCTGGGCCGATTCGTGCAGCAGCTGTCCATACAGGGTGTGCCGAAAACGCGCGATCTTGCCTTCTTCGAGCGCCTGCAAAATGGCGCATTGGGGCTCGATCAGATGGCGGCAGTTGTAGAACTTGCAGCCGCCCAGGTAGGGGGTGAATTCCACAAAGGCGCGTTCGAGCATGCCTTCGGACAGGTGGTACAGGCCGAACTCTTGAAAGCCGGGCGAGTCGATGATCGACGAACCTTCGCCCAGCGAATACAGGCGCGTAAAGGTGGTGGTGTGCTTGCCGGTGTCGAGCGCGGCTGAAATTTCGCGCACCGCGATGTCGGCGTCCGGCACCAACAAATTAATCAGCGACGACTTGCCCATGCCGGACTGGCCGATGAAGATCGACGACTGGCCAGTTAGCAGCGGCATCAAGGTGGCCACCGCGTGCTCCGGATTGCCGCGCGCCGACACTTCGTGGCACGGGTAGCCGAGCGAGGTGTAGGTCAGCAGGCGCTCGCGCGCCTTGGGCAGCAGGTCGGCGACGTCGGTCTTGTTGAGGATCAGGTGGGCGTCGATGCCGGCCGCTTCGGCGGCCACCAGCGAGCGCGAAATCAGGTCGTCGGCAAAACCGGGTTCGGTCGCCACGACAATGAACAGGCGCGTCAGGTTGGCCGCCAACAGCTTGGACTTGTACTGGTCCGAGCGGTACAGCAGCGTCTTGCGCTCGGCGGTCGATTCGATGACGGCCTGGTCATCGGACGTCATCATCAGGTTGACGACGTCGCCCACGGCGATATTGGTCTTGCGCTGGCGGGTGACGCATTGCAGCTTGCGGCCGTCGGCTTCGGCCACGTAATGGCGGCCGTGGCCGGCGATGATGGTACCGGTGATTTTATTCATGGGGCTGTTCGCTGTGCCGTTCACTGAGCCGTCCGCTGCACATACAGGGCGCTGACCTTGGCCGCGCAGATGAAGTCGTTGAGCGACAGTTCGCCGGCAGCCGAATGGGTGGTGTAGCTGACCGCACACAGCTTGTAGGAGACCATCAGGTCCGGATGGTGGTCTTGCTGGTGGCTGACCCAAGCGATGGCGTTGACGAACGCGATGGTCTGGTAGTAATTGGCGAACGAGAAGCTGCTTTGCAGCTTGCCGTCGATGATAGCCCAGCCGGGCAGCAGCCCCAGCAGGTCATCGATGGCGCCGGCGTCCAGGGCGGGAGCGTTCTCGGCGCAGTGCGTTTCGGCCAGGGTGGCATTGAGCGTATTAGTGTGGGTCATGTGGCCGCCAGGTTCAGTTGCTTGATCCGCACGGAGGCCGGCGGATGGGAGTCGTAAAAAGCTGAGTGCAGGGGATCGGGCGTCAGCGTCGAGGCATTGTCTTCATACATCTTGACCAGCGCCGAGACCAGGTCGCGCGCGCTGGAATGGGTGGCGGCAAAAGCGTCGGCCTCGAATTCGTGCTTGCGCGAGCTGATCGACGTCAGGGGCGAGAACACGAAGGTAAACACCGGCAGCACCAGCATGAACAGGATCAGCGCCATGGCGTCGTTGCCGCTGCCGGGCACGGGATCGACGCCCAAGCCCTGGTAAAACCAGGTCTGCTCCTTGAGAAAACCCAGCAGCGCCAGAAAGGCCAGCGAGACGGCGAACATGACGGCAATGCGCTTGACGATGTGCTTGAGCTTGAAGTGGCCCAGTTCATGCGCCAGCACCGCTTCGATTTCCTGGGGCGCCAGGCGCGCGAGCAAGGTGTCGAAGAACACAATGCGCTTGTTGGCGCCAAAGCCGGAGAAGTAAGCGTTGCCATGCGCGCTGCGCTTGGAGCCGTCCATCACGAACAGCCCCTTGGAGGCAAAGCCCACGCGCTGCATCAACGCTTCGATGCGCGCCTGCAGGCTGGCGTCCTGCAGGGGCGTGAATTGATTGAACAGGGGCGCCAGCACGGTCGGGTAGAGTACCATCAGCAACAACTGAAAGCCGCTCCAGACCAGCCAGGCGTACAACCACCACAGCGGACCCGTCTTGTCCATCAGCGTGAGCACCACCCAGACCAGCGGCAGGCCGATCAGCGCGCCAAGCGCCACGCCCTTGGCCATGTCGGCCAGCCACAGGCCCACCGACATCTTGTTGAAACCAAAGCGCTGCTCCAGCATGAACTGGCGATAGTAGTCGAATGGCAGGTCAAGCAGGCCGCTGACGAGCGCGAAGGCGGCCAGCAGCGCCAACTGGTAGGTCATGCCCGCGCCGGTCAGCGGCAGCAGCGTCATCGACAGCCATTGCAGGCCGCCCAGCAGCGTGAAGCCGATCAGCACGGCGCTGCTGACAAACAGCGTGAGCAAGCCAAAGGTGGTTTTGGCGGCGGTGTAGTCGGCCGCCTTCTGGTGCGCTGCAAGGGGGATGCTGGCGGCAAATTCGGCCGGGACCGCGCCACGGTGCGCTTTGACGTGGCGCACCTGGCGCGACGCCAGCCAGAAGCGCAGCGCCAGCGTCAGGATGAAGAAACTGACGAACAAAATTGAAAACGCAGATGAATACATTCGGTGCCTGTGAGAAAATGCAGGATTGTTTAGGCCAAGAGAGAATTATGTCACAAGCCACTGAAATACCCTCAGCCATCCCGGCACCGGCCGCGCAGCAGCGTCCGAACGAGTTCAACCTGGTCTGGGTGGACATGGAAATGACGGGCCTCGAACCGGATACCGACCTGATCATTGAGGTGGCCGTGGTCGTTACCGACCTGCATCTGAATATCCTGGCCGAAGGTCCCGTGTTTGCGATCCACCAGTCCGACGAAGCGCTCGACAAGATGGATGCGTGGAACAAGGGCACCCATGGCCGCTCCGGTTTGATCGAGCGCGTCAAGAGCTCGACCGTGACGGAAGCGCAGGCCGAGCTTGAATTGATCGCCTTCCTGAAGCAGTGGGTTCCGGCCGGCAAGTCGCCGATGTGCGGCAATACCATTTGCCAGGACCGCCGTTTCATGGTGCGCGGCATGCCCAAGCTGGAAGCGTTTTTCCACTACCGCAACCTGGACGTGTCGACGCTCAAGGAGCTGTGCAAGCGCTGGAAGCCGGGCATCGTCGGCGGCTTCAAGAAGCACCAGAAGCACACGGCGCTGGCCGACATCATCGAATCGATCGAAGAGCTGCGCTACTACCGCGAGCATTTCATCAAGCTCGATTAAGCGCTACGATCTGGTAGTCCACGCGCATTTCTTTGATTTCGCGCAACTCCGCTAGCAGCCCCAGCAGTCACCCTTGTGATGTTCCTTAACAAAGGTGTCCGCGAGGGGAAGTTGCATGTTGCAGTTGGTGCGCGAAATTGGCGATCGCCTGAAGGAAATCGGTTCGCTCCTGTGGCGCTGTTTTTACAGCGTGACGCTGACCGTGCTGGGCGCAATCGGCCTGGTGGGCGTGCCGCAGGGCGCCGAATGCCTGCGCCTGGTCAGCCAGCCCGGCTGGAACTTTCCCTTATTTCTATTTTCGGTGGCCACCTGGTCGCTGTCGGCCTGGTACAGCGCGCGCCTGACGCTTGGCCGCGTGTTCGAGCACACCTCCGTCATCGACCGCAGCGACACGCCTTTTGTCAATGGCATGCGGCTGTGGCTGCCGCGCGTGCTGGCGGTGCTGCCCGGCGCCGTGCTCACGCTGCAGTTTCGCCGCCTGGGCTTGGCGGCGCTGGCGCTGGCCTGCCTGGCAACCACGCTTGCCATCGCCCTGTTCGTCGTCAAGCGGCGCAGCTGGTTCGCCTCGCGCTTTGGCGGTTTTGAGCCGGGGCAAAAGCTGCAGGTGCGCTTTGGCTCGCTGCAGCAGCGCACCCTGGGCACGGTCGTGCTCGCCATCTCCTGCACCTTTGCGCTGCTGTTCGCGGTCTGGTGGAAGCCGGTTGAAGTGACCTCGTTCGTTACCGCGCCGGTGCTGCTGTGCTTTGCGCTGGCCAGCTGGATCCTGTTCGGCGACCTGGTGCTGACGTATTTTTTCAAGCAGGCCAGGCTGCCGTCGATGGCGGCCGCGCCGCTGCTGCTGTTCATTGCCTTTAGCGCCTGGAACGACAACCACGCCATCGCCCTGATCGAAGCAGATCAGGGCGTGAGCATGCGGCGCCAGGTCGACGAGCATCTCGACGCCTGGCTCGAGTCGCGCGCGGCGCGGGGCGAACTGCGCGCCGGTACGCCCTTCCCACTGTTTTTGGTGGCCGCTGAAGGGGGCGGCATCCGCGCCGCCTACTGGGCCGGCATCGTGCTGGCCAAGCTGCAGGACGAGAGCGCATCGCGCTTCGGCCGCCATCTGTTTGCCCTGAGCGGGGTGTCCGGCGGCAGCCTGGCGGGCGCCACCTTCGCCGCGCTGATGGCCGACGCCGGCAGCGACACACTGGCGCGCAGCCAATGCGCGCGCGCGCATCCGGCGGCCATGTACCAGTCCTGCGTGCGCGCCATGCTGCGCCAGGATTACCTGTCGCCGACGCTGGGCTACCTGCTGTATCCGGACATGCTGCAGCGCTTGCTGCCATTTCGCATGCCGAGCGCCGACCGCGCGCGCGCCATGGAGCAGGGCTGGGAGCATGGCTGGCGCAAGGCCACCGGTAGCGAGCGTTTCGCGCAGCGCTTCGACACCTTGTGGAGCGAAGACGGCGCGCTCGACGTGCCTTCGCTGCTGCTCAACGCCACGCTGGTCGACGGCGGCAACCGCGTCATCGCCAGCGACCTGGTGATCGACGGGCGTTTCCCGGACGCCTACGACGCCTTCGATCCCATGCTCGACTTGCGCCAGATGAGTCTGGCCACGGCGGTGCACAACAGCGCGCGCTTTAGCTACATCAGCCCGGCGGGAACGGTGTCGGGCTGCCAGCGCAACGGCCGCGCCGCCGTGTGCGAGGCGGGCCAGGCGCGCTACCCGTGGGGGCGGGTGATCGATGGCGGCTACTTTGAAAATTCGGGCGTGGAATCGGTGCGCGACCTGCTCTTTGCAATGCGCCCGATGCTCGAGCGCTGGCGCGCGCGCGGCTTCGTGATCGAGCCGGTGGTGATGGTGATCAGCAATTCGCCGGGCGCGATGGCGCCGTCGGGCCGGCTGGCGCCGCTGGCGGCAAGGCTCGACATGACGTTCCTGTCCGAGTTGCTGGCCCCGCCGCTGGGCTTGTTCAATACGCGCGCCGCGCGCGCCACGTTTGCCGTCTCGGCCGAGCGGCGCGACGATCCCCAGCGGTTTTTGTGGTTTGGCATGCAGGCGAATAACGATACGCCGCTGGCCTGGGCCCTGGCCGACAGCACCTTTGACGGCATGGACCGCTTGCTGCGCGCGCCGGAAGTGGAACGCTTGCCGTTTCGCGAAGCGCTGGACAGGTTGCCGGGACCGTAAAAGTTTATGGGTTCTTATGTTGCCTGTCGAACAGTCGGGCAGGGCAAGGTCGCGTATCGTCCTCATTCAATCACATGAAGGAGAGTGCCATGACCAAGCCTATCGAAGACTCGCGCGAGCAGCAGCAACGTGAAGCGCAGCAGGCTGTGCAAGACGCCGACAACAATCGCCAGCGTGCTGAATCGCATGAAGTTGATGGACGCCACCAGAATGATGGCGCCAAGGATCACAAGGGCGCCGACAAGGGTCCGCGCGGGCAGTAATGACACGACATCGTCCCCGACCGGGGGCCATGTATCCGTCTTAGTTGGCAAGTTCCGTGCGGACGCGCCCGGAGGTTGAAAATACCCCCAGGCACTTGCGCCCGGACTCCACTACCGCGCTGCGCGCCGCCGTGTCAGCCGTTTTTAACGCGCCATCGCCCTGATACACCACGCATGCCCCATCGCTGGCGATGCGCGCCGCCGTGATGATCGTGCCGGCCGCCTCGCGCGGGCCTTCCAGGATCGTCTTGCCCGTGTCCAGCCTGACCAGCAGCGCGGTGGGCGTCGGCTTGCCATTACGCTCCGCGACACGCCACTCGG
This sequence comes from Massilia sp. TSP1-1-2, assembly GCF_049896185.1. Classification (NCBI taxonomy): domain Bacteria; kingdom Pseudomonadati; phylum Pseudomonadota; class Betaproteobacteria; order Burkholderiales; family Oxalobacteraceae; genus Massilia; species Massilia sp. TSP1-1-2. Next base: position 390,986 of record NZ_JAFCTU010000001.1, read on the forward strand.
CCTTGCGCCCCACGCGCGACAAGCCCGGCGTGACCACTTCCCAATACTCGAGCGGATAGACTGCGCCGCGCGGGGTGACGATATCGATCGACGTTTGCGCGCGCGCCTCGTGCACCAGCAGGCTGAAGCCGCCCACGCCGGCGCACTGGCGCGTGCTGGCGCCGCTGCCGCGGTCCAGTTCCACCGTCTTGCAGGCCTTGCCATACAAGTCCGTGTACAGGCTGGCGGCGCCGTGCGTAGGCAGGCAAGTGAGCGAGAGCATGCTGGCGAACAGGCAGGTGCGGATCATGGCATTCCCCTTTTATGACGGACTGATGTGTCCATGCTAGCGGCGTGCCCCGGCGCGTGTTTGCAAAGTATCAAGCAATGCAGCGAAGGGGCGCTTGTGCTCTAATTCATGTTTTTCGCATCTTCAACAATGCCAAACGACATTCCTTCCTGGCTGCAAAATCTACTGCCCGCCAAGCCGACCGTTCCCCTGTCCGAACAACTGCGCGCGGTCGCCGGCGCGCTGTGCGCACTGGCTACCGCGGCCGGCTTGTCGATGCTGTGGCTGGGAAGCGCAGGCGTGTGGCTGATCGCACCCATGGGTGCCTCGGCCGTGCTGCTGTTTTGCCTGCCCGGCAGCCCGCTGGCCCAGCCCTGGGCCGTCTTTGGGGGTAATGTGGTGTCGGCGCTGGCGGGAGTGGCCTGCTACAAGCTGTGCGGCGGCCACTGGTTGGCCGCGCCGCTCGCGGGCGCGGCGGCCATTGGCGCCATGTTCGCGCTGCGCTGCCTGCATCCGCCGGGCGGCGCGGTCGGGCTGACGGCCGTGCTGGCCGGCCCCGCCGTGCACGCGATGGGTTTTCAATTCGCACTGCTGCCGGTGGCGCTCAATTCGGCCTTGATGGTGCTGGCCGCGCTGGCGTTCAATAACCTCAGCGGCAAACGCTATCCGCATCCGCAGCGCTCGGTGCTGGAAAATCCGCACGCCACCGGCGACGTCGTGCCCAGCGCGCGCCTGGGCTTTCAGCGCGAAGACCTCGACGACGTGCTGGCGCACTACGGGCAGGTGCTCGACGTCAGCCGCGACGACCTTGAAAACATCATCCTGGCCACCGAAGCGCATGCGTATTCGCGCCGCTTCGGCGTCATCACCTGCGGCGCCATCATGTCCACCCATGCGCTTACGGCCGAGTTTTCGACCGAGCTGGGCGAAGCCTGGCGCATGATGCGCTACCACCAGGTGCACGCGATCCCGGTGCTGAACCGCGCGCGGCGCGTGATCGGCATGGTCTCGCAAGGAGATTTTTTGCGCTACAGCGACCTCGATGATTTCCGCACGCTGGGCGCGCGCTTGCGCCAGCTGATCGTGCGCACGCGCCACACCCATTCGGACAAGCCGGAAGTGGTCGGGCAGATCATGAGTACCCATATCAGTTCGGCCTTTGTCGACACGCCGATCGTCGAACTGGTGCCGCTGATGGCCAACAGCGGCTTGCACCATATTCCCGTGATCGACGCCGAACGGCGCTTTGCCGGCATCGTGACCCAGTCCGACGTGATCGCCGCGCTGGTGCAAAGCCGGCTTGCCGAGCCGCTCGGCGACGGGCCGCCAGCGGCGCGCCCGTCGGCGCGGCCGGTGCCGGCGCCGGCGACTTGAATGGATTGATCAGGTTGCACGGGCGTGAAAAAGCCGCCTAGACTGCGGGCGGCTTGGCTTGATGCGGGGCGGCTTATTCTGCGCCGTCGGCGCCGCAGCACTTCTTGTATTTTTTGCCGCTGCCGCAAGGGCAGTCGTCATTGCGGCCGACCTTCGGCTCGTCGCGCTTAAGCGTTTGCACGGGACCTTTGCGCAGCGGAACCCAGAACTTGTAGATGGCCGGCAGGTTCGCCTCGATCTCGACGGCCAGCTTGTGGCCCTTGACCGGATTGTCGACTTCGGCCAGTTCGGCTTCTTCGATCTCGTCGGCGCCGAGCAGGTAGATCGGGCGCATCAGGGGTGCCAGGTCGGACTGCCAGATCGGGTCCCACGAACCGGCTCGCAGCTCCATGCCTTCCCAGAAGCCCCAGCACCAGGCTTCGGCGTCGATCAGGGTTTCGCCGTCTTCCTCGTGCTCGCAAAAGAGCGGCTCGAATTCCTTGGGCGCCACCTCGAACGTCACCAGCACCTCGTTCATGAAGCGCATGATCAGTTCGACGATGCGCTCCTCTTCCTTGGCGTTTTTCCATTTGGGCGCCGCGGCCGCATCGTCGCCCCAGACCTTGAGCAGCCATTCGGCCGGCATGATGGTTTCCGGGCCGATCGCAATGGCGGTCATGTAGCCGTGCAGGGTATCCATCGTCATCGCGTCGTCGGACGAGCGGTCCGACAGCAAAAACTGATCGAGTTCGTTGAATTCTTTTTCTGAAAGGGGCTGGTCGAGTTGCATGGCGGGGCTCTTAATCGTCGTTGAAGGCGCTAGTTTAACGCGTCGGGGCCCGATCGACGCACTTATTCGCTGGTCGCGCGCCAAGCTTGGGCCGTACAATAGCGCGCATGGAGACACCGCCGCTGCACCCGTTTGCCACCCTCAGCCCCGAATGCGTGCTCGACGCGCTCGACAGCGTCGGCCTGTTTTCCGACGGCCGCCTGCTCGCGCTCAACAGCTACGAAAACCGGGTGTACCAGATCGGCATGGAAGAAGGGCCGCCCGTGGTGGCCAAGTTCTACCGGCCGGCGCGCTGGAGCGACGCCGCCATCCTGGAAGAGCACCGCTTTGTCGATGAACTGGTCGAGCGCGAGATTCCCGTGGTGCCGGCGCTGACGCTGGGCGGCGGCACGCTGCACAGCTTTGGCGGCTTTCGCTTCGCCGTCTTCCCGCGCAAGGGTGGGCGGGCGCCCGAGTTGGACGACCCGGCCACGCTCGAGTGGAGCGGGCGCTTCATCGGGCGCATCCACGCCGTTGGCGCGCTTGGCACCTACGCCGAGCGGCCCGCGCTGAGCATCGAGACCTTTGGCACCGAGCCGCGCGACTACCTGCTGGCGCACGACTTTATTCCTCCCGAGCTGCTCGCTGCGTACAGCAGCGTGGCCGCGCAGGCGCTCGATGGCGTGCGGCGCTGCTACGACCGGGCCGGCGCGACGCCGTCGCTGCGGCTGCACGGCGACTGCCACGCCGGCAACGTGCTGTGGACGGGCGACGGTCCCCATTTCGTCGACTTCGACGACAGCCGCATGGGGCCGGCGATCCAGGATTTGTGGATGCTGCTGTCGGGCGAGCGGGCCGACATGGTGCGCCAGATGAGCGACATCTTGGCCGGCTACGAAGACTTTTGCGACTTCGAGCCGCGCCAGCTGTATTTGGTCGAAGCGCTGCGCACGCTGCGCCTGATCCACTACAGCGCCTGGCTGGCACGGCGCTGGGACGACCCCGCCTTTCCCGCCGCATTCCCGTGGTTCAACACCCAACGTTACTGGCAAGACAGAATCCTCGAACTGCGCGAGCAAATCGCCCTCATGGACGAGCCCCCCCTCTGGCCCGCCTGACAACAACATCGGGGTCAGACCTCAATTGTTCAACATTTCCGGTTGGCTGCGATTTCTCAGCTGGCCTGACGGTTGCTATTCGCTAGTCAATATCTTGGTGTCGCTTCGTAATACTCGGCAATGACGAATTAAATAAAGTATCGGATAACGCGTTATAAATTGGCAATATTGCACAAAATCGGAGGTCTGACCCCAATTAAAAAAGAATTGCCATCTGGCGAATTGGGCGGGTTTTAGGCTTCTGCTCGGTACGCCGCCAATCGGCCGGTCGCCTGATAATCGCTGTACGCCTACCCGTCTGCGGAGGGCTCTTATAGCGAGAAGACGATGGAATCCACAGCCTGCCTGCACGACGACGCCGATATCACCATTGCTTTGCCGGTGGCGGACAATCAAGCGCAGGCCGGCGCGCCAGGACGGGCCAAGTCGGAAATGCGGGCCATTCACGAGGCGATTGCGCGCGTCGAGGCGGAGGCCAAGGCGTCGTGCGCGGCCGAGAGCCGGGCCCATGCCGAGGCCCGCGCCCGCTCGCTGGCCGAAGAGCGCGCCGCGATGGATGCCGCCGCCGCCGCCGCCGCGCTGCAAAATGCGCAAGCTTCGGAGGAGGCCATCGAAGCCAACCGCGACCGACTGGAGACGCTGCGCCTGGCCGCGCAGGCGAGCCTGGAGCGGCTCGAAGCGGTGCGCCTGGAAACGGCCGAGCTGCGCGCCCGCGTCGAAGCCGATACCCAGATCAAGCTGGCCGCCGAAGCGCGCGCCAAGACCGAGGAGGAGGCGCGCCGCCGCGCCGCGGAGCAGATCGAAGCGGAAGCGGTCATGGCCGAACTGGCTGCGCGCGCCGCCGACGAGCTGATGCTGCACACCGAACAGGCGCGCCTGCAGGCGGTCGAGCGGGTCGCCGCCGTTCACGCGGCGCGCGAGGAAGTGCTGCACATCGCCAGCGCCGACGCGCGCGTGGCCACGCTGGCGCGCGAACGCGAACGCCAGGCGCGCGGCGCGCGCCAGACCGCCGAACTGCTGGCCGACGCCGAGGCCGAAGCGCTGGAGCTGACGGTGCAGCGCGAAAAGGCCGATCAGGTGGCGCTGGCCGCCGCCTTTGCCCGCGCCGTGGCCGAAGCGCGCGCGCTGGAGGAAGCGCGCGCCCTGGCCCACGTGGAACAGGAGCGCGAGGCGATCGCGATCGCCCAGGCCGAGTCCGAGCGGATGGCTTCCAAATCGATCCATCTGCGTCTGCAGTCGGAAAAGGAATTGCGCGACGCGGCAATGCACCGTGAGCGCCTGGAACAGATGGCGGCCGCCAGCGCCGAGGCGCGGCGCGAAGCCGAGGCGCGCATCATGAGCGCGACCGAAGCGCGCATTGAAGTGGACCGCAAGCTGCGCGAAGTGGCGCTGGCGCGCGCCAAGGCCGAAGACGACGCCAGCCTGGAAGTGCACGCACGGGTGGAAGCGGAAAGCATTGCCGCCGAAAAGGCCGCTGAACGCAAACTGGCCGAGCAGGCCGCCGCCGCCGCCGCCGCGCTCGAGGCCGAGCAGCAGCAGCGCGCCCGCGCCCTGGCCGAGGAGCGCGCGGCGCTGGCCACCGCGTCGGCCGCTGCGGCCGCGCTTGAGAATGATGCCGAGCAGTCGCTGGTGGCGTCGATCGCCGAACAGGTCGCGCTGCAGGAACAAAGCGCGGCGCTGGCAAGCGAAAAAGCGGCGCAGTCGGCGTTGCTGGCCCATGCCGAGCACGAGCACGCGCTGGCCGAGCAGGGCGCACTGGTGCGCTTGCAAGAGCGGCTGGCGGCCGAACAGGAGGCGGCGGCCGCCGCCCACGCCCGCGCCGATGCGGAACAGGCGCAGGCGCTGCTGATGCGCCAGATGGCGGACGCGGAGCGCCGCCTGGAGCAGGCGCAGCGCGCGGAAATTGACAGCACCAGCGCGCTGCTGGCGCAAACGGCCAGCGCCGCGGCCGACAAGGCGGCAGCGGCCGACGCGGTCATCGCGCAGCTGCGCATGGCGTCCGAGTTGGGCCGGGTCCAGGCCGAGCGCGCCCACAATGAAAAGCTGAAGCTGGAGCTGGCCTCGCAAACGCTGGCGGCCGAACGCGCTTCGCTGTCGCTGACTGAGCAGACCTTGGCGACCCAGCGCCACAAGGCCGCCGCCGACGAACGCGCCAACGCGGCCATCGCGGCGCGCGTGGCGTCGGAGCAGGCAGCATGCAAGGCGGCCCGCCTGCGCGCCGACGCCGAGCAGGAGCAGGCCGACATGGCGCGCCAGCTCGAGGCGGCCCAGGAAAGCGCGGCGCAGTCGGCCGTCGACAAGCGCAACGCCCAGCGCTTGCTGCTTGACAGCGCCCAGGCGCACGCCGAGATGCAGCGCAAGGCGGCCCTCGCCACGCGCGAGATGGCCGAGGCCAAGCAGCTGTTGCTGGAACTGGAGTCGCGCCGCCTGGAAGCCGATACGGCAACGCTGGTGGCGGCCAAGCAGGCAATTCGGCTCGAGCAGGTCGAAAGCGCCGCCGGCGCAGTGCAGCGCGCAACGTCGGCCACGATGACGCACCAGGTCATCGGTCGCTTGAGCCAGCCTTCGGCGATGCCAGTGAAAGTGTAAATGCCGGGCGGCGCATGCGCCGCTTTTTTTTCGCCTGCTCGTTGGTGCTGCTGGCGCGCGGAGCCGACTTGGTGATTGCCGTAGGGCGGTAAAGGCCAAGGTCAAGGTCAAGGTCAAGGTCAAGGGCAAGGCCAAGGCCCTGGTTGCGGCAAGTGTCTCGACGGCGCTTGTCGGAATGCGGCCTTCGGCCTTTTTCGACCTACGCGTCAGAGGCACGCTGTAGAGGCCGGGCGCCTTGCGGAAGCGGGCCAACGCTTTTTCCGACCTCACACGTTGTCTTCCACCACCGGGCTGGTCGACCCTGACGCCAGCGTGATGCGGGTGCGCTTGAGCAGCGGCGACACCGGCTTGCTGCCATCCGCATTCAAGGGCTTGACCTTGTTGAACATGACCACAAAACTGGCCGCCGTCACGGTGGCCACCGCAAACCCCTGCGCGTCATGATCGGCATACGCAAAGTCCGGGTTATTGCCACGAATGACAGCGTCGAAGGTGGCCGGCGTTGCCACCAGCGGCGCCAGCGGCGTGGCGCCGGCGCCGTCGCGCAGATAACGGTAGAACGAGTCGCTGCTGATGCCGGCCGCCACAAAGTCGACCGCCACGGGCGTGCCTACCGCAGGATGCGCATTGTCGCGGATGGTCCCGCACTGGAACGCATGCAGGTCGCCCGTGATCGCCACCACGTTCTTGATGCTGTTCGCCTTCAGGAATGTCATCAAGTCAGCGCGGTGGCTCGGGTAGCCGTCCCAGGCGTCGGCATTGACCACGTACTGCTTGTCGTACGGCGCCGGGGCTAGAGCGCGCAGGTCGATCTGCATGCGGTTGAGCGTGACTTCGTTGCCCCATACTTTCCAGCTTGCGGTGGCGCCTTTGAGCGTGTCCTTCCACCACTCGGTCTGGGCCCGGCCCAGGATCGACGGCGCGTGCCCCAGCACCTGGCTGTCGATCAGCTCGAACTGCTGCAGCACCGGCAGCGGCACAAAATAACGCGCGCCGATCTTGTCGTCGCCCTGCAGCCGATCGTGGCCGGTCAGCGTTGCCAGTTCGGCTTCGCCCACCACATGGTCGTCGCGGTACAGGCGCTGGTCCGTCATCACCAGGTGCATCAGTGTGCCGAAGCGGAAGTCGCGGTAAATGCGGATGTTCTCGTGGCCAGGTTTGCCCAGGTCGAACGAGACGTCGCCAAAGTCGATCGGCATGTACTCGGCCCAGGCCTGGGTGGCACTGCGCCGGCGCTCGGTCTGGCGCGTGTTGGCGTTGTTGTAGGTCTGGTGGTCCTGCCAGCAATCGTCGGAAAACTCGTGGTCGTCCCAGATCGCGATCATCGGGAACTTGCGGTGCAGTTCCTGTAGGCGCGCGTCGCCGCGGTAGGTGCGGTACAGCGTGCGGTAGTCTTCCAGGCTGGTGGCGTAGACGCCCGTTTCGGCGCCGCTGCGCGCAGTGCCGTCGGGCAGCGTGATCCGGCCGTGCGCCGCTTCCGCCGCGCCGCTCTGGAACGTGGCGCCCACCGTCTCGTAGATGTAGTCGCCCAGGTGTACCAAAAAATCGAGTTCTTCGGCCGCGATCAGGTCCATCGCCGCCCAGTGGTTCACGCTCCAGTCCTGGCAGGTCATCCAGGCAAATGTCATCTTGGCCGGCGCGCTCGCGGCCCCCGGCGCCGTTTTGGTCTGGCCGGCGACGCTCTTGTCCTGGCCTGCGCAAAAGCGGTAGTAGTAGCGCGTGCCGGGCGCAAGCCCCGTCACTTTCGCGCGCACCGTGTAGTCGTACTGGCGCGTGGCGGACAGGTCGACCGATGCGGCCAGCGTGGCGAAGGTGCTGGCGCTCGACACTTCGAGCCTAACCGGCACCGTTTCGAGGCCATGGCTCGACAGGCAGCGGGTCCAGAAGACGCAGCTCGCCTCCTTCGGGTCGCCGCTGGCGACGCCGAGCGGGAATGCAAAGGACCCGGCCGGCGCTTGCGCGGTGTCGTCGCTGTTGTCGCTTGCGCCGCAGGCGGCCAGGCTGGCGCCGGCCGACACCACGGTGAAATACATCGAACTGCGTAAGAATGAACGGCGATCCATACGGTTTGTCTCCTGGGGATTGTAGTTTTTGCCATCACGTGGTGTTTTTGCCATGAGCTTAGCCAACTGCGGCGCGCTGGTATTGCGCATTGATGACAGCTGCTTGCGCGATTGCGCCACAGCGGCGAACGGCTCACCTTTCCTTGGACCAAATGTTGCAATACAATCTACGCACCTTTACCGCACTCATTCGACCCACAGGCTCTATCGTGATCTCCAAACCCGCAAGAATCGGCGCCGCAGTGGCCGCCGCCGGCGCCATCGGCGCTGCCGCGCTGTTCGCCGCCCGTCCACCGGCGCCGCCGGTCGCACTGTCCGCGCCCGTCGCCCAGGGCAACCAAGTGGCCCCGGCGCCGGCCGACCCGGCCAAGGGCGCGCTGCTCGAGCGCGGCGTCAAGGAGCTGCTGACCGACTACCGCAAAATCATCGTGCTGCTGGCCGACGAGGCCACACTGACCGTACAACAGCGCGCGCACACCACCGAGGTGGGCCAGGAGCTGTTTCACCAAAACCAGGCGCGCGGCGTGGCGCTGGAGAGCGAACTGGCAGCGCTGCTCGCGTCGAACCGGTCCGACCGCTATGACATCCTGCATGGCCTGCTCGAGTTCATCGAGTCCGACAAGAGCTTGTACGATGCCGACCGGCTGGCCTTTCGCGAACTGCTGCAGGCGCTGCTGGCAGACGTGGCGCGCGACTCGTCGCTGCCGGCCATCAAACTGCACAAGCGCGTCTCCGAGGACGTCGATGCGCTCGCCGAGATCGAACACAATTACGAAAAGGAGATCCGCCAGATCTTCGGGCGCTACGAGCAGCGTGGCATTGAACTGAAACGCGAGAAGTGGGAAGCCTACGTCGCTTACCTGAAGACGCTGCACAGCCGCGAAGCGATCCTCAAGGAGCACGGCGTGGTGCTGCCGTATCCGCCGCGCCCCGAGGTGCCGGCCGCCGGCGCACCCGGCAGGGAGGAAGCGGGCGAGATTTTCGGGGCCGGCCTGCCGCCCAAGACCGTGGTGCTGACCTTTGACGACGGCCCGCACCGGCGCTACAGCGAGGAGATCGCCGCCATCCTCAAGCAGTACAATGTGCCGGCCGTGTTCTTCAACGTGGGCACCAACCTGGGCACCGTGGGCGCGGACGGCAAGGCCACACTGAACGCCGGCGCTGAAGTGAGCCGCAAGTTGAGCCGGGCCGGTTACGTGCTGGCCAACCACAGCTACACGCACGCGCAGCTGTCCAAGGAAACCGGCGAAAAGCTCCGAGCCGAGATCTTCAATACCGACCTGCTGCTCAAAGCGGTCGACAAGGACCGCTCGGAGCTGTTCCGCTTTCCCTACGGCGCGCGCAACAAGGAAGGCTTGACCACGCTGGCGGGCGCCCATTTGCGCTCGGTGATGTGGAACATCGATTCGCTCGACTGGGCCGATCCGGTGCCATCCTCGATCACCGAACGGGTGCTCCATTCGGTTGAAAAAGAAGGGCGCGGGATCATCCTGTTCCACGATATCCACGCGCGCGCGGTCAAGGCGCTGCCGGCCATCCTGGAGCGCCTGATTGCGGACGGCTACCAGTTCGCCGGCTGGGACGGCACCACTTTCAAGACCGCCAAGGGCGCCGCGATGGCGCCGCCGGCGGCGCCCGCCAGCCAGGGCTATGCCAATTCGTGGGCCATTGTGATCGGCATCGACGACTACCCCAAGTGGCCCAAGCTGCAGTACGCGGTGCGCGACGCGCGCGGGGTGCGCCAGACGCTGGTGGACAAATTCGGCTTCGCGCCCGAGCGCGTGGTCGCGCTTGAAAACGCGGCCGCCACGCGCAGCGGCATCCTGGCCGCGTTCCATGACCGGCTGGCGCACGGCGGGGTGCAAAAGAACGACCGCATCTTCGTGTTTTTTGCGGGCCACGGCGCCACCCGGCACTTGAGTTCCGGGCGCGACCTGGGTTACATCGTGCCCTACGATTCGGACCCCGCGCAGTTTGCCACCGACGCCATTCCCATGACCGAGATCCAGAATATCGGCGAGAGTCTCACCGCCAAGCACGTGCTGTTCGTGATGGACGCCTGCTACAGCGGCCTTGGCTTGACGCGCGGCGGCGGGGCCGGCAACTTTTTGCGCGATAACGCGAAACGCACCGGGCGCCAGATGCTCACTGCCGGCGGGGTCGACCAGCTGGTGTCGGACGGCGGGCCGAACGGGCACTCGGTGTTCACCTGGACCTTGCTGCAAGGTTTGGCGGGCAAGGGCGACTTGAATGGCGACGGCTTGATCACCGCCACTGAACTGGCGGCCTATGTGGCGCCGGCGGTGGCCAGCGTGTCGAATCAGACGCCGGCTTTCGGCAGCTTGCCGGGTTCGGAAGGGGGCGACTTCGTGTTCGAGCTGCCGGCCGAGACCGAGTTCCTTAGTCCGCAGAGCGCGCAGCTGTCCAGCGAGGCAATTGCGCTCAATTCCAAGCTTGATGCGGCGCGGCCGGAACCGGTGGCCAAGGCGGAGGAAAAGCCGGGCAAGGCGGCGCCAGCGACGCCGGTAACCGTCAAGGATTTGCAAGGCAATGAGCAAAAACTGGTGACGCCGCAGGCGGTGCCGTCGTCGATGCGCCAGCTGGCGCAGCGGGCGAACGATCGCGGGCTGCAGATGTACAAGGAAAAGCAGTATGTGCAGGCCGAGGCGGAATTTACCGAGGCGCTCAAGCTGCGCCCTGATTTTGCGCTGGCGGCAAATAATCTGGGCTTTGTGTTTTACAAGCAGGAAAAGTACAAGGAGGCGGCGCGCTGGTTTGACAATACGGTGAAGATGGATCCGTCGCGCTCGGTCGCGTATCGCAATCTGGGGGACGCCCAATTGCGGGCGGGGGAAAGCGCGAAAGCAAAGGCGGCCTACACAACGTACCTGGCGCTCGCGCCCACGGGTGCGGGCGCCGATTATGTCAAGCAGCAGCTGGAGAAGCTGTAAGTGCTGTGGCTTTGAAAGTTATTCAAAGGAAGCGATGCTGATCGGGCTGGCCACCTACATGTAGCGGTTTGTCGCAAACGCTCCGCCGCCGCACGCATCTGGCGGTGGTGCAATCATGCTCGCCTGCAGTGGTGCATATTGGGCCGTATTTTTTGGGCGAAGCGCAATACACCGGTCCGGATAGGTGCGACGGCACCCAGGACGATTGCATTTGCTTTCAACAACGAGTCGGACGCCAGGGCCTTGTTGGCAGCTTTTTGCTGTTCTCTGCCTTCAAACCTGCGCTGCAATCCATTGCCTTTGTTGGAGGACTGTTCAGCGTCGTTTCGTTCCTCATTCTTGCGGCCGCTGCAGGAAGCCATAACGCGCAGATTGCCCGTGTCGTCGTGGCAGACCTTGTTGTCCTGATTTGCCTGGTTGTAGGCGCGCTTGCGCATGTTCATATGCTGCGCAAGCGCTGGTAAAGAGCCGTGCCAGGAGCGCTCACAACGCCAGGTTCACACCAGCGTCAGCGGCGTCGTCGCCATCAAGGCGATACCGCCACTTTCTCGATGAAATGCTCGGTCTCGCCGAAACAGGATGACGGCACGCCCTTGTGCTGCGCGTACGTCAGTACCACGCGCTTGCCCGTTGCCGCCAGCAAGTCCTTGGCGACAAGGTCATCGCGCACCGAAAACGGGAAGCGCTCGGGAATGGCGCCGGGCATGCTTGAGAGCAGGATTTCGCCTTCCCAGGTCTTGCACAGCCATCCTTTTTTGGAAAACTTTTGCAGATAGCCGGCCCGCTCGCCCTCGGAGTACGACCAGCTCAGCGTAAACCAGGTGTACAGGGAGAGCAGGACCAGAACGGCCCCGAGCAGTGACAGAAACAGGAACAAGACGCGTTTTGGCATGGTGTATAGACTGTGGTTGGTTAAAGGTCGCGCCTATTGTGCCACTAATGGCCGATTTATCAAGCCTCGACGCTCAAGCCCAGCGCTTCCTGCTGCTTTTTATAGCGCAGCGATGACCATAGCGACACGGCAATGAACGCCACGCCCGACAGCCCCGTCACCCATTCCTTGATGTCATACGTCACGCTGGCGAACATGATCAGCGCCAGGATGCCGATGGCGTAGTGCGCCCCGTGTTCCAGGTACACGAACTCTTGCAAGGTTCCCTTATCGACCAAATACACCGTCATGGAACGCACGAACATGGCGCCGATGGCCAGCCCCAGCATGATGATGACAACATCATTGGTGATGGCAAAGGCGCCGATCACGCCGTCGAAACTGAAGGATGCGTCGAGCACTTCCAGGTACAGGAAGCCGCCAATGCTGCCGCGCGAAATCATCTTGCCTAGTACCGGGTCGTGCTCCTCTTCTTCCAGCAAACCGCTGACCCAGTTGACGCCCACATACACCACTACGCCAAGCACGCCCGCCACCAGCACGCTGAGCTTGCTCGCCGCAGGCACCAGCGACATGGCGCCAAACGCGGCGCACAGGGTGACCAACACGGCCAAGCCTTCGCTGCCGTACTGCCCGACCTTCTGTTCGATCCATCCCAGCCAATGCAGTTCCCGCTCTTCGTCGAACAAAAAGTTGAGGAAAACCAGCAGCAGGAAGGCGCCGCCGAACGAGGCGACCTGGGCGTGATTGGCACCAAGGTGGTGTGCATACACGTCCGGCGTGTCGAGCGCCATGTGCCAGACGTCGCCCATGCCCAGGCCCGTCGCTACGGAGACAATTAGCAGCGGAAAGAATAGACGCATCCCGAACACGGCCACCATGATCCCCACCGTCAGAAACAGCTTGCGCCAGAACGCGTCCCAGTGGCGCAGCACCGAGGCATTGACGACTGCGTTGTCGAACGAGAGCGACACTTCGAGGATGCCAAGCACCGCCGTAATCCACAGCGCCGACAGCAACCCGGGCATGCCGTGGCGATGGTAGCCCCACCATCCAGCCAGGCCCATCAATACAATGGTCACCGCTACCGATAATCTGAAATGCTTCATGCTGTTCCTTTGCCGTCGTGTTCGCCGAAATGACACACTCCCGCCAGTTTAACCGTAGCGGGGCCGGCCGAGGTGCAGCGGATGTGGCTGCGGCGCCGGTCATCTGCGATAATTCTGCCGAGCATCTACCGCATCGATTTTTAGAAGGCATCAATGGATATCAGTTACCTCGTCACTCCCTTCCTGACCTGGCTGGTGGTTGGCCCGATCAAGTTTCTTATCAATAGCGCGCGCCAGCGCCGCTGGGCGTTCAATTTGGTCGGCAACGGCGGCTTTCCAAGCAACCATAGTTCCGTGGTCACCAGCATGGCGACCCTGATCGCGCTGCGCGAAGGCATGGGCCATCCGGCTTTCGGGGTGGCGGTCACGCTGGGCTTTATTGTCATGATCGACGCCAACAGCTTGCGCCAGCACGTGGGACGCCAGGCCAGCGCGATCAACCGCCTCGCCAACGGCGCCGCCGAGCACACCCATTTGCGGGAACGGATGGGCCATACGCTGGTCGAAATTGGCGGGGGCATCTGCACCGGCGTCGGCATGGGCTTCGCCGTTTTTTATCTGTTTAAGTCTTTCTAAGTTTCAATAGGCAATGGGCGGGAGCAATTCATGCTACTTCAATTGCAGCTCATCCCCCTAATTGCGCAGTTCAGTCATCCAAAACCGCAGTACACAGGCAAGGCAATTGACGCCCTGGGGTGCCTTTGGGATACTTGTACGCTGGTAGTTTCAATATTGTTCATTCCGGAGAATCACATGCTGCGCAAAACATTTCTTGTCCTCGCCATCGCGGCGGCCCTGGCCGCCTGCAACAAGCCGAATGACGCGGACAAGAAGGACGGCAAGGAAGAAGCGCCGAAAGTGCTGAGCATTGCGCCGGAAGATATCCTGACCGTGCATTCCAATTCGCTGGCCTCCGGTCCCGTCGTGACCGGTTCCATTCAGCCCGAGCGCAAGGCCGACGTACGGGCCGAAATTTCCGCACTGGTGCTGCAAGTGCTCAAGGAAAACGGCGATGTCGTCAAAAAAGGCGATGTGCTGGTCAAGCTTGACGAAGCGGCCATTCGCGACAGCCTCAATTCGGCCGAGGCGTCGGCGCGTTCGTCGTCGCAGGCGCTGGAGCAGGCCGAGCGCCAGGTTACCCGCATGAAAACACTGCGCGCCTCCGGCATGACCTCGATCCAGGCAATGGATGACGCCGAAGTGCGCCGCAACGCCGCCGCCAGTGAAGTGGCCGCAGCGCGCTCGCGCGCCGCCAGCGCCCGCCTGCAACTGGCCCACACGCTGGTGCGCGCGCCGTTCGACGGCGTGGTCAGCGACCGCAAGGTGTCGGCCGGCGACACCGCGTCGCCAGGCAAGGAATTGGTCAAGATCATCGATACGACCAGCATGCGCTTTGAAGGGCGCGTCTCGGCCGACCGCATCAGCGCGGTCAAGGTGGGCCAGAACGTCACCTTCAAGATCAACGGTTATGCCGGCCAGGAATTTCGCGGCATCGTCAAGCGGGTCGATCCAGCCGCCAATGAAGTCACGCGCCAGGTCGAAGTGCTGGTCGCTTTTGCGCCCGGCTCGCCGCAGCCGAAAGTGTCGGGCTTGTTTGGCGAGGGCCGGATCGAGGCCGAAAGCACCGACGCGCTGATGCTGGCCGAAAGCTCGCTGGTGAAAGCGGGCGACAAGGCCTACACCTGGCGCCTGAAGGGTAATGTGCTGAGCAAGGCCGACCTGGTGCTGGGCGCGCGCGATGCCCGCACGGGCGACCTGGAAGTGCGTAGTGGCCTGGCCGCTGGCGACGTTGTGCTGCGTACGCCCAATTCGTCGCTCAAAAATGGCCAAAAGTATCAGATGACGGTCGCCAAGGTTGCCGCCGCCGCTACGCCAGTTGCCGTGCAGGGGAAATAAGATGTTTTTATCCGATTTCTCCATCAAGCGGCCGATCGCCACCGTCGTCCTGATCATCGCGATGATGGCCATGGGGCTGCTGGCACTGTCCAAGCTGCGCGTAAACCAGAATCCCGACGTCGATATTCCCTTCATTATCGTCAACGTGCCGTATCCCGGCGCCTCGCCCGACACCGTCGAGCGCGAAGTGGTCAACCGGATTGAGAAATCCTTCCTCAGCATTCCCGGCGTTAGCAAGATCGAGTCCGACTCGAACGAAGGCAGCGCCACGTTTTTCATCGAGTTCGGTTTCGACAAGAACTTGATCGAAGCGTCCGATGAAGTGCGCAACGCGATCGCGGCGGTGCGCTACAAGCTGCCCACCGAGATGCGCGAGCCTATTTTGCAGCGCGCCGATCCGGCGTCCGAACCCGTTATCCAGCTGGCGCTGTCGTCGAGCACCCAGAGCGCGGCCGAAATTTCGCGGCTGGCCGAAGACAACATTGCCGACCGCATCCGTTCGATCGACGGCGTGTCGATCGTCAACGTGGGCGGCGCGCTCAAGCGCGAACTGTCGGTGCTGCTGCGGGCGGCCAAGTTGCGTGAATATAATGTGTCGGTCGGCGAAGTGGTGCTGGCGCTGCGCAACCAGAATACCAATGCGCCGGTGGGCAAGATTCGCGGCAGCCTGGACGAGCAGAGCATCCGCCTGGTCGGGCGCATCGAGACGCCTGAAGAATTCCAGCAGATCGTCGTCAAGCGCCGCGGCGACGAAATCGTGCGCTTGGCCCAGGTGGCCGAAATCAAAGACAGTTTTGCCGACGTCAACAATTTGTCGATTCGCAGCGGCAAGCCGAACGTGGGTATTTCGGTCAGCCGTTCGCGCGAAGCAAGTACGGTGTCTGTCGCCAACAAGGTCAAGGCGCTGGTCAAGGAAATGGAAACGGCCAAGGAACTGCAGCCGGGCACCAAGCTCGAAGTCATCGACGACGCCGGCGAGCGTTCGCAGCAAAGCTTGAATAACGTCATCGAGTCGCTGATCTTCGGCGCGGTGCTGACCATTTTCGTGGTCTACGCCTTTCTCAATTCCTGGCGCTCGACGCTCATTACCGCGCTGTCGCTGCCAACGTCGGTGGTGGCCGCCTTTATTGCCGTGTGGCTGTGCGGCTTCACGCTCAACTTCATGACGCTGCTCGGCCTGTCGCTGGCGATCGGCGTGCTGATCGATGACGCCATCGTGGTGCGCGAAAACATTGTGCGCCACATGGAGGAGCTGGGGTCGGACCGCCGCACCGCGGCCCTGAACGGCACCGCCGAGATCGGTATGGCGGTTGCCTCGACCACGTTTTCGATCATTGCCGTGTTCATTCCAGTTGCTTTCATGCCGGGTATTTCGGGCGAATATTTCCGTCCCTTTGCCCTGACCGTGACGTGCTCGGTGCTGGTCAGCCTGGTCATTTCCTTCACGCTCGACCCGATGTTGTCGGCTTACTGGGGCGACCCGGTCGGCCACCATACCTTGCCAAAAACGGGCATCAGCCGGGTGTTGCAGCGCTTTAATCACTGGTTCGATGAGCAGGCCAACCGCTACAGCAAAGTCATTGCCTGGGCGCTGCATCACCGCGTCTGGATGGCGCTGCTTGCCTTGGTCACCTTTGTCGGCGCGATCGCGCTGCAGGTTCTCAAGGGCGACAGCGAATTTCTGCCCAAGACCGATTCCGGCCAGTTGATGATCACCGTGCGCACGCCCGCCTCGTCGAGCGTGGAATATGCCCGCCTGAAAATGGAAAGCGCCGCCGCCATGGCGCGCGAGATCAAGGAAGTCAAGGAAACCAATAGCCGCGTGGACGCCAGCGGCGGTCGCGTGCGGATCGATATCGGCAAGAAGCGCACACGCACCCGTAGCGCCAAGGAAATTGCGGTCGAGTTGCGTGAAAAAATCAAGACGCTGGTGGGCGCCGAATACGTGGTGATGGACGACTTGAACAATGGCTCGCGCAAGCCGATTCAAATTGAATTTACCGGTCCCGACTCGCGCAAACTGCTTGAAATTGCCAACACCTTTATGGAAAAGCTGCGCAACGTGCCTGGCGCAGTCGACGTCGGCCTGTCTGAACAGGATCCGAAAAATGAATTGAAAATTGAAATGGACCGGGGCTTGGCCAATTCGATGGGCATTTCCGTCAATGATGCGGCGCAGTCCTTGCGGGTGGCATTTGCCGGCGTGGAAGTGGGCGACTGGGTCGACCCGACCGGCGAGTCGCGCGATGTGGCGGTGCGCCTGCACCCTGAGGACCGGGTCAACGCCGAGAACATCGAACGCTTGCCGATCGCCGTGACGGGCACCAGCGAAATGGTGCCGCTGGACCAGATTGCCAAGATTACGATGGGCAAGGGCCCGTCGGGCATTGAACACAAGAATGGCAACCGCACCATTTCGGTCTCGGCCAACGCGCAGGGCCGCTCCAGCGGCGAAGTGACCAAGGATGCGATGAAATTGGCCGACAGTTTCGATTTCCCGCCCGGCTATGGACGTGAACTCGGTGGCTCGGGCAAGAATCAGAACGACCTGATGATGAACATGGTGGTTGCGCTGGCGTCGGGCATTGCGCTGATGTACATGATCCTGGTCATTCAGTTCGGCTCGTTCACGGCGCCGATGGCGGTGATGATTTCGTTGCCGCTGTCGCTGATCGGCGTGGTGCTGGCGCTGAAGATCACCGGCCAGTCCTTGAACCTGATGAGCATGATCGGCATCATCATGTTGATGGGCCTGGTCGCCAAGAACGCCATCTTGCTGCTGGACGCCGCGCGCCGGCGCGAGGCGGACGGCTTTGACCGCGAGCAGGCGCTGATGGACGCAGGCCGCATGCGTTTGCGCCCGATCTTGATGACAACCTTTGCGCTGATCGCCGGCATGATCCCGGTGGCGCTGGGGCTGGGCGAGGGCGGCGAGTTCTACCGTCCACTGGCCATTGCAATTATCGGCGGCACGATCACCTCGACGATTCTAACCTTGCTGGTCGTGCCGACGTTCTACGACAGCATCGAGGTCTCACGCGACAGAATGTTCGCCAAGTTTGAACGCCGGGCCGCGCGGTCCAACGGTTTGTGGGCCTTCCTGGTGACCTTGGTCGAGATGATCCTGACGCTGCTGCTGGTGCGCTTTGTCTACCGCACCATCATGCTGGGTGTGCGGACGGCAACTGGCCGTCGTGCGCCGGGCGCGGTACCGGTTGTGTTGAACAAGATGTAAGCCATATTTTTTGGAGAAAAAGCCCGCAAACTCTGCGGGCTTTTTTTTTGCTTGATCGGCGCCCGCAATCTTTAGTGGCGCGTGCCGTTGCGCTCTGGCGGCGTGGTGGTGCCGCTGCCGGAGGTGCCGCTGGTGCCGCTGCCGGAGGTGCCGCTGCCCGAGGTGCCGCTTCCGCTGGTGCCGCCCGTCATGCCGCTGGTGCCGCTGGTGCCGCTACCCGTCATGCCGCTGGTACCACTGGTGCCGCTGGTACCGCTGGTTCCGGACGATCCACTTGTGCCTGTGGTGCCGCTGCCGCTGGTGTCGGTCCCGCCGGTGCCACTGGTACCACTGCTGGTGCCACCGCTGGTACCGCTGGTACCGCTGGTGCCACCGCTCGTCCCGCTGGTGCCTGTATCGCCGGTGGTGCCGGTGCCCGTAGCGCCGCCAGTGCCGCTGGTACCGCTGGTACCGCTGGTACCGCTGGTACCTGAGGTGGTGGCCGGCGTGGTGGTATCGCCCGTGGTGGCGGGCGTGGTGTCATTGCGCTTGCAAGCGCCGAGCATGGCGGTCAGCAGGGCCGCAGCCAAAAGGATTTTTGGTGCATTTGAAAGTGCTTTCATCGTTTACTCCTCGTTCACGTCAGTTGATGCCGCCCGGGTGTTGGACGACGCATTTCAGTCCCGCACTTGAGTCCTGATGCACGAATATGACTGTGAAAATTTAGACGCGTAACTTCTCTCAGGGTTCGGCTTTTTTTGCGGTTCGAGGGTAAATAGACGTCCACGCCCGCGCAATTTGATCGAGATCAAAGGACGAAATTGCGCGGCGGGAAAGAAACGGATTCAGCCGAGAGCGGCCTGTGCCATAAGGGAAGAAATTTCATCCGGCAATTCGCGGGCGAGATAGCCCAGCAGGCCCATGCGCGCCGCCAGCCGTTCGCCCGCCAGTGCGTGCAATGCCACGCCCCAGCAGCTTGCCTGCTCGAGCGTTGCGCCGCGCGCGGCCAGGCCGGCGATGATGCCGGCCAGTACATCGCCGGAGCCGGAACTGGCCAGCCCGACATTGCCGCCTTCGTGCTGCCACATGTCGCCGTTGGGCGCGCTGATGATGGTGCGCGCCCCCTTGAGCGCCACCACCGCGTGCCAGGTTTGCGCCGCACCCGTGGCCATGGCTTGCGGATTGGCGCCGATTTCTTCCTTGGTGTTGCCGGTCAGGTGAGCCATTTCGCCCGCGTGCGGCGTGACGATGACGGCTTGCTCGAAGCGGAACGGCGGGGCGTCGTCGGGCAAGTCGGGATTGAGGATGATGCCCATGGCGCAGGCGTCGAGGATGACGCTGGCGCCCGCCAGGCGCGGCAGCAGCGCGCGCACCAGTTCGGCGGTGCCGATTTCATCCTGCATGCCCGGCCCGATCAGGATGGCGCTGACCTTGTCGGCCAGCGGATCGAGTTCGGCCATTGCTTCATGCGTGAAACCGCCGTCGGCTGTTTCGCGCAGGCCGATCACGCGCGCCTCGGGCATGGCCAGCGCCACCAGCTGCGCCACGCTGGCGCCGGTGGCAATGGTCAGCTTGCCGGCGCCGGCGCGCAGCGCCGCCGTGGCCGCCAGGATGACGGCGCCCGGCATTTCGCGCGAGCCGCCCAGCACCAGCACGTGGCCGCGGTCTTCCTTGTCGCCTTCGTGCGAGGGCATGGGCAGCGGCCAGCCGCGCAGGGCCGCAGCATCGAGACTGATCATGTGGGTGTGTGACACAGGCATCTCCATCGGGCCAATGCGCCTACGCTTTCGGAGCAGAGGGGACATCTTTTTGTACCGTGACTGGCGTTCCCGCCGCTTCGAGTGGTGCGACGAAGTTGGTTAATTGAAGGACCAGCTTACCGTGCCTGCCTTGTTCGCTGTCGAACGCGTACGAGGTGACCGAGCAGTTGGGGACGTCGCCGGCGCGGTCGTAGGCGAGAATGGTCGCTTCATCGAGGCGCTCGAACAGATAGCGGAAGCAATTGACCGTGACCTGGTGGCCGACGATGAGCACGCGCTCGCCGCAGTATTCGCGGGTGATGGTGTCGAGCACGCTGCGCAGGCGCAAGATGACGTCGCACCAGCTTTCGCCGCCCGGCGGGCGGAAATAAAATTTGCCCACATGCTGGCGCTGCTCGTACAGGTCGGGATACTTGCTGTTGATGCCAAGCGTGGTCAGGCGGTCGAGGATACCGAATTCCTTTTCGCGGATCCGCTCGTCCACCTGCACCGTCACTTTTGGCAAGCCTATTTGCTCGACGATGATGCGCGCCGTTTCAGCGGCGCGCACGTAGGGCGAATGCAGCACGACATTGGGGCGCGACGCTTCGGGCAGCGAGCCGAACCAGCCGCCCAGCGCGCGCGATTGCTCCACGCCCAGCGGCGAGAGCGGCACGTCGACGTCGCGTTCGGCAATGTCAATCAGCAGCCCGGCCGCAGCCTCGGCCGCGTCGCGCGCCACATTGCCCGCACTTTGCCCGTGCCGTACCAGCCAGATTTCTTGCGGCCATTTTTGTTCCATCGCTTGTTCCAAACTCACTATTGACTTCACGTCATGATAGACGCAGTCGGCGGGCGGTCAGCGCACGATACGGCGCTCAGGCTGGCAGCGTTTCGCGGTCGAGGTCGAGCACGTCCTTGCGGTTGAAGACGGCCAGGTCGGTCTGGCCCATCAGGCGGCTCGTCACGGTGCCCGCGGTGATCGAGCCGCTCACGTTAAGCGCGGTGCGGCCCATGTCGATCAGCGGCTCGATCGAGATCAGCAGGCCCGCCAGCGCCACCGGCAAATCCATGGCCGAGAGCACGATCAATGCGGCGAACGTGGCGCCCCCGCCAACGCCGGCAATGCCGATCGAACCGACCACGATGATGGCAATCAGCGGCACCAGAAAGCTCAGCGTCATCGGGTCGATGCCGACCGTGGGCGCGATCATCACGGCCAGCATGGCCGGATAAATACCCGCGCAGCCATTCTGGCCCATGACGGCGCCAAACGAGGCGGCAAAGTTAGCGATGCCCTCGGGCGTGCCCAGGCGCGTGGTCTGGGTTTGCACCGACATGGGAATGGCGCCGGCGCTGGTGCGCGAGGTAAAGGCGAACAGCAGCACCGGCGCGATTTTTGCGACATAGCGCACCGCATTCAGGCCCACGCCGCTGATGATGATCAGGTGCACGCAGAACATCAGCAGCAAGGCGCTGTATGAGGCCAGCACGAAGGTAATCAGTTTCATGATGCCGGCCAGGCTGGAGCCGGCCACGACCTTGGCCATCAGCGCGAACACGCCGTAGGGCGTCAGGCGCAGCACCAGGGTGACCAGGCGCATCACGATCGCGTGCGCAACTTTGATGAAGTGGCTGAAGGCGGCGAACATCTCGGGTTGCTTGTCGGCGATACCAGTGCCGGCGATGCCGATAAAGATGGAAAATATCACCACCGCGATGGTCGAGGTATCGCGCGCGCCGGTCAAGTCCAGGAACGGGTTCGATGGCAGGAAGCTGAGCAGCATGCCGGGCAGCGAAATCGCCTTGGCCGCCTCAAGGTGGCCCTGCAGATAGGCGCCGCGCGCAACTTCAGCGGCGCTGGCAGTCAGGCCGACAGCGCTCAAGCCATACAGTCTGGCCATCAGGATGCCGATGACGGCGGCAATCATGGTCGTCACCAGCAGTGTGCTGATGGTCAGCACGCTGATTTTCCCCAGCGAACGGGCATCCTTCAGTTTGAGGATGGCGCCGATGATCGACACCATGATCAGCGGCATGATGATCATTTGCAGCAGCGCCACGTAGCCCTTGCCGATGACGTCCAGGTAGGCGATGGTGTCGGCGATCATGGGCGTGCCGGCGCCGTAGACGGCCTGGAACGCGGCGCCCAGCAGCACGCCCATGCCGAGCGCGCTGAACACGCGCTTGGTAAACGACAGATGCGCCGCCTGCATGCGGTACAGCAGGAAGCAGCCGGCCAAGGCGATGGCAATATTGAGTGCGAGCAGGGGAGAGAAAATCATGTGTGCCTCGGGCAAGTGATGTTGGCATTCTATAGAAAATCTGCCAAGGACACAGTGCGAAGGTGCGCCTGGCGCCGGCCGACATGACAGGCTGAGATGGGATGTGGATAATGGCGGCATTCATCTTACTCTTGCCAGGAATCCGCATGACGAACGCCTCCCCCTTTCGCCTGGTGCTCGAACGCGCGCTGAGCCACTCGCTGGCGCACCTGGACAGCCTGGACACGGCTCCGGTCGCGGCCAGCGCCAGCCTGGAAACGCTGCGCGAGCGCCTCGCCAAGCCGTTGAACCGGGCATCGATGGCGCCCGAAGCGGTCATCGACGAACTGGTGCGAGACACCGCCGGCGGCATCACCGGCAGTGCGGGCGGCCGCTTTTTTGGCTGGGTGATCGGCGGCGCGCTGCCCGCCGCGCTGGCGGCCGACTGGCTGACTGGCGCGTGGGACCAGAACGCCGCATCGTTTGGGTGCGCGCCGGCTGAAGCGGTCATCGAGGAAGTGTGCGGCGCGTGGCTCAAGCAGTTGCTGGGACTGCCCGCCGGCGCCAGCTTCGCCGTGACCAGCGGCTGCCAGATGGCGCACCTGACGGCACTAAGCGCCGCGCGCAACGCGCTGTTGGCGCGCAGCGGCTGGGACGTGGAGCGCGACGGCCTGTTCGGCGCGCCGCGCATTCGCATCTTGAGCAGCGACCAGTACCACGGCAGCATCACGCGCGCCACGCGCATGCTGGGCATGGGCACCGCATGCGTGACCGGCCTGCCGGCCAACGACGCCGGCCAGCTCGACAGGGCCACGCTGGCGCGCGCGCTGGCAGACGATGCCGGCGCGCTGACGATCGTGCTGCTGCAGGCGGGGGATTTGAATATCGGCGCCTTTGACGATTTCGCCGAGCTGATTCCGCTCGCGCACAGCCATGGCGCGTGGGTACACGTGGATGGCGCTTTCGGGCTGTGGGTCAATGCGAGTGAGCGCTACCGGCATTTGCTGGCCGGCGTGGCGCTGGCCGATTCATGGGCGACGGACGGCCACAAGTGGCTCAATGTGCCGTATGACAGCGGCTTTGCATTCGTTGCCGATCCGGCCCCGCATCGCGCCGCCATGTCGTACGAGGCGCACTACGTTGCGCACAACGACCTGGTGCGCGAGCAGAAGGACTGGAACCCGGACTGGTCGCGCCGCGGGCGCGGCGTGGCCGCCTATGCGGCGCTGCGCCAGCTTGGCGCCGAAGGCGTGGCGGCGCTGGTTGAGCGCTGCTGCGAGGCGGCGCGCGCCATCGCGACCGGCATCGCGGCGCTGCCTGGTGCGCAGCTGGTGTGGGAGCCGCGCATCAACCAGGGCCTGGTGCGCTTTCAGGACTTGTGCGCCGGCGCCACCGAGGCCGAGCATGACAGGCGCACCGACGCGGTGTGCGAGGCCGTGGTGCAAGGCGGCGAAGCTTTTTTCAGCAACACGACGTGGCGCGGCAAGCGCTGCATGCGCATATCCGTGTGCAACTGGCAGACCAGCGACAGCGACGTGGCGCGCGCCGTGGCGGCGGTGGCCCGGGTGCTCGCCAAGTAGTGGTCCCAAGTTTTTACGTGATAGTGGATCTTATGCGGGAGCCATGGCGGCCGCTATATTACGGCTTCACTTAGCACCTTCACTTAGCCCCTTCACTTCTTTGGAATGCCATGACCGTCTCCGCACCACCAAGCGAGCGCACCCGCGTGCGCCGCATCGCCGAAAACGCCGACTACGAGCGCGCCACGCTGCACGCCATCATCGATGCGGCCTATCTGTGCCACATTGCGTTCAGCGATGCCAAGGGCGCGCATTGCATTCCGACCGCTTGCTGGCGCGAAGGCGAGTATTTGTACGTGCACGGCTCGAACGGCGGGCGGCTGGTCAAGCTGTTGGCGCAGGGCGCGCAGGCGTGCGTGACGATCACCCATCTCGATGGCCTGGTGCTGGCGCGCAGCGCGTTCAGCCACTCGATGAATTATCGGTCGGCGATGATCTATGGCGTGTTCGAGAAGGTACTCGATGAAGCCGACAAGCGCGCCTCGATGGTGACGTTCATGGACAAGATTACGCCTGGCAGGCAGGCCGAAGTCAGAGCCGGGAGCGACAAGGAATTCGATGCGACGACCATCTTGCGCATCGCGCTCGATGAAGCGGCGTGCAAGGTGCGCGCGGGCGGGCCGAGTGACGAGCCGGAGGATATGGCGCTGACCGTGTGGGCGGGAGTGTTGCCGTTTGTGGTGCAGAACGCCGCGCCGGTGCGCGATGAGGTGTGCGTGGCGCCGCCGCCGGGGTATGTGAGTGCGTGGGTGGGGGCGAGCTGAAGTTCTGCGCTCCCGCGGAAAAGTAGGGCGGAAAAGGGCAGGGCCCGCATTGCGCCATGCGTCGCGACGGCGCTTGTCGGAATGCGCTGGCGCTTTTCCGACCTTGTCACTACTCCTCACACATCGAGCTCGATCCACGTCGGTGCATGGTCGCTCGGCTTTTCCCGTCCGCGCACGTCGCGGTGCACGCCGGCCGCCTTTAATGCCGGCGCCAGCGCGGGACTGAGCAGCAAGTGATCAATCCGCAAGCCCGCATCGCGTCCATAAGCGTTTCTAAAGTAATCCCAGAAAGTGTAAATTCGTTCATCTGGATGCATGGTGCGCAGCGAGTCGGTCCAGCCTTGCGCCACCAGCCGGTGAAACGCTTCGCGCGTCTCAGGCCGGAACAGCGCATCATTGACCCAGCGCTCCGGCTTGTACACATCGAGTTCGGTAGGCATTACATTGAAGTCGCCCGCCAGCACCACTTTGGCTCCGGTGGCCATCAACTCGTCGGCGTGCTTGATCAGCCGCTCGAACCAGGCCAGCTTGTAATCGAATTTGGGACCCGGCGCCGGGTTGCCATTGGGTAGGTACAAGCAGGCGACCAGGATGCCGTCGATCGCCGCTTCCAGGTAGCGGCTTTGCTCGTCGTCCGCGTCGCCCGGCAAGCCACGCCGCACTTCTTGCGGCGCCTGGCCGCGCGTCAGGATCGCCACGCCGTTCCAGCTTTTCTGGCCCAGCCAGATGGCCTGGTAGCCGACATCGTTGATCGCCGCCTCGGGAAACTTTTCCTGGGGTGACTTGAGTTCTTGCAGACAGGCCACGTCCGGCTTTTTTTCTTCCAGCCATTCGAGCAGGGCGGGCAGGCGGGCGCCGATGCCGTTGATGTTAAATGTGGCGACTAACATGAATTCTCCGCGGTAAGTATCTCACCACTATTTTGAACGCACATCGGCCTGCCCGCCGCACGGCTGATTCATCGACCTGAATCATGCCAAAATTAATGGCCGTGCTGCATCTCGTATTCGTCCGCCTCGGCCTTGGTCGCGTGGACGATGCCGTCCGGATGTTCGGGCGGGGTGTACAGCGTGTACAGGCGCATCGGTTCGGTGGCCGAGGTATTGATGACGTTGTGTTCCACCCCGGCCGGCACCACGACCGCCACGCCATCGGCCAGCGCGTGCTTCTCGCCGTCGAGAATGGCCACCCCTTCGCCCGCTTCGACGCGGATGAACTGGTCGTGGCCGGTGTGGTGTTCCATGCCGATCTCTTCGCCGGGCTGCAAGGTCATGATAACCAGCTGGCTGCGCTTGGTGGTGTAAAGCACTTCCCGGAAGTTATTGCCTTCGAGAGTCTTCTGTTCGATGTTGATGCTGTAGCCTGACATGGTGCCTCCGATTGAACGTGCGAAAGTGCGAAAGTGCGAACGTTCGCAAACAGGCATCGTATCCTAATTTGGCGCCGCAAGTTGGTGGCGGCGTCGAACCGCAGTGCTTTCTTCTCGCTACAGGTTTTTCGATATACCATGAGCTGCGTTGCGCGCATTGGAGACGGCGGAACGGAATGCAGAAAAATAAATACAGGACGTTCGTATGCCGCAAAACTTAGCGCAGCAACGCGATCTCGACCGGCGCATCATGGCGGTCCTGGTCGAATGCACCAGCGTCGACTCCGCCGACGCATTTTCCCGCGTGATTGAAGGCTCGTTTCGGGCCGTCATTCCCCATGAACTGATGCTGTGCGGGATAGGGGGCATCAGCGGCCAGGGTAATCACGTGCGCAAGATCGTCAACTTCAATTATCCGCTTGAATATTTCGAACCTTTGCGCGATGCCGACGGACGGCTCGACAGTCCACTGATGAAGCGCTGGCGCGAAACGCTGGAGCCGCAGCTGTTTCAAAGCGGGCGTGACGATCATGCGTATGCCGATGACTGGGTCCGGCTGTTCAACAAGTATGATTTGCGCAACACGATGGCGCATGGCGTGCTCGATGTTGGCGGCGTCTTTTCCAGTTTCTTTATCTTGTCGCGCATGCCCGGCGAAGTCGGCCCGGAGCACGCCTTTTTGTTAAAACTATTGACGCCGCATCTGCATTTTGCGCTGGCCCGCGTGCTGGCGACGGTGGACGAGTATCAGGGCGCGCTTTCCAAAAGCAGGAAAGCGCTCAGCGAACGCCAGCGCGAAATTCTCCATTGGCTGCATGAAGGTAAAACCAACTGGGAAATTGCGAAAATACTCGACCTGTCCGAATTGAACGTGAAGTACCACATCGACCAGATATTCCAAAAACTCGAAGTGCGCAGCCGCGCCCAGGCGGTGGCCAAAGGGCGCGACCTGGCGGCCTGCCGCGCCTAAGCAGCGTCCGGAAAAACTGTCCGAATGGGGAGTGGCGCATGGGCTCGCCTGGCGCTAGAGTCAAGCCAGCCCATGGAGCTTGCATCAACCCCGGTGCATGCTTAAAACGATAACGATACGATGCACGCTCCTGCGGTAAAAGCTCGGACGCGAATCACCAATACCAGCGTCCGCGATAACATCAACGCGGAGGAGATACCATGTTTCAAAAGCTGTTTTCTGTAAGCCGGTTCCTGTTGGGCGCGACGCTGCTCGTCTGCGCCGCAAGTTCCCATGGCGCATGCCTGGACAATGTCGTGCTGGTGCACGGTAACGCCGATTCCCCGGCGCGCTGGAACAACACGGTGAGCACGCTGAAAAGCCGCGGCTACCTCGATTCCCAGCTTTTTCTCCCGAACTGGGGTTCCAAGACCAACGCCGGCGCCAATGACCATAACAGCGTCAATACCGGCGTCGTCAAGAGCGCATTGCAAGCGGCAGTTGCCAGTTCCTGCACCGGCATGATCGATGTCATCGGCCATTCGATGGGCGTCACGCTGGCGATGAAGGCGATCAACGAGCTCGCTTATGCGGGACGGGTCAATTCCTTCATCGGCGTGGCCGGCGCGCAGCATGGTTTGAATTCCTGCGGCGTGTATCCGTTTAACGTGGCCAGCCCCACGTGCGGCGCCAATGGCTTGTCGATCGATAGCCCGTTGATCCAATCCGTGCGCGGCAAGCGCTATGGGGCGAAAATGTATTCGATTAAAAGCTGGATCGATGAAATCGTCTGCATTGGCAGTTGCTATGTGTATGGATCGCACACCAGCAATGTCGACTCGCAAAATGCCAGCTACGATTACGCGCTTGGGCATTTTGGGCTGGCGACATCGACCACCAGCAAGCAATCAGATCTCATCATGAACTAGGGAGCAATCGTTGGATGATTTTGCCGTGAAGGTGTGGCTGGCCAGTGCAGGGGCCAGTTTTGCGCTTGGTTTTGGCCTGGCGTGGTACATCCATGCACCGGTCACTGTCGATGGCGCGCCCGCAGTGGCGGCCTTGGCGGTCGCGCCGCTTGTGCCGAGCCAGCCTGCGGCGCCATGGGCGGCGCCTGGCCGCGCGGCGGTCGCGGCACTGCCCGACCTGCCCGCAAATGCCAGCGTTGACCAGCTGTGGGCGCGCTCGCTGCTGGGGCCAGCGTTGCAGGATCACGGCTTTGATGCCGAAGACAGGCTGCGCAAGCTGGCCAAGGCCGATCCTGTCGCGCTGCGCAACTTGCTAAGCCGCTACAGCGCCGGGCAAGCGCCGCAGGAACGCGCCTTGCTCAAGTCAGTGCTGGCCACCGTCCCGGCGCCTGACGTGATCGCGTTTTCCACGCGGCTGGCAAGCAGCAGCAACGCGGCCGAACGCAAGTTTGGCTTCGAGTTGCTGCAAAGCGTGGCGCCCGATGCCGCCGAAACGCGCAGCCTGGTCAAGCGCACGCTGGCAAGCGAGCAGTCGAGCGACGTGCTGCTGCAGGCGCTTGCCACGCTGCAGTCGTCCGTGGCCGATCCGGAAGAGTCGCAAGCGATCGTGGCGCAACTGAGCACCCTGTCCCAGCATGCCGATCCTGCCGTGCGCAGCATGAGCATTGAGCGGCTCGGCGCATGGGACAAAACCGGCGACGGTGCGCAGCGGCTGGCCCAGGCCTTGACGGACCGCGCGCCCGAAGTGCGGCAAGCGGCAATTTTCGCGATCGCCCAGGCGGGCGTGCGGTCGGAGTCGGCCAAGACGGCGCTCATCGAGTTGGTCAACAATGCGCAAGAGAGCCGGGATCTGCGGGGCAGTGCCTTGCAGGCGCTGGAACGCTTTGCCTTGAGCCGAGAAGAGTATGCGCGCCTGGCGCCGGCACGCGCGCAGGTGGCCGGTTTGTCGCCCCGATGAAGGGCGCAACCATGCAGTCATCGCCGCAGCGCGCAGCGAGCAGCTCCTTGACTCTGTCGGACAGCATGCCTCGCTGGCGCTGCCTGTCCGCACACCACCGTACATTTTGTGGCTTTTTAGTTAAGCCGGTTATGCAGCTGTTTTTCATGTTGGTAATTGTGCTATCTTGGTTTTCAGTTGTTTGATGAAGCGAATTCACGTGGCATTTTTGCAGGGCGTGCCATGACCGGAACCTCACGACTCGACCCAAGGAATCACCATGAAGATTTCTCAGCCACGCCTCGCCGCTCTCGTATCTCTGTCACTGGTACTGGTACTGGGCACCTCCTGCAACGCTTCTGCGGGCGGCACCGAGGCGCCGTTTTCCCTCAGCCGCAACGCTCAAGGCGTGGCGCTGATCCATGCGTCCACGCTGACCGGTGCCGCGGCCGGTCTCGGCTTTGCCTACGCGCAGGATAACTTTTGCCTGCTGCAGGATTACCTCATGACCGTCAATGGCGAGCGTTCGCGCCACCTCGGCCCCGATGCGCGGGTCCCGATGCAGATCGACCGGGCCAGCACCGTCAACCTTGCCAGCGATATCTTTTATCGCTTTTATGTCGACGGCGCGCGTGCCGACCAGCTCTATGCCGGCGCCGACCAGAGCACGCGCGAGCTGATCGCCGGCTACGTCAGCGGCGTGAACCGCTACCTCAGTCAGACGGGCGTGAACGCCATCGACCCGGCCTGCCGCGGCAAGAGCTGGGTGCGTCCAATGACCACCGCCGACATGCACAAGATCTTGCTCGACAAGACAGTCCTGGCCAGCGGCGCCAATTTTATCGAAGCCTTTGCCGGTGCCACGCCCCCGGGTGCGGGCGCACTTGCGCCGGCCTTTAGCAAGAGCGCGGCGCAGCCGGAGCTGGACCTGGAGCACCTGCGCCGGGCATCGCGCCCGGAGCTGCCGCTGGCCAGCAATGCCTGGGCCTTCGGGCGTGACACGACGCTCGGGCGCGGCAGCTTGCTGGTTGGAAATCCGCACTTTCCGTGGACGGGCAGCAACCGCTTCTACCAGGCGCGCATGACGGTGCCGGGCGTGCTCGACGTGAGCGGCGTGGCGTTGGGCGGGGTGCCCATCATCCAGATCGGCTTCAACAAGCGCCTGAGCTGGACCCATACCGTCTCGGCCGCGCGCCGCTTCACGTTCTTTGAGCTGGACCTCAAGCCGGGCGACCCGCTGACCTATTACGTCGACGGCGCCGAGCAGCGCATGGAAGCGGTCGACGTGAATGTGCCGGTGCTGGTCAATGGTGCGCTGGGCAACGTCAAACGCCGCCTGTACCGCACCGCGTTCGGCCCGGTGCTGGTGATTCCCGGCGCCGGCCTTTCCTGGTCGAGCGCGCATGCCTATGCCTTTGGCGACGTAAATATCGGCAACAACCGCATAGTGCGCAGCTGGCTGGACATTGGGCGGGCCAGCACCGTGCGCCAGGCGCGCGACGCGCTGGCGCGCAACATTGGTATCCCGTGGGTAAATACGGTAGCGGCGGACTCGACCGGCGAAGTCATGTACGCGGACTTGACCCCCATGCCCAACGTTGACCAGGCCCACATCGCGCGCTGCCTGCCAAGCCCGGGCGCGGCGGCCTTGCTGCGCGTGGCCGATTTGCTGGTGCTGCGCGGTTCGTCGAGCGACTGTGCCTGGAAGCATGACAGCAGCGCGGCGGCGCCCGGCATTGTCCCGGCTGCGCAGCTGCCGGTGGCCATCCGCACCGACTATGTCGCCAATTCCAACGACAGCTACTGGCTGGCCAACCCGGCCATTGCCTGGAGCGGCATTACGCCGATGGCCGGCCCGGTCGGCGTGCCGCAGCGGCTGCGCACCCGGGCCACGCTGACCATGATCGAGCGCCGCCTCGCCGGCAGCGACGGCCTGCCCGGGCGCCAGTTCAGCGCCGCTCACCTGCAAAAACTGCTGTTTAACAGCGACAACTTCGCAGCCAACATGGTGCTGGACGACTTGCTGGCCTTGCGCGGCAGCTACCAATCCGTCACGATGCCCGATGGCACTGAGGTAGCGCTCGGCGAGGCCTGGGACGCGCTGTCGCGCTGGGACCGGCGCAGCGCGACGAGCTCGCGCGGCGCTCACCTGTTCCGTGAATTCTGGCGCAGCGCGCGCCTGATTCCCAACCTGCACCGCATCGCGTTCACGCCGCGCGATCCGATTCACACGCCGGCGGGACTGAACACGGATGACGTCGCGGTGCGCTCGGCATTGCTGCAAGCCCTGGGACGTGCGCTAACGATGTTCCGGGCAGCGGGCGTGCCGCCGAACGCGCAGCTCGGTGCGATGCAGTATGTGCTCTCGGGCACGCGCAAGTTTGCGGTGCCCGGGGGTGAGGAATTTGAAGGCGTGCTGAACAAGCTTGAATCGCGTCCGTTTACCGACGGCCATTACCAGCCTTACTTTGGTGTGAGCTATGTGCAATTCATCTCGCACCACCCCCATGGCTTGTCGGCAGAAGGCATCCTCAGCTACTCGCAGAGCACCGATCCGCGCTCGCCGTATTATCTGAACCAGCTGCCGGCGTTTTCGCGCGGGGAAGTGTTCAGGCTGCCCGAGCCGGAGCAGCGGGGGCTTTGGCTGCACAAGTAAGAAACCGTCGATAGCGCTACAGGCCCCCTGAATGAGGGAAGTCGGAGGTACTTTCTGTTAAAATAGTTGCCAATCAGGCATCTTGGAATGCCGTCGACTTTGACTTGCAAAATAAGGGATTGACCCGCTGTGACCGACGACGAATTGCAAGTGAACGATGCGCCTTACTTTGCCCGGCGGCTCACGATCGACGCTGGCGCCGACGAGCGGACAATCAAGCGCGCGTATGCGCGTGAACTCAAACTGATTGATCAAGAATCCGATTTAGCCGGCTTTCAAGACCTGCGCGAAGCCTACGAGGCCGCGCTCATCTGGTGGCGCCACGCAGCAGCGCAGCTTGATGCTGGCGCTGCCGATCCGTTCGACGAGATCGACCGTGCCGCAAAAGAACTGCACTTGCGGCCGGCCGCCGCAAACGACGGCAACCGCATGCAGCGCCAGTTACCCGCGCCAGCGGCGCCTGAGCTTGATGCCGACACCTTGTCGCAAGAAGTGTTCGCCCAGTTTCAGGCCCGATGCGCCGGTCTGGACGATCTGCACGCGAGTGCGTCGTGGGCGCGCGAATTGCAGGCCAGCCTTGCTGACGCGCGCCTGATTCACATTCCCACGCGCCAGGCATTCGAACAACGCATCGCCGATTTGCTGGCCGCCGGCTGGCGGCCCGGACACCATTTGCTGTTTCACGTGGCGGCAAAGCGATTCGAATGGGACAGCGATCGGCGGCGCGTTCAGTCCCTTGGCATGGCCGGCTACACGCTGCATTTTGCGATCGACCAGCGCGCCATGCACGACCAGCAATCGGACCATGCATGCGAACAACAAAGCCAGCTCATCAATCGCTTGCGCGAGGCAACGCCGCCCACGACCAATGAATTGATCGATTTGATGCCGGTGCTGGCGACGGTGGAAGCGCGTTTTCCGGCATGGCTGGCGTTGATTGCCGATGCCGACACGATCTCGCACTGGCACAACCTGGACCAGGCTGTCCCGTCATGGCGGCGCAAATTGCGCAGGCGCGATTTCAATGTTCCGTTTTGGATTGCGTTGGTGGTGTTGCTGGTTGTGCTCAGGCTCATTTCCAGCACCATCGGGTCTAACGGGCATGGGCCAGCGGCGCCGGTGACCGCTTCAGTGGATCTTATACAAGGCAACCATTTCCTTGGCGAAGACGAATACGACAAGGCGATCCTGAGTTATGACCGGGCGCTCAGTCAAGACCCGGACAACGCGGCCGCCTATGCTGGCCGGGCGATGGCCTTGGTTTTTTTGGGTGAAAAAAAGCGCGCACTGGCTGACCTTGAAAAACTCGAATCCTTGGCGCCATTGAACCCGCTTCTGTTCCGTTCATGCGGCATGCTCGCGCAGGACGAGATGCGATTTCAAGATGCAGTCGTGGCCTATACCAGGTCGCTTGAGCTTGATCCCGACAACGTGTTCACCATCATGCGACGCGGCCAGGTGCATGCTAAAGCGGGCGACATGGACAACGCATTACGCGACGCCGACCGGGTACTCGCACTGGCCCCCCGACTCGGCGTTGGCGCACTGGCTGAAAGCGGACGTCTTCAGGGCTCGCAAAGACGTGGCTGCGGCGAAGGCTGAGGCGGATGCGGTGCTTCATGCGCGCGACAAGCGCGGCGATTACGCTACAGAATCGCCGCCAATATTTATCAGGAAATCGGGGATCTGCCGAACGCCTTGGCCAGCATGGACAAGGCCGTGGCCGCATCCCCCGTGGCCAACAATTACCTGCAGCGATCCCGGCTGCGACCACCTGCAGACGAGGCCGCCCGGCGCGCTGACATCGAAGCGGCCCTCAAGCTGGAGCCTGATTCGGCATGGGGCCTGCGCTTGCTGGTCAGCGCCGATTTGCAGGCCAAACAGTGGGATGCCGTCATCCAGGACGCAAGTCGGGCAATGGCGCAGCCGTCGATGAAAGATCGAAGGCAATTTCTGACAATGAGTCGAGGCATCGGCTATGCCAAGCGGGCCGAGATGAAAAAAGCGGCGGCGGACTTTACATCGGCAAGACTAGCGGCAAAGACATACCAAGATCTGAACGAATTATGTTGTGCAATGGCCGTTCACGATGTCGCGCTGCCGACTGCACTGGCAATTTGCAATGCATCGCTTGAACAGGACCCTACCGCCTGGCACACGCTCGACAGCAAGGCCTTTACGCTCATGCGCATGAAGCGCTATCGGGAAGCGCTGGCGACCTACGACGCCGCAGTGGGGGACGGGCGTGCGAATGCGGTGCCTTTGTATGGCCGTGGCGTGGTCAAGCATCGTTTGGGAGACGAGATCGGGGCGCAGCGCGACATGAAGGCTGCACTTGCGATTCGGCCTGACACCGACGTGCACTTCGCGCACATGGGAGTAGTTCCTTAGCAGCGGCGTCAAAACCGGCTTCGCGCCAGCCTCACACCTTTGCATGTACGCATCTGCCGAAACGGCACGCAAGCGGGTAGAAGAATTGCCGCGTTCAGGCCAGCCCCGGGATGGTTGGCAAGCATGAGCTCGCCGCCATTGCCCTCGTGGGCTTGCGATGCTTGCTTGGCGCGTCAGCTATCGATTCAGCCGCGCAATGCGCCCGAGCACGCCGGGCCACCATGCATTTCCATACCGCTTGCCGAAACGGACGATGACCATGTCCTCGTCCGGGGCAACGTAAATAAACTGGCCGAGATGGCCTTCCGCATAGAAGTCGTGGCTGGGCTTGACGCCGAGTTCCGAAGGCACATCGGCGACGGGCGGGCGCCGCCATTGCCATGCGTAATAAGCTGCCGCGAAGGTGTTGGGTGCTTCCATATTCCAGCGGCTTGCCGCGCTGCTTCCGGCATGCTCGCGCACTTGCGTGCTTTGCCTGACCCATTCGGCCGGCACGATCTGTTGGCCGTTAAAGCTGCCGTCCTTTAAGTACAGTTGGCCAAAGCGCGCAAAGTCGAGGGCGCGCGCGTTGACACAGCAAAAGGCCTTGGGCAGGGCGCTTTGCTGGCTGTCCAGGCTCCAGCTTGCATCGTACGCTGCGCCCATCGGCTGCCAAATTTTTTCCTGCAAATACCGCGGTAGTGGCACGCCCGTGGCGCGCTGGACAATGGTGCCCAATAGCTGGGTATCGCCGCTGCTGTATTGGTAGGCCGCATCGGGCGCGTGCTCGATGCGCAAACCTTTTATTTTGCCTGCCAGGTCGGGCGTCAAATAGAATCTGGACGCATCGGCAAAGGGCGAACCGTAGCCCTCAACGAATTGAATGCCACTTCGCATTTCCAGCAGGTTGCGTATGGTGATGCGTGTGAAGCGCTGATCGTTGATGGCCAGTTCCGGCAAATAACGGGTGATCGGGTCGTCGACCGTGGCGATGTGACCGTCGCGGATGGCAATGCCCACCAGGGCTGACACCATCGACTTGGCGACGGAAAAGGAAGTGACGATGCTGTCGCGCTGGTAGCCATTGTAGTACTGCTCCAGCACGACCTTTCCATGCTTGACGACCACGATGGCCACCGTTCCGGTCTTTTCCATGACCGCATCGAATGACTCGCCCCCGAAATCGGGAACCTGTACCGGCTCACCGACGGCGGAGGGAAGCAATGACGCCTTCGGCGCGCGGGCGATCGCCGCATTCTGGAAATGACGATGATCCGTAATGGCCGATTGCTGCTGCGCCATCATCCATCCAGGCAGATCGGCGCAACCGGACAAGGAGATAACAGCGACTAGCATTACAAGGTGACACGGGCGAAGCGTAGGCGATTTGTGGGATGGCATCTGATTTGGATGTTTGTAGAAGAGTAGCGGCGAGGGGAAGCGGTTGCCGGGGATACGAAGCGAAATAATATACGTTAAACCATGGATATCGCAATGAATCTGAGGGGGATGTTTATTTATTCTGCAATACCACTGCCTGCATGCATACACATTGGTCTGGATGTCGTTCGTGACGCTGGCGCGCGCTCCTGCGGCGTTTTGCCAGCGCACTTTTCGCTCGTGCGCGATTATTAATCGCCATGCTGGCCACTGCATTGGCTGGCCGTGGCAGAAGTTCGCCCACGTCGCTGGAAACACCTTCCCAGAGCCCGGTTCGGCTGCTGGCCGCGGCGGCAGGCTGCCCGCCTTGGTCCGCTGCCACCACCTATCTGGCGGGAGACTGCGCCACCTACGGCGGCAAGACGTACAAAGCCAAATGGTGGACGCTGAACAACGTGCCAGGTGAGCAGTGGGGGCCGTGGGAGCTGCGGGCCATGACCGTCCAGGAAACGCCGACGCCGCCGACGCCGACGCCGACGCCGACGCCAGTCCCGTGCCGGCCGGACGGATTGCAGTCGAGTGTAACTGCCGTGCCATACTGCGGCGTGTACGACCAGAACGGCCGCGAAATCTTGGCCAATGGGCTGAACCGGCGCATCGTGGGCTACGTCACCAGCTGGCACACGGGTGCGGGCGGGACTCCGTCCTACCTAGTCAACAATATCCCGCGGGACAAAATCACCCATGTGAATTACGCGTTCGCGGCGGTCGATACGACAAGCGCGAAGCTTGCGCTCGGAACCGGACCGGACAATCCTGACACTGGACTGACCTGGCCCAACAATCCCGCAGCGGCCATGGATGCCAGCTTGCCCTACAAGGGCCATTTCAATCTGTTGGCACAGTACAAGCGCAAGTACCCGGGCGTGAAAATCATGCTGTCGGTGGGCGGCTGGGCTGGCAGTGGCGGCTTCTACACGGCCACCACGAATGGCGACGGCACGCTCAACAGTGCCGGGATCGATACGCTGGCCGATTCGATGGTTGCCTTCCTGCGGCTGTACACGTTTTGCGACGGCATCGACATCGATTACGAGCACCCGACCACGAATAATGAGGCCGGCAATCCGCTCGATTTCGCGCTGTCAAAGCCGCGCCAGGCTGGCCTCATGCGAAACTACAACGTCCTGCTCGAACGAGTGCGCACCAAGCTCGACAAGGCTGCAGTCGCCGACAAGAAGTACTACATGCTCACGATTGCCGGCTCGGCATCGGCATGGATACTGCGCGGTGCAGAAAACATGTCGGGCCTGAAATACCTCGACTACGCAAGCTTGATGAGCTATGACTTGCACGGCGGCTGGAACCAGTACGTGGGTCCGAACGCGCCCTTGTTTGACGACGGCAACGACGCTGAACTCCGGGCCGGCAACGCCTACCAGTTCGCCAACATCGGCTACCTGAACGCGGACTGGTCGTATCGCTATTACCATGGTGCGCTGCAGGCTGGCCGCATCAATATCGGCGTGCCGTATTACACCCGCAGCTGGAAAAATGTCACAGGCGGCACCAATGGCCTGTGGGGAACAACGGCACTCGTCAGCTCGACGGTTACCTGCGCCGGTGTGAAGACGTGCGGCGAAGGCGCGGTTGGCATCGATAACGTGTGGCACGACCTCGACAGTAACGGCCAGCCGGTACCTGGCGGCGGCAACCCGCTGTGGCACGCGCTGAACCTGCAAAACGCGATCGTCCCCGACTACCTGGACTGCGCATTTGCCTGGTCGGCTTCGCGCCGAAGGTCGTCAATGTGACTACGAAGTTCGCTTACCAAAGTCCGATGTGCCGTATCGGCAGATCGCAGCGTAAGACATGACCCACAAACAAAAAAAGCAGTTACGATCACTCGTAACTGCTTCATTTTGCTTACTGCGCATTCGTGGTAGGCCGTGCGGGATTCGAACCTGCGACCAACGGATTAAAAGACGGTTGGGTTTTTAGAAGTTCATTTAAAATCAAACACCTACAACGCTTGCCGCGTACCTTTCCCAATATCATCCAAGGGCGTCAAGGTTCGCCATCGGTTTGGCACGTCACAAATTCGGCACAGCGCATCCGGTTGCTGCGCGGCCAACCCGACCGGTCGGCGGCCGGAGCGTCGTCCACTATCGGCACCTGCTGCCCGCGCTCAAGCGCAAGCGCAAGCGCAAGCGTGGTGCTTTGGCGCACTCGGTGTTGCGCGATGCGCTGTCCCGCCCACAAGTACTGCAAGATGTGGGCGCCAGGTGAAGGACCGCATGCTTGACGCTCCTTAGCATGGTTGATCCAAAACAATGTTCCGAAACTCATATCTTGCACCTGAGACGGTGCAGGCGTTCAATATTGCATCGGTGCTATACTTGATAAATATTAGCTCTTGTACAATATTTCTTTAGTATTTATTGCCGAAAATTGACAAACCGCATCTGTTACCTCGGAAACCCGCGATGAATCTGAACGACGTCTTTACATCACTGTCGGGCCTGACGGGGGCAAACCGCCCACTTCGTTTGAAGTTGTGGAATGAAGATGGGCTCGTGGACGACCTCCTGTATGTGAAGCAAGTCGTCGGCATCGAAGCGGTCTGTGGAGGCATTGAATATCGCCTGCTATGCGTCGCGGCCAAAGCCGGCCTGGAGCTCAAGCAATTCATCGCCATGCCAGTCGAGGTGCAATTTGTCACCAGCACCGGCACCTTGCGCTCGGTTTGCGGCATTGTCGATGTCGCCGAAGAGGGCGGATCGGACGGCGGCCTGGCCACCTATCAGCTGATTGTGCGCGATGCGCTGTCCATCATGGACAAGGGCTGCAACACCCGCATATTCAGCCACATGAACGAAGTGGACATCACCAATGAAGTCCTGGCCGACTGGCGGGCCGCCAACCCCGTGCTGGCGGGCGCCTTCGCTTTTGAGCTATCAGGGGTAAAGTCCCAATACCCGCAGCGCGAATTTACGATGCAGTACAGGGAGTCCGATTCTGCCTTCCTGCGTCGCCTGTGGAAGCGGCGCGGCCTGGCATGGTTCTTTGAGCCTACCGCCAACAGGGAGGAAAAAGACGCTCCTTCACACACCCTTGTCCTGTTTGATGAAGTCGCCTCGCTTGCGCAGAACGCAGCTGGCACCGTACGTTACCACCGGGACGATGGCACCGAAGTCGCCGACAGCATCACCGCCTGGCATGCCATACGCACCCTGAGTCCCGGGAGTGTTACACGACAAAGTTTCGACTACAAGACAGGGCAGGCCAGTCACGTCAGTGTTCCTAGCGGCAGCGATCAGGGCGCGCTTGGCGATCAGTTCGCCGCAGGACTGGATGATGGCCTGATCGACGTGCAGCACGCCGGCGACGACGCAGCCGACTACGACGCGCTGAGCACCCTGCGCATGCTGTACCACGAATACATCGCTAAGTGCTGCAGGGGCGAAGGCGGAGGGCGCGACTGGACGCCTGGCCAGTGGGTTGTTGTCACCGGCCACGCCGGCCTCGACAGCCATCCGGCGTCGGAGCGCGAGTTCGTTTTCACGGAAATTCGCGTCGCCGCCGAGAACAATTTGCCAAAGACATTGGGCGACCGGATCAACCGCCTCTTCGCGCTGAATCGCTGGCGCACCGACGACGATGCCACGGGCGGAAATGAAGTAGGTTTGGCGCAGGCAAGCGCCGAACGCGACGGTCGCTACACGGTGCAATTTACGTGCGTGCGGCGCGGGATTCCGATTGTGCCACTGTACGACCCTCGCGTTGATCTGCCAAAAACGGAGGAAGAGACGTGTCAGGTAATTGGCGCGGAGGGTGAGGCGGTTTACTGTGATGAACTGGGGCGCGTGCGAGTGCGTTTTCCGGGCGTACGTCCCGAGGAGCGCCAGGGCGTGCGGTCGGTGGCGCCTGGCGTTACCGAACACGACTCCGCATGGGTATTGGTGTCCACCAGTTGGGCCGGCGGCGGATTCGGCGCCATCTCCTTGCCCCGCGTGGGCACGTTTTGCCGGATCGGGTTTCTGGGTGGGGATCCGGACAAGCCGATCATCACCGGAGCGGTGCACAGTGGCGTCACGCCGCCGCCCAGTTTTAGCCACGTCAGCGTGTTGCCGGGCGACCGTCATCTGTCGGGCATCGTCAGCCGGGAAATCGGCGGGAGCAAAGCGAACCAGTTGCGTATCGACGATACCGCCGGCCAAATCAGCATGCAGCTGGCCAGCGACCACGCCGCTACCCAACTGAATTTGGGATTTTTGACCCATCCCCGAAGCAATGGCAAGGCTAAGCCGCGCGGCGACGGTTTCGAGTTGACCACGAACGAAAACGGCGCCATCCGTACAGCCAAAGCGCTGCTCATTTCAACTTGGGCTCGGCTCGACGCTTGCGCAAATCAGTCAAGCGCGGAGGAACACATTGGTTTGTTGAAGGACTGCGCCGCCTTGTTCAAGTCCCTTGGAGACGTGGCCAGCGCCAATTTGGGACTCGCTCTAGACGTCGCTTCCCAGGCCGAACTGAAGGACGATATCAAGGCAGCTGCCGGTGGGGGTAACACGGACCCCGAAGGCAAGGGAGGCGAACCAACGCTCAGCGTTACCGCGCCGGCCGGCATTGCATTGAGTACGCCAAAAACCCTCGTCAGCTACGCCGGCGTGAATATTGACACTGTGGCGCAACAGCACTTGCAGTTTTCCAGTGGTCAGCGCTTCAATCTCAACGCGGGCCAGGGCATCTCATTATTCTCCCACCATGACGGTATCAAAGCGATAGCACACTACGGCAAGTTCGTCATGCAAAGCCAGCATGACGACACGGAAATCAACTCCGCGAAAAACGTTAGGGTCACTGCCACCGAGGGCATTGTCGCGGTGATGGCCAAGGAAATTCACTTGATCGCCGAGGATGGCTCGTTTATCAAGATCGGGGGCGGTATTACCCTTGGTACTAACGGCGATATCAAACATCAGGCTGCAAACTTTCCGTTCAGCGGCCCAGCCACCATGCACAAGGAATTGCCGACCTTCGGCGGTGGAACACCCGACCAAAAGTTCGTTCTCAAGTACACCCCCCACATTGAGGGCTCGCCAATCGCTCCAAACCGGAACTTCGAAATTGATATGAACGATGGCAGCACGATCAAAGGAGTCAGCGACGCGATGGGTAAGACCAGCTTGCTGGCGCGCGACGCAATGCACATAGCGCATATCCGCATTTTGACCGACAAGAAATAACGAGGAAATTTATGGCATATCCCCGCGAGCCTTATTGTGTTGGGCAGGCAAAAAGCGTCCTTCAATGCAATCGCGCCTACGACAAAACGGTAGGTGTAAAACCGAATCTTCCCGGCAATGTCATTGTCATCCATGGCGTCAACGACGTTGGTACAAGCTATCAAGCGGTAGAAAAGGGCTTATGTCAAGGTTTGGATGCGCGGCTGCTGGGAATTGTCCAGGGAAAGATTGGGGTATTCACACCAGCCTCCTATCGCATGCCGGGTAGTAAATCGGATCAGGACGACAAGGAGACGGTGGAAGCCGACCCTGACGCAATTTTTTTTAAGCGCCAGATAGAAAAGACTACCCACAGTCCTATGATTCCTTTTTACTGGGGTTTTCGGGAAACTTTCGACAGGGCTGGAGTTAAGAATGGCCAGCGTATCGATCAGTTTGGCAACAGACTGGATAAAGACTTGTCTAAGGGCGGCGGTCCGTTCGGCAACGCGACAAGCACTCTCCCGGATATGTGGAACCGGGGTATGTTTTCGCCAAAAGACGTCGGCGGAGATCCAGTCCGCCCACTGCTGAGTGCGCCAGGACGCATGTACATGGTGCTGGCGGCAAAGAGACTCGCAGCGCTGATTGCGATGATCCGTGACTTCGACAAGGACGAAGTTGTATCCATCGTCGCACATAGCCAGGGCTGTCTTGTATCGCTTCTGGCGCAGGCATTCCTGCTTGACGCGGGGCTCCAGCCCGCAGATACGCTAATTTTGACCCATCCGCCATACAGCCTGGTCGAAGACACGACGAATTTTTTCGGCGCGATTGAGAGCATCAGAAATTTTGGAGGGGGAACAGACCCGGCCATGGCGGGCCACTACGACGCCATTGCCGACCGCCAGACTTTCGATGCGCGACTTCAAACGCTCGCGAAGATCGTGCAGGGGGTCGTCGGCAAGAAACATCCGACTCCACCACTGGCCGCCCTTACGGACCACGCAAAGTACTACGGCATGGTCGGCTCTAAATGGGTGGCGAGCGCAGATCGCGACAATCGTGGCAAAGTGTACTTGTATTTCTGTCCCGAAGACATGACGGTCGCACTCGACAATATGCAAGGTATAGGCTGGCAAGGGGTACCTGATTTTATGAAGGGTACGGCGCTTTCAAAAACGAAGAGCAAGGTCCGGCATAGCCTGTGGGGCGACAGCCCGCCGATATGGGAATCGGAAAAGAAGGAACTCAAGCCGCTGTCCGCCATCGGCGCCGGCTTCTACCAGCGCGTGTTCACGGCAAAGAAGCGCCTCGACCCCGCAAAGAAGACGCTTGAGCGTGTCTTGGTCGGGAGCGCCCCACATGATTTCGCGCTGCGGTTGAAGGGCGAGGACGATCACGCGCACGTGGCAGCGTCAGGACGCGGCCACCGCGCGGCCAGCCCCCAAGTGGACTGGCCTCCGAAGCCAGAAGGCTGGACTAAGGTGTTTCACACCGAGGCGGGGAAGCGAGAAGGCATTCGCTCGATTACCGGCGAGCCCTTGCACGTGCCGTTTTGTGCCGACTTACGCGGTACCGGTCAAGTCGATCCGCAAGATTTCCCCAAGAGTTCGACGCAGGCAAAATTGCCGAAAGAGGAGCAAGGCCCGAGCGAGGATGTCGATCCGATTGACGCCGCCATAGCATCCACAAGCAACGATGGTTTGATACCTTTGCCGCAAATGACCATTGATGACCCCCGTCCGAAGCAAGGTCGCATCCCGGACGGCGGGGGCATGTTCGGGTCGGGCGCGCACCACGAGGTGCAAGACGCATTCAACAAAGATAAGGCGCCCGGCGACCAATGCCACAAAATTCTCTATGTTTCAAGGGCATCAGGTGACGGTGATCAACTTTCCATCACCCGCTATGAAACCCCTAATGAGGCGCGGCGTCGATGGCAACACGAAGTCAGTCCGAAGTCGTTCCACGGTGCGATTATCGGCAGCAGTGAGAACCACCGCAACGTCACCGCTTACGATGTCGCCATCGGTGGTGGACAGGCGTCGAGCGACCCGAACTTCTATGCCTACCTGTGCGCTGTGGCGGATTGGCGACTTCAAAGCAGTAAATCCGCGCAGCCGCGGCCGTCGATCATGAAATGGGGCCAGTTCGTGAAGGACTTCCATGGTTATTGGGAGGCTGAGCCGAAATGGCGCAAGGACGTGGTCCAGGGCAGCGCGGACTATTACAGCAGCGGCAGATTGCCGGCCTGCGTTCCGCCCCTGCATACGGGGCTGCCATCGACCGTAGTGTGCGAAACAGTGGCCGGCGCGCGAACGGCCGCCGTGCAGCCTGCGCCTAAATCTGCACCCGCAGGTGGCGCGCCTGCGCCCGCAAACAAGGGGAAAGTGTGAATGGCCGCGCGACCGGCGAGTCGCCGAAATTGTGGAAGTTTCTGCTCGCCGCGCTGATCGCGCTTATTATTCTGATCCCGCTATGGACGATTTTCGTCATGAGCGTAGTACGGCCGGAAAGCCTTTTGATTCAGGAGCAAACGATGGGCAATAGAATGCTGTGGTGGGTCGCCGGGCCGGTAGCGGTGGTTGCGCTGTTCTTCGGCGTACGCTGGATCGGTGCAACGAATAAAGTCCAGGCAAAGGAAGTGCATGTACAAGCGGCTCAGACACAACAAATAGTCGCTACAGATCAGTCCAAACGGGAATATGTTTTGGAAGTGATTGGCCTTGGCGCCACCTTGGATAAATATCGCCAAGGCAAGCTCTGGGAGGCTTTGCAAAAGGGCAGTCCGTTCACCACAATCCGGGAACAGGACAAGGAAAAGTATCCGTGGAGCGCGCAGGAGAAATCAGGACTCGCCGGCGGGCGGGCAGGCGACTCGCTGGAAAACGGTGCCCAGTACACACCAATGTATTATGGCGTCCCCGTATTCAATGCCGCTGCGCTGGCTGCCGACCCGGACATGGCCGACCGTCCGGACGAACCCAACGCCGGCCTGGCAGGCAGCGCCGTTTCGTCGGGCATG
The DNA here is from genome assembly GCF_049896185.1 of Massilia sp. TSP1-1-2. Lineage (NCBI taxonomy): Bacteria > Pseudomonadati > Pseudomonadota > Betaproteobacteria > Burkholderiales > Oxalobacteraceae > Massilia > Massilia sp. TSP1-1-2. The sequence continues at coordinate 434,440 of NZ_JAFCTU010000001.1, forward strand.
GCTTGGCATCTTTTTGTGGTCGGACCGCGCCGCTTCAGTGAACGGCCCGACCACATTCTGGAAGACATTTTCACGTTTTTCGATGGTAATCCTGATGTGCCATATATCGTTCTAAACTCGGATGACAGCATGGAGTCGCGCGACAGCAATCGACTGCCCGGAACGCCGAAGCTTTTGAAGGATGGTAAATACGTCCCGGAAATGCCCGACACTTCCGCACTGTTCGTGTTGGCGCGGCGCGAACGGGTCGATCCTGTTCGTAAGTTCGCTTGGGACGATCCAGATAACAGTTTTGTGCAAAATGTCTTTCGTTCGATGTACGCCCATTTGATGGCGGCCGTCCCACATCCAAGACGCGAAAAAGTCATTCGTACGCCTGCCCAGGTCGGAGCGGATCCGGTGCGTCACGAGGACCTGGATGCGATCCAGCGGCAACCGCTTATCAACGAGTGGCTTGAGGCCGCCGCCGCCTTCGCGAAACGGTCCGACGTTCGCGGGTCGGGTGCCGTCAGTCTGGTGAACATCACCAGCCCTACGGCGCACCACCCCCCAAAGGATTGGAGGCCAACTCCCTGGTTTCCGATCCCATGGAACAAGGAACAACTAGCGACCTTCGACAAGTTGCCCACGCTCGGTTTCATCCACCGGCCCACGTTCGTCAAGTTCACCGATGAACACGGCAAGCCGATCACGCGCCGCGACGAACGCGACAAGGTACTTCAGGCCGGCTGGCAGGCGGCGCTGCTTACCCTGCCCGAAGGGGAGCGGGCCAAGGCGCCCGTCCTCGTCATCGCGGCCACCGGAGACGACAGCAGTCAGGTCACCATGTTGCACAGCGCCTTGAACGCTTACGCAGCGCACGGCGGACCGGAAATCGACACCGCCAAGTCCAGCCAGTTCATCGACACCGACAAACGCCTTGGCAACACAGGGGCGACAACGTTGTTTATGCAGATGGCCATTGGTGTAATGGGCAGTTACCGCGAAGGCGGTGTCAGTGCGGCGATCAACCTGCGCGACAAGAACGAGGCGTCCATCGTCTTCATCAGCCCGCCGTCTGAGGACAAGCGCAAGACGCAAAAGCATCCGAAAGGCGGCGATGTGTTCGCGCACCATGGGACCCCAGCGGTCGATCCGGCCAACTATCAACAGTGATAGCACGGGCGACGCCGGTAGGGAACGCAACGGATGTGAGCCCGCGCCCTGCACAAAGAAGAATCCCCGCGTAAATGGGCTTGCAGATCGAGTGTGAAATAAAAATGGGCGGCAATTTGATGGCGCATCAGCGGATGGAGCCAGGAATGGCCGCCGTGCCATGCACATAGTTTATTGAAAAAAACCATGCGAAAAGTGATCCGTCTGAACGACCCGACTAGCCACGGCGGCAAAGTGTCCGGCGTCGCCGCCACCCACTTTATGGTCGGGGGCGTCGCCGTTGCCCGTGTTGGGGACAAGATCACTTGTCCGTTACATGGTGACGGCACGATTACCGAAGGCGATCCGCACCATACCATTGACGGCATTGGCGTGGCCTACGAAGGTCACAAGACGAGTTGCGGCGCTACGCTGCAATCCACCGTGCCCAACTTCGGCCGCCTTTGATTCGTGGCGAGGCTGTGCTTGAGCACTACTGCTGCGCCGCGAAGCTAAGGGGAAACCGGCATCATCAATTTCGGGATAGTCATTTTCGAGCCACTGGGAGTGCAATGAATATTTTAGCGACGCTGGTGTTTTTGGGAATTGCAGCGGCCCTTGGCGTAATTTCCACGACCGGGCTTATGTGCGGCGGGGACCTGATTTTTAACCCGGCGCGGTCGTGCGAAGTGCGGGTATTTTGGATGTTTGGGATACCGATTTACCCAGTTTTTGAGCGTTCGATAGCCGACATTCACTTCGTTGGCAACCGACTCGATCGTGCGGTCGCCGCGTGAATACACCGTTATCAATGCCTGCTCAATAAAGGCGTCAGAATACTGCTTTCTCATTGTTTCCTCCAAAATTTAGAGGCGACAACTAGTCTGACACAGGGGGAAGCTGGGGCTGACATTTAAACAGAACGGCACGGGGTCAGCAGAACGGCACGGGGTCAGTGCCAAATGGACAGGGGCTCGGCCGTAGTACTGGAGCACCTTGATCAGCCGCTGCGCGGTACTGCCAGCCGCACTTGCGGAAAGCGAGGGTGCGCTAAAGCCGATGCGAAAAAAGGCGGGCAGCTAGACGTTACAGCGTCAGACTCTGTCGAAGCGCGCGGCACGGGGTCAGATCCGACAACCAACACGCGCACAGACCCCGTGCAGTGCGACACGGTCGACCACGTCTGCTCGCAGAAGCAGGATTGGTAAGAAGGCAATTGGAAGGATACGAAGGAAGTTCGTAATAAACGAGTCGATGACCCTGATAATTTGAGCAGCTCTTGCAGGGCATGTAACTCAAGCAGAAGGGCGCGACCTATTGGACCGGGAGAAGGTGATGGAGCCAGCCAACAAACAGGCAGATCAGCTTGATCTGATTAAGTTCCACTACAGAGAATGCTTTGGTGCTCCGACTCGTGAGGCGGAGTTCGTAGCTAAGACTGGCGAGCGCATCGAAATCTGGAAATGGTCAGAAGCCGTGTCAGGCGAGGGTGTTTGCATTTATGCGACTATCGGCGCTTCGATTGAACTGGATGCGACTTCGAAGCGCTGCGAGTTCGTTCTTGGAATAGCTCCTGAAGTTGATGGTGTCGTCGAATCGTTGGCGGAAGTAGCCCTGCACGGGACTGGAACAAAGCAAGCGCCCCATTTTGGAGATACGGTGACCTTACCGTGGGGACTGTGGAATGGAACGGCGATGTCCACCTTTCTTATCACGGAAGGCGGGGATGAGATTATTCGGCCACTAAGAAAGCCCGGATGTGACGTTGACTTCTTGCAGTTGGTCCCGTTATTCCCAAGCGAATGTGCATACAAAAAAGGTGACTGTTCAGCGCCTATGCAGTGGGCTGGATAGGATTACCGGCGAAGGCGCGTTGCAGCACCTCCAGCATGCCGTGGCCCTGCTTTCGCAGCGTATCGAGGCAGGAGCGAATGACGCAGAAATTTT